>NZ_JBFUCW010000022.1:0-105373 GCF_056405035.1 Pedococcus sp. P2_A3 | reverse complement strand
CCCACACCGCCTGCGAGAACAAGCCACCCATCACCCGCTTGACCAACCTGTCAGGTCAGTACAGCTAGCAAAGGAAACTGGTTCGTGGACAGGTTGCAACCTGTCCCTCAACGAGCAACCTTTGCTAGCAAAGCTTGCTACCGGGAGAGGTGGGACGAGCGGGCGCGGAGCAGGCGGACCAGCGCGGCGGCGGCGTCCTCGGGCGTCCCGACCCGGAACCGCGCGGCCGTCTCGCCCTCACCGACCTTCACGGTCAGGTCATCCGGGCCGAGCGCGCGGAACGCGTCCTCGTCGGTCACGTCGTCGCCGAAGTAGGCGACCGCCTGGGCGCCGACCTCGTCGCGCAGTGCCACGAGGGCGGTGCCCTTGTCGGCGCGCACCACGCCCACCTCCACGACGTTCTTGCCGTGCAACACGTGCAGTCCGGTATGTCGCGTGGTCACCTCCAGCGCGGCCGCCTCCACCGCGTCGGCGGCGGCCCGGTCGGTCATGCGACGGGTGTGCACGACGACGGCGCTCGGCTTCGTCTCGAGGTAGGCGCCCGCCGGCCGTCCCTCGGAGACCTCCTCGAGCTCGCGGGTCACCCGCGCCAGGGTCTCCTGCTGCTCGGCCGTGAGGTCGGTCGCGGTGGCCCGGCTGGTCTCAGCGCCGTGGGTGCCGATCCGGGTGACCGCGCTGTCGGCGAGGCCGGTCAGCGAGGTGAGTGTGTCGAGGTCGCGACCGGAGACGACCGCGGCGTGCGTGTCGGGGAGGGCCGCGAGTCCTTCGAGCGCCTCGATGGTGCCGGGCAGGGCCCGCGACTCGGAGGGGTCGAGGACGAGCGGCGCTAGCACGCCGTCGAAGTCGGAGGCCACCAGGACCCGCGGCGTGGCCACCAGCCGCTCGATGGCCGCAACCAGGTCAGGCGTCAGCAACCGCTCGGACGGCACCCCCATCAGGAGGTCGCCCTGCTCGGCCGGCTCGCCTTGGCGGGCCGAGCCGCCTGGGCGGCCGCTGCGTGGTGGAGCTCACGCGCCTTGCTGTCGGCCCGGGCCTGGTCGTCATCGGCCTTCTGCTCGCGCGTCGAGCGCTGCGGCCGCTCGGGGGCGACCTCCAGGGCCTCGAGGAACCGCGAGGCCCAGCGCTGGACGTCGTGGTCGGCCACGCGACGGCGCATGGCCCGCATGAGGCGCCGCTTCTCCTTCTCGGGGGTCTCGATCGCGCGCATGATCGTCTGCTTCAGGCCCTCGATGTCGTGGGGGTTGCAGACGAAGGCCTGGTGCAGCTCGTGGAACGCGCCGGTGAACTCCGAGAGCACCAGCGCCCCGCCCTCGTCGTGACGGCAGGTCACGTACTCCTTGGCCACGAGGTTCATGCCGTCGCGCAGCGGCGTCACCAGCACGACGTCGGCAGCGAGGAAGAGCGCGGCCATCTCCTGCCGCGGGTAGCTGTGGTGCAGGTACTGCACCGCCGGCGAGCCGATCCGGCTGTGCTCGCCGTTGAGCCGACCCACCTCGCCCTCGATCTCCTGCCGCAGCTCTCGGTAGGCGGCGACCCGCTCCCGGCTCGGGGTGGCCACCTGGACGAACACCTCGTTGGGCGGGGAGACCTTGCCCTCGGCGAGCAGCTCGCCGTAGGCCTTGATGCGGTGGCCGATCCCCTTCGTGTAGTCGAGGCGGTCGACGCCCAGCAGGAGGGTGCGCGGGTTGCCGAGCGACTCCCGGATCTCCTGGGCGCGCCGCATCGTCTCGGGCTGCTTGGCCACCGCCTCGAGACCGGCGTAGTCGATCGAGATCGGCACCGCACTGGCCCGCACCCGCCGACTGTCCTCGGCGCGGGAGACCGACACGGTGTCGCCCTTGGTCGGCAGGCCCAGCAGCTGGCGGCACGCGCGCACGAAGTTCTGGGCGTCGGCCACCCGCTGGAAGCCGAGGTAGTCGGCGCCGAGCAGGCCCTCGAGCACGGCCCGCCGCCACGGCAGCTGGGCGAACAGCTCCACGGGCGGGAAGGGGATGTGGTCGAACCAGCCGATTCGCACGTCCGGACGCAGCTCGCGCACCATCGCGGGCACGAGCTGGAGCTGGTAGTCGTGGACCCACACGGTGGCGCCCTCGGCGGCGACCTCGCAGACGGCCTCGGCGAACCGGCGGTTGACCACCTCGTAGGCCGTGAACCAGAACCGGTGGAACGTCGCCGGGACGATGACGTCGTGGTAGATCGGCCACAGCGTGTCGTTGCTGAAGCCCTCGTAGTAGTGCGCGACCTCGTCCTCCGACAGGGGCACCGGGCGCAGGTACATGTCGTCCTCGACGAACGGTGCGGGGGCGTCCCCCGCCTCTCCGGCCCACCCGACCCAGGCGCCCTCGCGGCCGCGCATGACCGACTCCATGGCCGTCACCAGGCCCCCCGGGCTGGTCCGCCAGGACTCCTCCCCGTCGGGGCCGACCACCCGGTCGACGGGCAGTCGGTTGGCGGCGATGACGAGGTCGAACTGCTTCTGGCTGCGAGGCACAGGAAATCAACTCCACGGTTTCGTTGCGAAGGCAACCCTATGTCGGCGGCCCACCCCACGGCATACCCGCACCCTCACCCCGCCACTCCTGCAACCTGAGCACCCCAGGGGGCGCCCAGGTTGCGGGAAGGGGGCGGCGGCCTGGGTCGGGTTCCCCTAGCGGTGGCCCTCCCAGCGGTCTACCGTCTGACCATGAGGATCTCGGATGTCGTGCGACGCAAGGGTGGCAACGTGGTCACCATCCGCTCCGATGAGACCGTGGAACGGCTGCTCGACCTCCTCGCAGAACACCGCATCGGTGCCCTCGTGGTGAGTGATGACGGTGAGGGCATGACCGGGATCGTCAGCGAACGAGACGTCGTGCGCCACCTCCAGAAGGACGGGGCCGCGGTGCTGCTGGCCCCGGTGAGCTCGATCATGACGGCCGACGTGAAGACGTCTGGCCTCGACGTCCCCATCGAGGAGCTGGCCCGCACGATGACCGAGATGCGCATCCGGCACGTGCCCGTGGTGGTCGACGGCAAGCTGCACGCGATCGTCAGCATCGGCGACATCGTCAAGCACCGGATCGACGAGCTGCAGTCCGAGCGAGACCAACTCGTTGGGTACATCCAGCAGTAGCCTCACCCGTTTCCCCGGGCTGCTCGCTTACCGTAGGGGGGTGACCACGGAGGCGATCGAGGGCAGCGACGGTGCACCCGTCGCGCCCGAGGGCGCCCGGATCGGGCCGTACCGGCTGATCCAGCAGCTCGGGGAGGGCGGCATGGGCGTCGTCCACCTCGCCCTCGACCCCAGTGGTCGGGCCGTGGCCCTCAAGCTGCTGCGTCCCCACGTCGCGCACGACCGTGACGCCCGCACCCGGCTGGCTCGCGAGGTGCAGGTCCTCAGCCGCATCCGCGACGACCGTGTGGCCGCCGTCATCGACGCCGACCTCGACGGCGAGCGCCCCTACCTCGTGACCCGCTACGTCCCCGGTCCCGCTCTCGACGACGTGGTCAAGGAGTCCGGCCCGATCCGGGGCCAGGAGCTGTTGCGGCTCGGCCGAGGGCTGGCCGAGGCGCTCGACGCCATCCACGAGGCCGACGTCATCCACCGCGACCTCAAACCGGGCAACGTGCTGCTCCTCGACGGTGACCCCGTGCTCATCGACTTCGGCATCGCGCACGTGGCCGACGACGTGCGGATCACCATGACCGGCCTCGTGATGGGCACGCCGGGCTACCTCTCGCCCGAGGTGGTCGAGGGGGCCCCCGTCACCGAGGCGACCGACTGGTGGGGGTGGGCGGCGACGCTCGCCTACGCCGCGAGCGGTGCCCCGCCCTTCGGCCGCGGCCCGATGGACGTCGTGCTGTCGCGGGTCAGCCGGGGCGAGGCCGACCTCACCGGGGTCGACCCGCGGCTGGCACCGCTGCTGTATGCCGCGCTGTCGCCGGTGCCGCGCGAGCGCCCCGACGCGGACGAGGTCGTCGACGCGCTGGAGCGCTATGCCACGGGGAAGCCCGTGACCGAGGCGCTGGCGACGCCCTCGCGGCATACCCGGGCCTTGGAGCACCGGCCGACCGCTCGCTGGGACCGGCCCGCGGTCGCACCCGCCCCCGTTGCCCGTCAGGTCGAGCAGCCGCCGATCGACCAGGCCTGGGCGCGCGAGCCGGCCTGGTCCGGCGAACCGGACGGCGAGCTCGTCCCGTGGGACGAGCCGGACGGCGAGGTGTCGGAGTGGCAGGCGGCCTGGGAGGCCGAGGCCGGCCAGCCCGACCCGCGGATCGGCCGACCCGCCCGCACGGGCACCCTCTTCGCCCTGCTCGCGGCGGTCGTGGCCGGCGCGGCCGGCTTCCCGGTGGTCGCCCTGGCGTTCGCGGTGCTGTGGTCGTGGGCCGCCCGCACCGCCGACCGGTCGGTGACCTCCCTCGTGCTGCGCCGCCACACCCGCGGCCCGCGACGTTCTGATGTCCCCCTGGCTGTCGTCGCCAGCCCTTGGCACCTCGTCGTGGGCGCGCTCGCCACGGTGGTGAGCGCGATCCTGCCCCTGCTCGTGGGCGTCTGCGCCGTCTTCAGTGCCGCCCTGGGCACGGTGGCCGTCTACGGCGGCCAGCCCGCCCCGAACTCCTCCGGTCCCCTGGCCGTCGGCGCAGCGGTGGCCGCGTTGATGGCGTGGTGGGGGCCCGGTGGTTCGGGCCTGCGCCGCGGCACTCGCAGCATCGTGAGGGGCGTCAGCCCCGGTCCGCAGGGCACCCGGGTGCTCGTGGGCATCGCCCTCGTCGTGGCGGTCGTGGCCGTCGCGGTCTGCTTCCAGAACGCCGGGGTGCCGCACTGGTGGCCCACCCAAGCGCCCTCCACGTCGCTGCCGGGCGTGGGCCTGACCGGATGACCGACGGCCCGACGGACAGGCCGGCCTCGCGCCCCGTCAAGCGTCGGCCGGTGTTGCGGCAGAGCCGGATCTGGCGCGGCGAGGAGCTCACCGAGACGCTGCCCATGGTCGAGTCCCTGCGGCACACGCCCTACCGCAACCCCAGGGTGCGCCAGGCGGCCGCGGAGGAGCGTGAGGCGCGGGCCTCGCTCGACCTCGCGCTGCGGGTCGGGGAGCTCATGCTGCGCTGTGGGGCCGGAGCGCCCCAGGTCGAGTCGTCGGTGGTGGCCGTCGCCGCCGCGGCAGGTCTCGACAACCTCGAGGTCGACATCACCTTGCAGTCGCTGCTGATCCAGTGCACGACCGCGTCGGGGGCGCCGATCACGATGTTGCGCGTGGTGCGGTCGTCGACCCGCGACTTCGCCCGGCTCACCGCGGTCCACGAGTTCGTCGAGAACCTCGTCGCCGGGTCCTACGACCGCGAGGCCGCCGCCGCTCAGCTGCGGGAGATCCGGCGGGCGCCACGGTTCTGGCCGAAGTGGACGGTGCGGGGGGCCCTCGGGCTGCTGGCTGCCGCCATCGCGGTGATGCTCGGTGCCGGTCTGGTCGCGGCGCTCGTCGCGGGTCTCTCGGCCCTGCTGGTCGGGTATGCCGCGCGGGCCCTCGGCAAGGGCGGCCTGCCCGACTTCTACCAGTGCGCGATGGGCGGCTTCCTGGCGACGGTGATCGCCTGGGGCGCGTTCAGCCTCGGCGCGGCCGGGTGGTTGCCGGTCTCGTCGTCGGAGTTCGCCTTCATCGTCGCCGGCGGGATCACCGTCCTCCTGCCGGGGCGCACGGTGGCCTCGGCGTTCGAGGACGCGATCTCCGGCTACTCGGTCACCGGCGCCGGCCGGATGTTCGCGGTCTTCCTCACCACCGCCGGGATCATCCTCGGGGTGGCGACCGGGCTGCAGCTCACCCTCGCGCTCACCAGCGCCTTCGACCTCCGGCTGGCCTCGCCGTCCATCGTGTCGACGCAGGCGCTCAACGCCCCGGTCCTGCTGGCCGTGGTCGGGGCGTTCGTGGTCGGGCTGTCGGGCGCGGTCTCGCTGCGCAGCCGCCGCATGCTGGTGCTGCCGTGCGGGGTGTTGTGCGCCGTGGGCGTGGCCGTCTCGCTGGCCGTGGCCCGCATCGACGAGCTGGGCCAGCTGTCGGCGGCCGGACTGGCCGCGGTCGTGTTGGGCTGCGCGGGGCGCCTGGTGGCCCTGCGTCTGGGCGCGCCCGCGATGGTGCTGGTCGTCCCGGCGTCCTACGGCCTGCTGCCCGGCCTGGCGATCTTCCGTGGGCTCTACGAGATGGTCAACGGTGCGTCGGCCAACTCCGGCACCCTGTCGCTCCAGGGTGGGCTGACGACGCTGCTGGGGGCGATGGCGGTGCTGCTCGCGATCGCGGCGGGCAGCGTGCTGGGGGAGTTCGTGGCGGCACCGTTCGACCACCGCATGGTGCAGAAGCGTCGCGCCCGGCGGCGCTGACCGGCCCGCCTCTCCGCAACCTGAGCACCCTGAAGGGCGCCCAGGTTGCGGGTTGGGCACCCTGGGCGGCACCTGTCCGGGGGTCCTCGCATGCACCAAATGTGACGAATAATCGCCAACCGGTTGTCGCCCTGACGAAGGCCCCTTACCGTGTCTTACCTGCGCGAACGCGCGGAGACAACTGCACACGGCATACCCAGACAGCCATGCACGCCCACCGCGCCGAGCCTCGTCAGGTGGGGGTTTCACCGGAAGATCTCCGGGCACGACGAGGACGGGGGACCCAACGCGGCCACCACGGTGGCCTTGGGGTGAAGCCGGCTCACGCCGGCCGGGCACCTGACAGCCCGAACCCGACAGCTCACCTCGCAGGCGCCGGTCAGGAGAGGAAACCCCGCAATGTTCTACGCCCCCAGGCACTCCGCCCGGAAGGTCAACCCCGTTCGGCGTCGTGTGACCGGAGTTGCGGTGGCAGGTGTCGCCACCGTCGCCGGCGGCCTCGCCACCGCCACGAGCGCCCAGGCCTCCACGGTGTGGGACCGCGTCGCCGCCTGCGAGAGCGGTGGCAACTGGGCGATCAACACGGGCAACGGTTACTACGGCGGACTGCAGTTCTCCGACCGCACGTGGGACGCCTTCGGTGGCGAGCGCTACGCCCCTACCGCCAACCGCGCCACCAAGGCCCAGCAGATCACCATCGCCCAGAAGGTGCTCTCCGCGCAGGGTCCCGGCGCGTGGCCGACCTGCGGCGCGCGCGCCGGCCTCACCCGCGCCAACGGGGGTGCGGTGGACGCCGGGTCCACGGCAACGACGGCGTCGCGGTCGACCACCCGCAAGGCTCCCGCCACGTCCGCGTCCCACTCCGGTCGACTCGTGGTCGACGGGATCCGCGGCCCCAAGACCAACGCCGCGCTCGAGCGCTGGGTCGGCGGCTCGGTCGACGGCAGCCTGTCGCGCGCCGACGTCAAGGCACTGCAGCGCAAGGTCGGCTCGGCCCCCGACGGTGTCATCGGCCCCAAGACGATCCGCGCCCTGCAGACCGCGATCGGTGCCCGCACGAACGGTGCCCACCACCTCGATCGCGCCACCGTGCGCGCGCTGCAGAGCTACCTGAACGCCCACTGACCCACTCTCCGCACAGACAGCGGCCCGACACCTGAGGGTGCCGGGCCGCTGTTGCACGTCGGGCGCGGCACTTGTTGCCACCTGTGGGTCACGGGAGGCCGGTTTGCTGGCCCTGGTGACGCATCAGTGGCAACAAGTGGGAGAGGTGGGTATGCCGTGTGCGCGCCGGGATTCCGGGTGGCCGGCGCCGCGCCGGTACGATCGTCGCCGTCTGCTGCGGTTGCGGCTGGAGCGGACAGGCCGGCGTGGCGCAATTGGCAGCGCACTTGTCTTGTAAACAAGGGGTTAGGGGTTCAAGTCCCCTCGTCGGCTCTGGTGCTGGAGATTTTCGGGTCGCGCTGCCGACTCAGCGGTTCTCGGCCCTGCGGAGCACCGACTCGAACTGCTTCCCCAGGGTGCGCGCTCCCACCAGCGGTATCAAGGCGGCGACGAGCCGGCCCCTGACGGAGTTCGGCTTCCGGTTGAGCGTCACCCGCAAGTCGGTGCCGTCGGCCGCGGGGAGGAGCTCGTAGTGCCAGCCGCTCCCCGGTCCCCAGAGGTTCGACTCGAGGGTGTCGATGGTGACGGTGCCGGCGGTGGCGTCCCAGGAGTAGCGCTCCCGTTCCCAGCCCATGCTGGTGCCCTCGGTCACCTCGGCCCAGTCGGGGCCCTGGTCGTGGACCGTGAAGTGGGCGTCATCCACGTTCGGCCACCAGCGCGCCCGGTCGGGGCCGAAGTCCGTGATGACGGCCAGCACCTCGCTCGGCGACAGGCTCGTGTGGACGGTGAACTGTGTGCTGGACATGCGAGGTCCTCATCCGTCGGCGGGCAGGGGGAGATCGGTGGCGCTGACAGCACGTCCGGGCGGGCGGCTGCCGTGCCCATCATGCGCCACGGAAGCCCCACGCCCAAGGTGGGACCGCGGGGCTACTCGGCTCGGTCATCGCCCAGTCCGGCTGCCGAGCCCGGCGCGGGTGGAGGTCGAGGCCGGCGGGCCCTACTCCTTGGTGACGCCGATCCTCACCTTGCCGCTTCCCGTGCACTCGGGAAGGTGCGCCTCGGCATCGCGCCGGGCCTTTCCGCGGGCTCGGCGGGCGGGGCCCACCCAGTTGCAGCTCTTGCAGAACCCGAAGGTGAACGAGCCGTCCTCGCGCACGGAGACGTGATCCTCCACCTTGGTGAGCTTGGCGCGGTGCCGCTGTCCCTCGTCGTCGGTGACGGTGAGCTGGTGGCCGTCCCGGCTCCGGAACCGGAGGATGCGCTTGGCCACGGGCTCATTGTGCCCCACGGTCGACACCCGCGCACCGGTGCTCCCCAGCCCCTGCGTCGCACTGTTCGAGCCCCCCGTGCCGGTGCACGTCATGAACCCCCGCCCGCGGCGTCAGGACTGGTGACCGGGGAGCGCGCGATGCCCGGTCGCTCACGGACGGCGGGTGACCGACCCCAACCACCCGGCCCGGTCGCCCGCCGTCTCGTCGAGCTCGGCGGGCAGACGAGGGCTGCGCCGAGGAGCTTGCCCGTTAGGCCCGAGGGCCCGCCGGTCTGCGGGTGAGGTCAGGGTGGCGATCGGGGTCGGTGAGCACGGCTTGGGCCACGTCGACCAACCGGTGGTGGTTGGCACGGGCGTAGCGCCTCATCAGCTCGAACGCGAGGTTGACGTCGATGCTGTGGATCCGGGCCAGGGCGCCCTTGGCCTGTTCGATCATGACCCGGCTGTTCAGGGCGCGCTGGAGCTGCTCGGTGAGGACCTCACYGCTGCGGATGGTGCGTTCCTGCAGGAGGGCGATCGTCGCGATGTCGGCGAGCGACTGGACGATCCGCACGTCGCGCGGCTCGAGTGCACCCGTGTCGGTGCTGAAGAGGTTCATCGCGCCGATCACCTTGCGCTGGTGGCGCAGCGGGAACGCGTGGACCGAACGGAACCCGGCCGCGACGGCACGGGGGGCGAAGATCGGCCAGCGCTCGTCGGCTGCCGCCAGGTCGGCGTTCACCACGGACTCGCCGCTGTTGAAGCAGTCGAGACAAGGTCCCTCGCGGTACTGCAGCTGGAAGAGCTCGAGGAGCTTGACCGACTCAGCCGAGGAGGCGACGTAGTGGAGCTGCCCCTGCGGGTTGACCAGCAACAACCCGGCGAAGGCAGCACTGCTGACCTGGGCGGTGTGGTTGGTGAGCGTCTCGAGGAACTCGATGACGTCGAAGTCGTCGACTAGCGTGTCGGCGGCGTCGACAAAGATCTCGGCCAACCGGTCGGTGGAGATCATGCCTGGCCAGTCCTTCCCTTGCGGCTCTCGCCGATCAGTCCCACCGGGTTCACGGCTTGTCCTGGCTCAACCTCAGGTTACCTTGCACGATGTCGCGAGCGACATCGGTGAGGCTCCGGTCGTGGGCGTACGCGTGGGCCCGGAGCCGGGCCATGGCCTCGTCGAGGCTGACCCCGAGGTCGACCATGACCATGCCCTGGGCCTGGTAGACCTCCAGGCGGTAGGCGAGCGCGTCGTCCAGGTGGGCGGTGCGTCCCGGCTCCGTCGCCGTCTGGGTCTCGAGCAACAGGCCCATGGCGAGGTCCGCGAAGGTGAGCGCCTGGGAGAGGGCGCCCTGGGTGAGCGCCCCGGGCTGGTCCCGGTAGATGTCGAGTGCGCCGGCTCGGGCGCGGCCGATCTGGAGCGGGAAGGCGAACACCGCCTTCACCCCCTCACTCTGCGCCGCGGCGGCATACCCGGGCCATCGGCTGCTCCCGTGACCGACCAGGTCCGGCTCGAGGACCGGGCGGCGCGATGCGTAGGCGTCGATGCACGGGCCCTCGCCCAGGGTGAACTGCAGCTCGTCCAGCCTGCGGCTCACCAGATCCGAGGCAGCAACGGTCCCACCCCGGTACGTGTCATCGGTCAGCAGGCTGACCCCGACCCCCTGGGCGGGGAGGTGCCGCGTCAGGGCCGTGCAGAGCCGCTCCATCCGCCCGAAGGGACCTCGGGTGCGCGGGGAAGGGTGGGGCTCGTCGTCGATCAGCTGGTTCGCGTCGCTGCGGCGGGCATCGGCGTCCTGCATCTCAGCGACTCCGGCGTACGCCCGGGAGCGCCCGCCTCAGGTGTGTCACGAGCCCACACTAGACCCGTGCGGACGCTGTCGTTCGGCCCTGCGGAGGCGTAGCGTGGGTGGTCGAGGCTACCCCGGTCCCCGGTGGCGTGTTTCTATCGGTGGAGTCCTCGATGTACAGCCAGTCCTCCCAAGGCGGGTCCCACCTGCGGTTGGTCCCGCGACCACCAGAGCCCCCGCGCGACGAGCGGTCCGGGCGGCCGGCCGACGCGTCGGCGGAACCGCCCCGGCCAACCGCGCTCGCAGCGTTCCGGGAACGGCCGACCTTCACCGTGACCCATCGCGACGAGGGAAGCCTGTGGGTCGTCGAGCTGGCGGGCGAGGCCGACCTGACGAGCCGGGCCGAGCTCGCGAAGGAGCTGGCCCGTGCGGTGTCGACCGACCGGGCTGTCGTGGTCGTCGACATCGCGGGGCTGGCGTTCTGCGACTCGCTCTGCGCCACGGAGGTGATCGAGGCCAACTGCAACGCCCCGCAGACGCAGATGGTGCTGGTGGGCGGCCACGGGATGGTCAGTCGGGTGTTCGACCTCCTCGACCCCGCAGAGACCCTGGCCCGCCACGCCTGACCCCCGCCCGGCCGGAAAGCGCGCCCCTCGACCTTGGGGGACTGGAAGGGAGGGGCGCGCATGACCTGCCCGCGATCGCCGAACCCGCGCTCTGGAATGCGGAAGCCCCAGACGGTTCACCGGTTCGCGACCGTGGTCTGGGGCAGCAGCACCACAGTACGCCCGCCCGACGTCCAGCGGAAGGTGGACGGGTCAGCCGTCGGAGTCCGGTCCCGCTGACTCCTCGGCGCCTGCTTCGGCGCGGATGCGCGCCCACTGCTCCTCGTCCGCCCACTGCGTGTCGCACGCCATGCAGCGGAACGCGAGATGGGGTCGCGCTTCGTGGGAGCCCTTGGCGGGCGGCAGCATCACGCTCGTCGCCTTGGGGGACCCACAGCGTGGGCACTCGTGGTTCGTCATGCCGACCTCCTCCACCGCGTCGTGCGTCCAGTATGCGCACGACCTACCCCGTGCCATGCGCTCGACCTACCCCGTGCCGGTCCGCCCAAACCCGCAGGCGCACCGCCCGGCCGTGCGGCCGGTGAGGTTTGAAGCGGACCGCGCTGGGCACGGCATACCCGAACARCAGTGTCCGGCACGGACGCGGCCGTGCTCGAGGCGGTCAGGGCTGCTGTCACCGACGCGGGTGCGGTGCTGGAGACGATCGCACCCGTCGTGGGTGGGGTCACCCTGAGCGACGGCTCGGTGCTTGCAGCCGACCAGATGGTCGACGGCGGTCCGTCGGTGCTCTACGACGCGGTCATGCTGCTGCCCGGGGCGAAGGGGGTTGCGGCGCTGGCAGCCCGCAGCACAGCGAAGGACTTCGTCTCCGATGCCTTTGCCCACCACAAGTTCATCGGCTACAACACCGCATCGACACCGCTGCTCGAGGGGGCCGGGGTGGCCTCGCTCCTCGACGACGGCTGCATCAAGGTGACCAGGTCCGGGGCGACCAAGTTCGTCCGACGGTGCGCCGCCCTGCGCTACTGGGAGCGAGCGGTCCAGCCCTAGTCGGATGGCGCCCAGCCCGGTCGCCGGACGGGGGGGAGCCGGCGGACCGGGCTGGGCTGACGGGCTGACTCGGCGGTACTCCAGGGGAAGGGCCATCCGCCGAGGTCAGGCCGCTGAACCAGTGTCGGCGGGCGGGCCTGAACGGATCCTGAACGAAGTCCGGCTGTCCTGAGGGGTCCCCGCCACGAGTGGGCCCCGACGCGAGAGGGCCCCGACACGAGTGGGCCCCCGACGCGAGAGGGCCCCCGAAGTGTCGGGGGCCCTCTCCGATGACGGACGGTTCAGCCGCGCGGACCGCCCGGGCCACCGGTGCGGGTCGTGATGGTCTTGAGGTCCTTGCTGACCTCGAGCATGACGGGGGCGCCGGCCTTGGTGCCGAACACGTCATACGAGCCGTCGGGGTCCATGCGGACCGAGGTGACGGTGACGGCGGAGTCCTTGGCCTTGACGGCCGCGGTCACCGTCGACAGGGCCGTGCCGGTGACCGGGGTGTCGTTGGAGCCGCCGCCACCGCCGCCCTGGTGCCCGCCGCCGGGGCCACCGGTGCGGGTCGTGGTGGTCTTGAGGTCCTTGCTGACCTCGAGCATCACGGGGGCGCCGGCCTTGGTGCCGAACACGTCATACGAGCCGTCGGGGTCCATGCGGACCGAGGTGACGGTGACGGCGGAGTCCTTGGCCTTGACGGCCGCGGTCACCGTCGACAGGGCCGTGCCGGTGACCGGGGTGTCGTTCGAGCTTTTCGCGCCAGCCGCCGACTCGCCACCGGCGACGGAGTATGCCGTCGTGCTGGCTGCCGGGGTCGACGCGCCGGAGAACGCTGCGGCGCCGATGACGATGCCGGTCGCGGCGACGAGGCCGGACGCAGCGGTGATGATTTTGGTCTTGATCATGACGGGTGTGGTCCTCTGCTGTCGGTGAGCCCGACGGGTGCCGGGCGATGTACCGACTCTGGGAGCGGGGGCTGTCAGGAACCTATGGCGCTGCTGGGGTGTGGCGGGCAAGTCGGCCAGCACTCAGGTCCGGTTCAGGCGAGGCGTTGCTAGCCTGCTCGGCGTCACTGGTGAGGAGCGGGCGAGGTCGATGAAGCGTTGGTACTCGTGGTCGCTGCAGAGGCGTGTGCTGGTGACCTCGGGTGTCCTGGTCACGGTGATGATCGTGATCGGCATCGCCGCCTTCGCGGTCGCCCTCGACCGCATCCTCTACAGCGCCTCGCAGGACGCCGCACGCGGGAAGGCCACGCAGGTGGCAGAGCTGGTGTCCAGCGGTCAGGTCGCCGCCGCGGAGGCACTGAGCGAGGTGCCTGCTCAGGGGTCCGTGATCCAGGTGCTCGAGAGCAGCGGTCGAGTCGTGACGTCGTCGGAACGACGGCTCGGACAGCGTCCGGTGACGAGCTTGCGGCCGGGCCCGGGGGAGATCGGTGTCGCCCAGGTCGCGACCATCCCCGGTGAGGTGGGTGAGCCCTACGCGATCGTCGCCCAAGGGGTCACCGACCCGACGGGGGAGGCGTACGTCGTCGTGGTGGGGTCGCCCCTCAGCATCGAGACCGACACCGTCCAGACGGCGACGGTGCTGCTGGCGGTCGGATCGGCTGCCCTGCTGGTGCTGCTCCTGTTCCTCGTCCGCCGGGTCCTGCAGCAGGCGCTGGCACCCGTCGAGCGCATCCGCACGCAGGTCTCGCAGATCAGCCAGGTCCGCGGACGCGGCACGATCGACGTCCCGCCCACCGGCGACGAGATCGCGCGCCTGGCCCAGACCATGAACGACATGCTCGGTCGGCTGGAACGAGCGGACGCCGCCACGAGGCGCTTCGTGTCCGACGCGTCGCACGAGCTGCGGAGCCCGGTGGCCACCATCCGCGCGGCGGTCGAGGTCTCCAAGGCGGGCCAGGGACCCGAGGGACCCCACGACGCCCGTGACGCCCTCATCCACGGCGAGGCCCTGCGCATGCAGGGCCTCGTGGACGACCTCCTGACGCTGGCGAAGGCTGACGACGGTGCACCCCTCGCCAGCGACGACGTCGACCTCGACGACATCGTGGACGGCGAGGCCCGGCGGGTCCGCGCCACCGGGGCCGAGGTCGAGGCCGACATCAGCGCGGCCCGGGTGAAGGGCGATGCCGTGCGCCTCGAGCAGATGGTGCGCAACGTGGTGGACAACGCCGTCCGCCACACGACCGGCGCAGTGGTCCTCCAGGTCTGCACGGAGGGCGACACGGTGGTGGTCCGCGTCGACAACGACGGGCCCCCGATCCCCGAGGCCGAGCGGGAGACGGTCTTCGAACGGTTCGCACGCCTGCAGGAGTCCCGCCACCGTGACACCGGCGGCAGTGGCCTGGGTCTGGCGATCGTGCGGACCGTGGCCGTGGCACACGGCGGCACGGCGATCGCTACCCAGACGCCCGCGGGCAACTGTCGCTTCGAGATCCGCCTTCCGGCGGACGGGAACGCGCAGACCTAGACGGCGTCAGCCCTGCGGGGTGCCACCGGACACGGGCATCAGGCGGTAGCCCATGCCTCGGACGGTCTCCAACGAGGTGACGCCGAACGCTGCATCGACCTTGCGGCGCAGGTAGCCGACGTAGACCTCCACGATGTTGTCGCTGCCGTCGAAGTTCGCGTCCCACACGTTGTCGAGGATCTCGGCCTTGGACAACACGACCTCCGGGTGTCGCATCATGAACTGGAGCACGGCAAACTCCTTGGCAGTCAACGAGATCCGGTGACCGTTGCGAGTGACGACGCGTTTGTTGGGGTCCAGCTCCAGGCCGCCCACGGTGAGGCTGACCGGTCGGACCGGGGCCCCGCGGCGTACCAGGGCCCTGAGCCGTGCGACGAGCACGATGAAGCTGAACGGCTTGGTGAGGTAGTCGTCGGCGCCGAGCTCGAAGGCGTCGGTCTGGTCGTACTCGCCGTCCTTGGCGGTGAGCATCAACGTGGGCGCCCAGATCTCGAGTCCGCGGATGTTGCGCAGCACGTCATACCCGTTGCGACCCGGCAGCATGATGTCGAGCACGATGACGTCGTAGGGGTTCTCGGTCGCGAGCCACTGACCGGTGACGCCGTCATGGGCCACATCCACCACGAAGCCCTCGTTCGTCAGGCCGCGCCGGATCGTCTCCGCAAGAGCCTTCTCGTCCTCCACCAGCAGCACCCGCATGACTAGGACCCTGCCCCGCCTACCGGGTGGACGTCCAGTCGCTCGTACCGGCGAAGGCTCGAGGGGAGGGGAATCGGGTGGTGCCGGAGGACCGCCCACGCAGCCGCGGCGGCAGCGAGCACCGCGACGGCCACCGTCCAGGAGGCCACGACGTCGGTGAGCCAGTGGTAACCGAGGTAGAGGCGGCTGGCGCCCACGGCTGCGCTCGCGACCACCCAGCCCAGGACGACGAGGACCCGTGCCGCGCGGCCTCGCGTCCGGGCGAGGAGCAGGCCCGCGACGAGTCCGAAGAACACGGTGGAGAAGAGCGTGTGGCCGGACGGAAAGGCGAAGCCGCTGTCGAGCGGCCCCAGGACGTCCGGGGCCGGTGGCCGGTGTCGCCCGACGAGGTGCTTGAGGCCGACGGTGAGGACGGCGGCGACACCCATGCTCCCCGCGAACAGGACGGCGGTGGCCCAGGCGCGCTTCGTGATGACCAACCAGGCCACGACGAGGAAGGTCAGGATGCCGATGGAGGGCTCGCTGCCGACGGTGGTGACGACCTGCGCCGCGCCGCTGAGCAGGGGCGTACGGGACCGGACCAGCCAGTCGGTGACGGCGGGGTCGTGGACGGCGAGGTCGCCGTGCTCCCCGGCGCCGTCCGCGAGCACCGCGGTCAGCGCGACGCAGGCGGCCACGACGGGCGCTGCCGCGAGGCCGGGTATGCCGCGCAGCCGGCCGAGCGTGCGGGCGGTGGTTCGGGGCGGTGCGACGGGCGCCGTCGACTGAGACAAAGAGGTCCTCCAGCAGTGTGTTTCGTCTACTGTCGGGTATCTGGACTGAAGCCTTCCTGAGAGTCGGGGGGCCTGAGGAGTGGCCAACGGTGGTCGCTCAGGAAACCTTCAGGCGCAAGACGTGATGGTTGGCCCAGCCCCGTCGGCGCCGCCAACCAGGAGCAGGTCATGACCATGCCAGTCCACGCACCTCCTCGTGCGTCGTTCGCTGGGCATCCCGGGAAGGCCCCCGGCAGGGTCGCGTTCCTGCGGGTGGCCGGCGCCGTGGCGCTTGCGGTGGCTGCCCTCGTGTGGGTGTTTCCCCGCGTCACCGGCGCGGCGTGGTCCGGCATCGCCTCAGTCCTCATCGGCGTGCGGTGGTGGGAGCTGGGGATGTTGACCGCGGTGTGGGCGGCGGGCCTCCTGGCCTACTCGTTCGTCCTCACTGGTGCGCTCCCGGGGCTGAGCCGGCGCCGCGCCCTGACGCTGAACCTGACCGGGAGCGCTGTCTCGAATGTCGCCCCGATGGGAGGCGCCTTCGGTGTCGCGGCCAACCTGATGATGGTGAAGGCCTGGCGGTTCCGTCCGTCCGCCTTCGCGGCCTTCACCGTCGTCACGAACATCTGGGATGTCATGGGCAAGCTGGCGCTTCCCATCGTGGCGCTCGTGACCGTCCTCGGGAGCCGGGACCTGACCAGCTCCACCCTGCGAGCGACCGCGCTGACCACGTGCGTGGTCCTCGGGGTGCTCCTGACGACCATCGTCCTCGTGCTGCGCAGCGACCGGTTCGCTGTAGTCGTCGCCCACGCCTGCACGCTCCTCCTGCGGGGACTCGCGCCGCGCCGCGTCGCCCCACGGCTGGAAGGCTTCGAGCCGGCCCTGCTGGACACCCGCGCGCGGGTGAGGGCGGTGATCGCCCGGACCTGGCCACAGCTGACGGGGGGGACGATCGCCTACCTGGCGCTGCAGGGCGTGCTGTTGTGGGCCTGCCTGCGCGTGGTGGGCGCCACCCCGTCCCTCAGCGTGGTGGTCGCGGCGTTCGCGGTCGAGAGACTCCTCACCCTGGCCGTGATCACGCCGGGCGGTGCCGGACTGGCCGAGGCCGGGTCGGCAGGTGTGCTGGTGGCACTGGGAGTCGACCCCCTCATGGCCGCTGCGGGGATCCTGCTCTTCCGCGCCTTCACCTTCCTGCTCGAGATCCCCGTCGGCGGACTGTGGCTCGGCGGCTGGGTCGTCGCCCGTGCCCGCGCTGTGCGGCAGGCCGCATGAGGATCCTGCACGCCACCGACACGTACGGTCCGACGGTCGGGGGCATCGAAGTCATGGTGCGCGACCTCGCCGCTCGCCAGGCTGCCGCCGGCCACGACGTCACGGTCCTCACCCGCACCCCGGGCCCCGCCTCCAGCGGCCCGGCTCCGGTCGCCGTGATCCGGGACCCGGACCGCATGGCCGACCTGGTGCGCCGTGCCGACGTGGTGCATGTCCACGTGTCCGCCTATTCGCCGCTGGCGCTGCGCACCGCAGAGACGGCCGCGGCACTGGGCGTCCCGGCCGTCGCCGCGGTCCATTCCATGTGGGGCAGCGGGTGGCCGCTGGTGCGAGCCGTCGCGGGGGTTCGGAGCTGGTTGACCGCGCCCATCCAGTGGGCAGCCGTGAGCGAGGCGGCGGCCGGACCCGTGCGACGAGCCCTGCCCGGACGCAGTGTCGTCGTGCTTCCGAACGCCGTGGATGTGGGGGCGTGGGCTCCATCCGTGAGCGTCGCAGACAGTGGCCCGGTCACGATGGTCTCGGTCATGCGGATGGCGCGACGCAAGCGACCCCTGGCCATGGTCGAGGTCCTGCGTCGCGTGCGGCAGGACCTGCCTGCCGACGTACCGGTCCGCGCGGTCCTCGTGGGCGACGGACCGCAGCGCCCCGCAGTCCTGCGTGCGGTGTCGCGCCACGGCCTCGACAGCTGGGTGTCGGTGCCCGGGGCGATGGACCACGCCGAGATCAAGGCGCTGTACAGGACGGCCGACGTCTTCCTCGCGCCCGCCACCCTCGAGTCGTTCGGTATCGCGGCGCTGGAAGCCCGGGCGGCGGGCCTGGCCGTCGTCACCCGTTCCGGCACGGGGGTGAGCGACTTCGTGAACCACGAGCGGGAGGGCCTCGTGGCCAGGACGGACGAGGAGCTGGCCGGGGCGCTCCTGCGACTCTGCACGGAGCCACGTCTGCTCGCCGACCTAAAGGCCCACAACGCGAGTCACCCACCGCGGTTCGACTGGTCGGACGTCCTGTGGCGCAACGCGTACGCGTACGAACAGGCCGGCGAGCTCGTCCACCGGCCGACGCAGACCAGTCCTCAGGCGCGGCTCCAGGACCTGCGTCCCGAGTCAGCTGTCTGAATGAGAACGGCCAAGCCGTTTGGCCCGGCCAGGACGGGGTACGAGCGCATCGTCACAGCCGCGATCGAGCGAGGAGCCAGACCATGACGGAGCACGCGACGCCCACCGAGGATGCGAACACGTCGATGCAGGACACCGGAGCCCCCGCCATCGGCCAGGACGAGGAACAGCAGGACGGCGGTCCCGGCTCGCACACCGAGGACGGGACGGGCGGAGCAGTGGACGACCCGGCCAGCGGTGGGGTGCCCGAGAAGGCCGACAGCGACGACTGACGTTCGGCTGGCCCGGCCGGACCGATTCCACAGCCAGGGCTGACCCGCAGGAGGTGCACCACCCTCTGCGGGTCAGCCCTTGTCGCGCCGCAGCATGCCCAGCGGAAGCACCAGCCAGTTGACGGCGAAGAGCACGAGGGCGGCCGCGGCCGCAGCCAGGGCCCGCCCGGTGTCCGTCACCACGTCGAAGATGACGAAGGCGACGGCTGACACCGCGAGGGCCAGTGCGACCAGCCCGACGCGGGCACAGTGGTTGGCCAGGGTGACCAGAGCTGCTTTCTCGCCCTTCCGGAACAGCAGGCGATGGGCGCTGACGGGGGCGACCAGGAAGGCCGTGGCGACCACCGCGAGGGCGAACGCGACCAGGAAGACCACCCGGTCGAGGTGCTCGATCTGGGTGAACCGCTGCTGGAAGGGAAGGGTGAGCAGGAACCCGGCCAGGATCTGGACGCCGGTCTGCACCACGCGCAGCTCCTGCAGCAGCTCGTCCCAGTTGCGGTCGAGGCGCTCCAGAGGAGTCTCGTCGCGACCGTCGTGGGCGCTGGTGGCCTCGCTGTCACTGTTCATGGCACAGATCTACCCCTGATTCGCGCCTGCAACCAGACTCCATCCTCTGTCGGCCGCATCCTGATCCCTTCCGTCGCAAATCCCTTTCGTCGTAAGGCAACTCGCCGCTCGGTCATGAGTGCTGGGACCACCGGGAGACCGCCTGCCCTTGCGCTCGGCCGGGCGTGGTGGTTGTGTGAGGGCAGACACATCGGTCCAAAAGCGGTGCCGTGTCCCATCACTCGAGGGGATGCCCATGGCACTCGCGACACCGCTTCCGACCACCCACCTTCCGACCATGCTCCCTCCCGCTGAGCACGACCACGCGGGCCCGGACACCCCGGACCACGCCAGGGCGGAGCAGTTGCTCGCCGAGGTCGAGTCCTGTCACGACCGATGGCGTCGCGGCGAGCTGCGGCGTGAGGCAGTCGTCCTCACGCTCGACCTCGTCGACGGCGTGGCACGGCGCTACCACGGCCGAGGCATGGAGCGTGACGACCTCGTACAGGTGGGCCGGATGGCCTTGGTGAAGGCGGCGAAGGGGTACCGCTGCGGTCTCGGCAGCAGCTTCGCGGCATACGCGGTCCCGACGATCTCGGGTGAGATCAAGCGGCACTTCCGCGACCAAGGCTGGCTGGTCCGTCCCCCGCGACGCCTCCAGGAGCTGCGGGCCGAGGTGGCTGGCGAGCGGGAGCGGCTGCGCCAGGTGCTCCAGCGCGAACCCACCGACTCCGAGCTGGCCGAAGGGCTCCAGCTCACCGTCGACCAGGTGCGCGAGGTGCACTCGTCCTCGATGGCCTACCACGCCATGCCGCTCGACCTGGTCGAGGGACCGGGTCTGGCTGGGGACGACCGCTGGTTCGACGACGTCGTCGTGGCGCGTGAGGCGCTCCGCACTGCGTTGGTGGGACTGGGCGAACGCGACCTGTTGATCGTTCGTCTGCGGTTCGTCGAGGAGAAGACCCAGTCCGAGATCGGGGAGGTGCTGGGGGTCAGCCAGATGCAGGTGTCACGGCTCCTGGCCTCGATCCTCCAGCGTCTGCGTGACTCCTTGGCGCCGGAGGCCGAAGGCGACCGATCGTGACGGCGACCGATCGTGAAGCTGGGCCACGTCCGCTCCTGTGGGAGAACGGACCTGAGGCCCTCGTCGACCAGGCGCTCCTGCAGGTGACCTGAACGGGTCCGCCGCGCGGGCAGGTTCAGGGCCTCGCGCCCCACGTCCCGGAGACAGGCTCCGGCTTGGCGTCCTGCAGGGCGTCGAGGAGGGCTGCGAGGTCCTGGAACGTGAGCTCCGCGCCGGCGGCCTCCAGTTCGGGTGCGCTGGTCCCACCGGTGGCGACCCCGATCGCCACCGACCCGATCCTGGTGGCGGCCTCCATGTCCCACACCGAGTCGCCCACCACCACCACGTCCTCGGCGTCGAGCCCGGCGCGGTCGAGGGCTGCGGCGAGGACGTCTGGCGCCGGCTTGGTGCTGTCGACGTCGTCTCCGGTGACGATCACGTCGAAGTCGGGGTGGTCGAGGACCTCCATCATCGCCCAGAGGTCCCGCTCCCCGCCCGACGAGGCGAGGCCCACGGTCAACCCGGCGTCACGGCACCAGTTCAGCAGCGCCCGCGCCGCCGGTAGGGGGTGGAGTCGCTCGTGCCAGGTGCCGAAGAGGATGTCGTGGGCCGAGGTGATGTCCGAGTCCTGGCTGCGGTCCCGTCCCTCGCCGAGCAGGTGGTGCAGCAAGTGGTCGGCGCCCATCCCGACCGTGTGGTGCACGGCCGCCATGGGACGGGAGTGACCGAACTGCTGGAGGGCCTCCCACCAGCAGAGGGTGTGCACGTAGGTCGAGTCGACCAGGGTGCCGTCGAGGTCGAAGACGATCCCGCTCGCCCTCGTGAGACTGTCGGACATGGTTCCTCCTGCGCCCACGAACCTCCGGGCGGTTGTTCCTGCTCCTGCATGGTGCCCGCGATCCCGCCCGCCCAAACCTGCAGGTTTGCAGCTCGTGGCGCCGGGTAGGACCCGGGCGGTGACGCGCCCGCTCGCTCGCGTCGCCGGCATTCCGCGTCCCAGCGAGTGCACAGGAGGTCACCATGCCTGCACGCAAGCCCGGCCCGTCGGTGAAGGACCCCGAGATGTACGAGGCGCTGCGCGACGACGGCGCGAGCAAGGAGAAGGCGGCCCGCATCTCGAACGCCGCCTCGAACACGTCGCGGCGCGCTGTGGCCGCCAAGGGCGGTCGCAGCGGCGACTACGAGGACTGGACGAAGCAGGACCTCCTGAAGCGCGCCCGGCAGATCGGGATCGAGGGACGCTCCTCGATGTCGAAGAGCCAGCTGATCACGGCCCTTCGGGATCACTGAGAGCGCCAGTCACACCGACAGCACGGCGAGTACTGAGAACACTGAGGCAACCACGATGAACAGCTATGTGTCGCACCTTCGCCCCGATGGCACGATGTTCCCGCCCGTCACGCCGGACCCGCCTCCGCCGCCCGGGTACGAAGCGCCCCCGGAGCTCGAGCCGATCCCGTCCGAGCCATCCGGGACCGATCCGGAGGCGGCTCCCACCAACGGTTCCGCGCCACGGAAGCAAGAACCCCCGGACTGAGCCCGGGCGCCGCTCCCGAGGCGCGCGGCGCTGGCGAGGTGACTCGCTCAGAGGCTCTCGACGACGTGCCGCGCAACGTCCCTGAGCTTTTCGTTGCGGGTGCTCGACCAGCTCCGGAGCAGCTCGAAGGCGGCGTCTGCGTCCAGGCCATAGCGCACCATCAACGCGCCCTTGGCCCGCTCGATCACCGCGCGTTGCTCGATCACCCGGGAGGCTTCCTCCCACGCGTCGGTGTGCACCTGGCGTTCCAGGGAGTCCGTGACGTCCACCATGAAGCCGTGGACGGCGACGACTCGTCCGTCGAGCACGATGCCCTCTCCCACCGAGATGACGTGCCGCACCGCGCAGTCGGCGGTGACGATCCGGTGCGGCTGGGTGAACGGCTGGCCCGACTCGAGCGTCTGACGCATCGTTGCCGCCGTCTCGGCCTGGTCGTCCGGGTGCTTGTAGGACAGGATCCGGTCAGTGGTCAGTGGTGCCTCACCGGCGGAGAGTCCGTGGATGTCGAACATCTCCGCGGACCACCACCAGGTGTCGGTGAGGGTGTCGTAGCGGAAGCGTCCGAGCGCGGTCGCTCGGGGCGGCTGCGCAGCAGCATCGGTGACGTGGTCCTCGGTGCAGCCGTCGGTGGTGGGGCTCGATTCAAGAGCCGACATGGGGTCCTCCGTGACAGGTGTCCGCTCACAAAGCGGAAGTGAAACGAAAGGGCTGCTGCTTAACCCGGCGTCATCATAGGACTCGGGGGCCAGCATCGTGCAACACGGCGCGACGTGCCTGGCAGAGGGGCACGGTCGGCGACGTTTGGTGGTGTCGGGAACGGGTACGAGCACGCCGTGACCGATGGATTCGCCCTTGGCGGGGGTTGGTTGATGTATGCCTGCATGCTGGGCGCCTTGGCCTTCGTCCTCCTGCGGCGGCAGGGGTGAAGGCCGCTCGCCGGCCGGGGCGTCGCACAGGCGCTGCGGGCCTGTCTGCGGCGCTTCTGGTGGCGCTGTCGGGATGTGTGGTCCCGGCTCCCGATGCCGGCGCCTTCCGGGCCAATGCCAAGGCGGCTCTGGGGTCGGCGGTCAGCGAGGCGCGGACCGGCGCGCTGGTGCTGCGGTCGCGCCTCGACGGGAAGGTGACGAACGCCTATGCGGACACGGTCGTCACCGAGAGCGAGTCGGCGATCGGTCCCATCGAGGACAGCTTCGGCAACGTCGACCCACCGGGCAGCAGGGAGGACCACCTGCGCAGCGACGTCATGGCGATGCTGGGTGACACCGCCGATGCCTTCGCGTCCGCCCGGATCTCGGTACGGCGCAACGACGCGGTCCAGATGCGTTCCAGCGCAACGGAGCTCACCGAGCTTGCGGACCGCATGGAGCACGCGAAGGACGGTCTCGGGTGAAGAAGCTCTTCGCCGTCGCCCTCGGGATCCTCACGGCCATCGGTGGTTTCGTGGACATCGGCGACCTGGTGACCAACGGCCTCGTCGGTTCCCGGTTCGGTATGTCGCTCGCCTGGGTGGTCGTCGTTGGGATCGTCGGGATCTGCGTCTTCGCCGAGATGAGCGGACGGGTCGCGGCCGTGTCCGGCCGGGCGACGTTCGACCTCGTCCGCGAGCGGCTCGGTCCGCGGATGGGCCTGGCCAACCTCGTGGCTTCCATGGCCGTCACGCTCCTCACCTTCATCGCCGAGATCGGCGGCGTCGCCCTGGCCCTCCAGCTGGCGACGAGCGTGAACCCTTACCTGTGGATCCCGGTCGTGGGTGCGGCGGTGTGGCTGGTCCTCTGGCGGGTGAAGTTCTCCTTGCTGGAGAACGCCTTCGGCCTCGCAGGTCTCTCGCTCATCGTCTTCGCGGTGGCGTTGTGGAAGCTGGGTCCGGACTGGGAGGCGCTGTGGCGGCAGGCCTCCCAGCCGCTCGTGCCGCACGACGAGAGTCACTGGACCTACGTCTACTACGCCATCGGGCTCTTCGGGGCCGCCATGACGCCCTACGAGGTCTTCTTCTTCTCCTCCGGCGGGGTGGAGGAGAACTGGACCGCCAGGGATCTCGGCACGATGCGGGCCAACGTGTTCATCGGCTTCCCCCTCGGAGGCCTGCTCTCCCTGGCCATCGCGGCGACGGCGACCGTGGTCTTCCAGCCCGCGGCGATCCAGGTCGGATCCCTGGGGCAGATCGCGTTGCCGGTCACCATCGCCCTGGGCAAGGTGGGGCTCGCGCTGGTGCTCCTCGGCTTCTTCGCGGCAACGTTCGGAGCGGCCTGTGAGACGGGCCTCTCGGTCGGCTACAGCGTCGCACAGTACTTCGGCTGGCAGTGGGGGAAGTACGTCGAACCGTTGCGGGCTGCGCGGTTCCACACGGTGCTGCTCCTCTCCTCGATCGTGGCCGTGGGTGTCCTGCTGACGACGATCGACCCGATCATGCTGACCGAGTACTCGGTCGTCTTCAGCGCCATCGCGCTCCCCCTGACCTACTTCCCGATCCTGGTGGTGGCCAACGACCGCACGTACATGGGCAAGCACGTCAACGGGAAGGTCGCCAACGCGTTGGGCAGCGTCTACCTGTGCCTCGTGGTGGTGGCGGCTGCCGCCGCGATCCCGCTCATGGTCGTCACGAAGGCAGGCCAGTGACGATGACCCGGAGCAGCGAGAACCCTGGCGCCGTCCGACACAGGGTGGTGCTCCGCATCCTCGACCACCAGATCGTCGGTCCTGACGACGAGCTCCTCGGCAACGTCGACGACCTCGAGCTGGTCGTCTCCCACGACGGGTGGTTCGTGACCGCCCTGCTGGTCGGTCCCGCCGCCCTGGGACGGAGGCTTCCGGGCAGGCTCGGGAGGTGGACCATCGCGATCTGGCGACGACTCCAGACCACCCCCGACGCCCAGCCCGCGCGGGTGGCCATCCGCGACGTGCGCGACATCGGGTCGGCCATCACCGTGAGCCGGAGCGCCGCGAAGTCGCTGACCGCGGCGTTCGGGCTCGAGTGGTGGCTGCGCGAGTTCGTCGTCTCGCGGATCCCGGGCGCGAAAGGTGGCGGCGACGAGCGGGACGAGGGCAGGCCCGCCGAGGCCCAGGGCGTGAAGGCGCCCCGGCGCACGACGGCGGTCTCGGGTCGCGCGGTGCGCACCTGCTCGACGGCAGACGTGATCGGCGCGCACGTCTTCGCCCACGACGGGTCGGAGCTCGGGGTGGTCCACGAGCTCCTCTGCGTCGAGCCTCCCGCCGGTCGGGCGCGGGAGCACCTGCAGGTCACCCACGTCGAGTACGGGCACCACCAGTCGGGGTCGGAGCTCGGCTACGACGCCGATGCCAGGCAGGGGCCGCTGGTGGTGGGCGCAGCGGTCAGGCGGTGGCAGCGCGGTCACCGAGTCGCCCCCATCGAGGACGTCCTCGACGTGGACGTCGAGGCCGGCACGCTGCGGGTCGCCTCCCACGCGGAGCATGTGCACCCGCATGCGCTCTAGGGCGCAATCCTTGACAGAACCCGACATTTCGGATCATGATCGCAAGGCTTCAAGCAGTCGGGGCATCCCTTGACGACGCCCCCGGAGGCCGCTCATGACCGAGTTGATGAAGCCCGTCGGGCCTGCTGAGGCCCCACTGGACGTGACGGCGATCGCGGAGTCCACCTTTCCGTCGGTGCGCGAGCTGCTCACCGAGCTCGCCGCCCTGGAGGATGCGACGCGGGTGCCCAGCGCAAGGGGGCGCGAGCGGGTAGCCGCCCTGGCGCGCGAGCAGGAGATCATCGAGGAGCTGCACCGCCGGTGTCCCGAAGGTCGTCAGCCCAGCTGATCACCCGTTCTCGATGCGGTCAGGAACTGGCCGGAATGCTTCCTAGGCTGGTGCCAGGACCTCCGAAGGGGAGGTCGCGACGAGAGGACCAGCCATGGACTACAAGATCGAGCTCATCCCCATCTCCGTCACCGACATCGACCGCACCAAGGCCTTCTACGAGGACGTCGTCGGGTGGCCCGCTGACCAGGACCAGGTGGTGGAGGAGGCCGGTCTGCGCTTCGTGCAGATCACGCCGCCGGGCTCGGCCTGCTCGTTCTGCTTCGTCAAGGGCATGCAGATGCTGGGCGAGGGCATGCAGCAGTACCTCCAGCTCGTGGTGGCGGACGCCGACGCAGCCCACGCCGAGCTCAAGGGTCGCGGGGTCGAGGTGACGGACGTCGAGGACCTCCCCTGGGGTCGGTTCACCCACTTCGAGGACCCGGACGGCAACCACTTCGCGCTGCAGGAGCTGCCCGACTACGCAGCCGGACTGGCGGCCCGCGAGGCAGCAGTCGCAGCTGGTGCGGCCTCCTAGGAGGCCGACTGACGGGCTCCCTCGGGATGCCGTGCGCGGCGCAGGACCAATCCGGCGACCAGGGCGCCGAGAGTGCCGAGCGCCTCGTCGCCGAGGGTGTCCTGGTATGCCGTGTCCAGCTCGGTGCCATGGCGGATGAAGGTGTACCACTCGCCCAGCTCCCACCCGATGGCGAGCACCGCGCCGAGCCCTGTCACGAGCAGCACTCGTGACCACGGTGCCCGGATTCCTTGCAGGAGCAGCAGACCCAGGCCACCGCACAGCAGCACCCAGTTGACGAAGTGGTTGGCGTCGTCCCACCACGTCACTGAGTCGTAGAGGTCGAGGGTGTTTCCCGTGACGTCGATCAGGAACGGCGCCATCACGAGCGCGAAGGCCCCCCACGGGACCACGACGTCCTTTCCGCGGTGGGCCAGCCACCACGCGACCGGCACCACGAGCATCATCACGGGGTAGGCGACCAGTCGGGCACCGAAGGCCTTGCCCTCGAACTGCTGCAGCCCGCTCGCGAACGTCCCGAGTCCCAGTTGCACGACGGTCAGCGCCAGGACGGCGTCCGGCGCCCACCACCCGGGCAGTCGTCTCGCGTCGTGGGTCATGGGGTGATCATCCCGGACGCGGCCCACTGACGGGGGACGGATTCCTGCGACCAGCCACGCCGCCGCCTCCGGCCGGCACCCAGCGCACCCGGTCACGCGGCGTAGACGGCCACCTCGCTCGCCTTGACCGTCAGCACGACCTCCGAGCCGGGAGCGAGCGCGAGCTCGGCGAGTGCCGCCGGGGTGATGTCCGCGGAGAGGTATGCCGTGTGCACCCGCACCTGGTGGCCGTGCGGTTCCAGGTCGGTCACCGTCGCGTGCACGACGTTGCGCGGGCTGCCCTCGGGTGCCGTGCGGTAGACGCCGACGGCGTTCGGGCTGAAGACTGCGACGGCTGCCGAGCCGTCGGCCAACACGTCCTCGGACAGGCCTTCGACCCGGAGACCCTCCGGGGTGGAGACCGCCGTGCCGTGGGCGGTTCCGCGCACCAGGTTGAGGCCGGCGATGCGTGCGGCGAACCGGCTGGTGGGTCGGGTCAGCACCCGTGTGGTGGGGCCCTGCTCGACGACGGTGCCCTCCTCGATCACGGCGACGTCGTCGGCGAGCAGCACGGCGTCGAGGATGTCGTGGGTGACGACGACCGTGGTCCGCCCCTCGAGCACGCGGCGCAACAGCTGACGGAGGGCCGGCGCGGAGTCGACGTCGAGGGCCGAGAGGGGCTCGTCCAGCAACAGCAGGTGGGGTTCGGTGGCGAGGGCGCGGGCGATCGCCACGCGCTGGGCCTGGCCGCCGGAGAGCGCGGCGGGTCGCCGGTCCGCGAACGCCTCGGCATCAACCCGGGCCAGCCACTCGCGCGCCACGTCGCGAGCCCGGCCGCGCGGCATACCGCTGCTGCGGGGGCCGAAGGCCACGTTGTCGAGCACTGACAGGTGCGGGAAGAGACGGGCCTCCTGCGCCAGGAGGGCCACGCCGCGGGCATGGGGCGGCACCCAGGTGACGTCGCCGTCGTCGTTGCGGGAGTAAAGGATCCGGTCGTCGAGGGTGATGCGTCCCGAGGCGGGGCGCAGCAGCCCGGCGATCGAGGCGAGCGCGGTCGACTTGCCGGCGCCGTTGGGGCCGAGCAGCGCGAGGGTGCGCCCGGCCGCCACCGCGAGGGTCAGGTCGACCCCTCGGTCAGGGAAGCCCACGCGGGCGTCGAGCCTCACGGTGCTGTCCTTGTCACGGTGCTGTCCTTGTCACGGTGCTGTCCATGTCGGGGTGCTGTCCATGTCACAGTGCGGCCCTCGACCGCCGGGTGAGGGCGATGACGACCGTCGCGACGACGACCAGCACCAGCGACAGCGCCACGGCGGCCTGCGGGTCGGTCTCGCGCTGGAGGTAGATCTCCAGGGGAAGCGTGCGGGTCACGCCCTGCAGGCTGCCGGCGAAGGTGATGGTCGCGCCGAACTCGCCGAGGGCGCGCGCGAAGGCCAGCACCGCCCCGGAGGCGAGGCCGGGCAGCACCAGCGGCAGGGTGACCCGCAGGAACACCGTCGTCGGACGCGCGCCGAGGGTGGCTGCCACCTCCTCGAACCGCTCGCCCCCGGTGCGCAGGGCACCCTCGAGGCTGACCACGAGGAACGGCAGTGCCACGAACGTCTGGGCCATCACGACGGCAGTGGTGGAGAAGGCGATCTGCAGGCCCAGGACCTCCATGGAGTGACCCAGCAGACCTCGTCGGCCGAAGGTGTAGAGCAGGGCGATACCACCGACCACGGGTGGCAGGACGAGGGGAAGCAGCACGAGCGATCGGGCGATCGACTGGCCCCAGAACTCGGTGCGCGCAAGGACGAGCGCCATGGGCACACCGAGGAGGATGCACAGGAGGGTGCTCACCAGGGAGGTCCGCAGGCTCAGGGCCAGCGCCGCCCGGGAGGACTCGGACGTGATGAGCGTGCCGAAGCTGCCCCACTCGACCCGGGTGAGCATGGCCACCAGCGGGAGGACGACGAAGACCGCGCCCACTGCGGCGGGGACGAACACCCAGGCGGGCAGTCCCAGCCGCGGTCGGCCTCGGTGGTGGGGAGGGACCTGGGGCACGAGAGGCACGCTACGGCTTGGCGAACCCGGCGGCCGCGAGGATCCCCTGGCCGAGGTCGCCGGTGACGGCCTCGACGAAGGCCTTGGCGGCGGCCGCGTTCCTGCTGCTCTTGAGGGTCGCGATCGGGTAGGTGTTGACGGCCGAGGAGGACTCGGCGAACTCGATCCCCTCGACCTTGTCGCCCGCGCCCTTGATGTCGGTGACGTAGACGAGGCCGGCGTCCGCCTCCTTGGTCGTGACCTTGCCCAGGACGTCGGTGACGGACTGCTCCTCACTGACCGGCTTGAGGTCGAGCTTGGCGGCGGCCTCGACCTTGGCCGCGGCCGACCCGCACGGGACGGCAGGGGCGCACAGCACCACCTTCACGCCCGGCTTGGCCAGATCGGCCAGGCTGGCGACCCCGGCCGGGTTGCCGGGTGGCACCGCGATCTCGAGGGTGTTCGAGGCGAAGTCCACCGGGGCGTCCGCCGTGAGCGAGTCGCCGGTGGCCTTGTCCATGTTCGTGGTGTCGGCCGAGGCGAAGACGTCGGCGGGCGCCCCCTGCTGGAGCTGGGCGACCAGGTCGGACGAGCCGGCGAAGTTGAAGGTGACCTGCACGCCTGGGTGGGCCTTCTCGAACTCCGCGCCGATCTCGGTGAACGTCTTCTTCAGCGAGGCTGCCGCGAAGACCGTCACGGTGCCGGTGAGGTCGTCGCTGGAGCCGGACGAGGTCGACGACGAGCCGCTCCCCTTCGGCGACCCGTCGTCCGTCGAGGATCCCGCCCCGCAGGCAGCGGTGGTCAGGAGGAGCCCGGCCAGGGCCAGGGCGGGCAGGGCGCGGCGGAACGAGGTCATGACGCTCCTTCGGGAGTCTCGACGATGACGGTGGTGGACTTCACCACGGCGATGGCCACCGACCCGAGCTCGAGCCGGAGGTCGTCCACCGCCTCAGAGCTCATCAGCGACACGACCCGGAACGGGCCGCACTGCATCTCCACCTGGGCCATGACGGTGTCGCGCTTGATGTCGGTGACGAGGCCGACGAACCGGTTCCGGGCTGACCGCCCGACGCCGCTCGGGTCGGCGACCGCGTGCGCCTGGTCGCGGGCGAGGAGAGCCACCTGGTAGCCGTCGACGACCATGCGTCCGGCCTCGTCGGCTTCGGCCTGCAGGGCGCCGCTGTCGACCCAACGGCGCACGGTGTCGTCGCTCACGCCCAGGAACGACGCGGCGTCCTTGATCCTCATCAGCGGCATGAACACGACCATACCTCCGCACCTGCGGCGACGCACGGCCCTTGCATCCGCTGACGAGGGCGACGCCGGTGCTGTCGGCCGGTGCTGTCGGCCGGTGCTGTCGGCTAGGGCTCAGTCCGGCTCGGGCTCAGTCCGGCTCGGGTTCCGGCGGCTCGTCGGCGCCCTCACGCTCGTCGCGGTCGGCCCACTCGACCAGCTGGTCGATCTCGAACACGGCGTCGTCGATCCCTGCGTGCAGGTCGCCGAGCTCGGCGTAGCGCGCCGGCATCGTCGCGATGGTGAAGTCGTCGGGGACGACGCTGTCCACCTCGTCCCACCGGATCGGCGCCGACACGGTGCCGATCGGGTTGCCACGCACCGAGTAGGCCGCAGCGATCGTGTGGTCCCGGGCGTTCTGGTTGTAGTCGACGAAGAGGTCTGCGGGGTCGCGGTCCTTGCGCCACCAGGTCGTGGTGACGTCGTCGGGGGCGCGGCGCTCGACCTCGCGGGCAAAGGCCAGCGCAGCCCGACGCACGTCCTTGAAGCCCCACTCCGGCTTGATCCGCACGTAGATGTGCATCCCCGACCCCCCGCTGGTCTTGGGCCAGCCCACCGCGCCCAGCTCGTCGAGCACCTCGTGGGCGACGTGGGCCACGCGCTGCACCCGGTCCCACGGGCAGTCGGGCCCCGGGTCGAGGTCGATCCGCCACTCGTCGGGCTTCTCGACGTCGGCCCGGCGGCTGTTCCACGGGTGGAACTCGACGGTCGACATCTGCACCGCCCAGATGACCTGGGCGAGCTCGGTCACACACAGCTCGTCGGCCGTGCGGTTCCAGCGCGGGAAGGTCACGCGCACCGTCTCGAGCCACGGCGGGGCCCCGTGGGGGACCCGCTTCTGGTGCACCTTCTCGCCGGCGACGCCCTCGGGGAACCGGTGCAGCATGCACGGCCGCTCGCGCAGTGAGTTGACGATCCCGTCGCCCACCGACAGGTAGTAGTGGACGAGGTCGAGCTTGGTCTCGCCGCGGGCGGGGAAGTAGACGCGGTCGGGATTGGAGATGCGCACCTCGCGCTCCCCGACCTCCACCTCGACCGCGGGTGACTTCGCCTTGGGTGCCATCCCCCCACGCTACGGGTGGGTATGCGGTGCCGCTAACGGGCGTCTCCTCCCTGCGCCGCTCCTTCGTCGCGTCGCAGCGGCCTCGTCGTCGACGCCCGTGCCGCCACGCACGCGGCATACCTCACCTTTATCGGGTGTAGGGACAAAGGTCGGGTTCACCCGGAATCGGTTCCGGGGCGAAGCCGAGGCTTCTCCGTAGACCCGATGAGGGTGGGGCGGGGCGGTCGTATGCTCGGCGCATGCTCGAACAGAAGCGCGTCCTCGCCACCAGCATCCCCGGCCCCAAGAGCCAGGCCCTCCAGCAGCGCAAGCTGGCCGCGGTGTCGGCCGGCGTGGGCACCGGTCTCCCCGTCTACATCGAGCAGGCCGCCGGCGGCATCCTGCGCGACGTCGACGGCAACCAGCTCATCGACTTCGGCTCTGGCATCGCCGTGACGACCGTGGGCAACGGCAACCAGCGGGTCATCGACGCCGTGACCGCGCAGATCAACGACTTCACGCACACCTGCTTCATGGTGACGCCCTACGAGGAGTACCTCGAGGTGGCCGAGGTGCTGGCCGAGGTCACTCCCGGCACGCACGAGAAGCGTTCGGCCCTCTTCAACTCCGGCTCCGAGGCCGTTGAGAACGCCGTCAAGGTGGCCCGCCACGTCACCGGGCGGCAGGCCGTCGTCGCGTTCGACCACGCGTACCACGGTCGCACCAACCTGACGATGGGCCTGACCGCGAAGAACATGCCCTACAAGCACCGCTTCGGGCCGTTCGCGAGCGAGATCTACCGCGTGCCGATGGCCTACCCCTACCGCTGGCCGACCGGCCCGGAGGCCTGTGCCGACGAGGCGTTCGCCGAGTTCGTCGACCTCGTCCACGCCCAGGTCGGCGAGGACAACACCGCGGCCGTCATCCTCGAGCCGATCCAGGGCGAGGGCGGGTTCATCGTGCCCGCACCGGGATTCATGAAGAAGGTCTCCGACTGGTGCACCGAGCAGGGGATCCTGTTCATCGCCGACGAGGTGCAGACCGGCTTCTGCCGCACCGGCGACTGGTTCGCGTCGGAGCACGAGGACGTCGTCCCCGACCTCATCACCACCGCCAAGGGCATCGCGGGTGGCATGCCGTTGGCGGCCCTCACCGGTCGTGCCGACGTCATGGACGCGATCCACGTCGGTGGCCTCGGTGGCACCTACGGTGGCAACCCCGTCGCGTGCGCCAGTGCGCTCGCGGCCATCGAGACGATGAAGGCCGACGACCTCGCTGGGCGGGCGCGTGCCGTCGAGGCGCTGTTCCGCCCGCGTCTGGAGGCGCTGGCCGACAAGTACGGCGTGGTCGGTGACATCCGTGGCCGCGGGGCGATGCTGGCGGTCGAGCTGGTCAGCGACCTCGAGCGCAAGACCCCCGACGCCGACCTCACCGGCCGCATCAACAAGGCCTGCCACGCGCGGGGTCTGGTCACCCTGACCTGCGGCACGTTCGGCAACGTCTTCAGGTTCCTCCCGCCGCTGTCCGCGGGCGACGACCTGCTCTCCGAGGGTCTCGACATCCTCGAGGAAGCGTTCGCCGAGTCGGTCTGACCACCACTCTCGACTGGGACTCGGGCGCGACGCTTGGCGCGCCCCTGCCTGGGAGTGTTTACGTGGACGTTGCGTGTCGGTCACCGGCCGGGTCTGGTTCCCCTGTTACAAAAGGTGAGACCCGGCCAAGTATGAGTTGGCCGGGTCTCGTGTCTCCCGAGGGAGACTGGCCTCCCGAAGGAGGTTCGCTGATCGTGGCCCATCCTCGCCACCTCGCGCAAGAGGTCGGCCGCCTCCAGGTCGAGGGTATGCCGGAGGGCAGCATGGCGGGCAGGTTCAGGCGTGCGTCGGGGCCAGACGCGGTGGCGCTGAGGGACCTCGAGAAGGCGRCCAACCTCCTCGCGCTCGCTCATGTCTTCCCGCCCGAGGTGCACCCGTACCCGGACCAGGTCGTGCTCGACCGGTGGCGCGACGTCCTCGTCGACCCCGCCGTCACCACCCTGGTCGCGGAGGACGGCGACGGGTTGACGGCCTTCGCCGCGTTCGACGGGACCACGCTGCTGCACCTCGCAGTCAGGCCCGACCACTGGGGGTCGGGCCTGGCCGCGATGCTGATGGACGTCGTCCCCAGCCGCCAGCTCTGGTGCCTCCGGGAGAACCACCGGGCGAGGAGGTTCTACGAGCGCCTGGGGTGGCGCCCGACGGGCCGGGAGAAGCCGGAGCCGTTCGTGCCGCACCCCGTGCTGCTGGAGTACGAGCGCGACTGACCCGCGCAGTCAGTCCCCGTGGACCGGCTGGAAGTAGTGCTTGTCCGCGTAGCGCCCCACCTTCGCGCCGATCTGGGCGCCCACGACGTCCGCGGTGCGGAAGTGGATGCCACCCCAGACCCGCGCGTCGATGACCTCGTCCATGGCCGTCGACAGCCGGGAGAAGGTGCGCACCTCGCCCGGGTAGCGGCCGGAGGTCAGGTGGATCGTCACCTTGTCCGTGCCGAAGAACGAGTCCACGGCGGCGAGGGTGGCACCGGTGACGCACCCGTGGCCCGAGGGGTGGTCGGGGAACGGCGGGTTCGACAGGGGAGGTGTCGTCGCGGTCGACGGGTCGAAGAGCGGGAGCCAGGTCGGGTCGGCGACGGTTTCCGGGTTGCCGTCGGTGTCGGCCTCACGGATGGCGGCGACCGGGCGCCAGAACTGCCAGTAGTACTTGTCGTTCCAGCAGGAGATGGCACCGTCGGCACCGGCGAGGCTCATGCTCGCCAGCAACCGTGCGGCGTCCGCGGCGCCGAGGTCATGTCGCGTGATGAGGTCGCGGGCCATCCCGTGCCACAACGGTGCGGGCGCCGTCTGCCAGAAGATCGCGGTCTTCGTCTGGGCGGGGGTCCGGCTGGTGCTCGTGAGCGAGCCCAGCTCCTTGACCTCGGTGAAGTCCTTCGTGTACTTGCGACTGGTCAACGCGTTCGGGCCGGCGGACCTGAACTGGCCCGGGCTGCTGATGAGGAACGGCCGCAGGTTGCCCACCCAGGCGTCTGGGTCGAGGGCGCCGGCGGGGAACGGCCGCCAGTCGCCAGCGCCGGTGCCGAGGTTGAAGGTGAACGGCGCCATGAAGCCGTCTCCCACGCGGGAGGCGAGCATCGCCGTGGCCGCCGCTTCACCCGCCCTGACTCCTTCGTCCTCTGCTGCGCCGTCCGGGACGGCTGCGAGGGTGGCCGAGAGGGCGCCGTCGAGCGTCGCCTGCTGTGCCGGGGCCAGGGCCACGAGCACGTGGTGGGCTGCGGTGGCGACCGCTGCGTCGGTGGAGGCTCCTGCGCCGATCCCCAATTCGTCGAGGTCGAGCAGGTAGGGCTGGTGTCCGCGGTCGATGGCGTTGACCGCGTCGTACACGGCGCCAGCCACCATGGCCGTGCCGCGGGCCTGGCCGTGGGCCGTGGGCCGCAGGCTCGTGGTGATGGCCTGGGCCCGGAGGTTCCACTCCAGCAGCACCGTGGCGCTGGCCGGCGCGTGCGGAGCCGGGTGCGCGGTGGCTGGGGTGCCCGCGGTGGCGGTGAGGGCGACGCCGAGGGCCGTGGTCAGGGTGAACCCTGCCCCGCGGCGCCACGTGCGCGCTCGTGAGTGGTGTGGAGTTGCTGCGTGCTGGACCGTCCCTGCTCCGGCCCGAGAGCGTGCTCTCATGGCTGGTCCCTTCGACGGGGGCCCACGGAAGCATGAGCGGGACACCCGACGCCTCCTAGTCAGGCCCAACTCATCATGGTGCCACCGACCGGGTCCGGCGGGATCGGTCGAACTGCGTAGCCGACCGCCCGGTCAGCGAGGGGGCATCCGCAGGGCGCCGTCGAGCCGGATGACCTCGCCGTTGAGCATCGCGTTGTCGACGATGTGGCGCACGAGGTTGGCGTACTCGTCGGGCCTGCCGAGCCTCGACGGGTGGGGCACCTGCGCCTCCAGGACCGCCTTCACGTCTCCGGGCAGGCCACTCAACATCGGCGTCTCGAACGTCCCCGGCGCGATCGTCATGACACGAATTCCCTTGTCCGCCAGATCGCGAGCCGCGCTGAGGGTGAGGCCGACGACGCCACCCTTGCTCGCGGCATACGCGGCCTGTCCGATCTGGCCGTCGTAGGCGGCGATGGACGCGGTCATGACCACCACGCCACGGTCGCCGTCGACGGGCTCGTTCTCGAGCATCGCGGCAGCGGCGAGACGCAGGACGTTGAAGGTGCCGATCAGGTTGATCGTGACGACGTTGGTGAAGTCCTCGAGGGGGAGGGGGCCGCGCTTGCCGACCACCCGGCCGGGGGTGCCCACCCCGGCGCAGTTGACCACGATCCGGAGCGTGCCGAGCTCGCGGGCCACGTCGATCGCGGCCTGCACCTGGGCCTCGTCGCGCACGTCGGTCGCGACGAACCGCGCGCGCTCGCCGAGCTCGGCCGCCAAGGCCGCACCGGGGGAGGAGGGGAGGTCGAGGATCACCACGGCCGCTCCGTCGGCGTGCAGGCGGCGGACCGTGGCGCCGCCGAGACCGCTCGCCCCGCCGGTGACGAGGGCGACGGTGGATTCGTTGATCTGCAAGGGTTTTCAGCCTCTCTTGGACGAGCTCGTCGAGTTCTTCAGGAGCTGGCGGCTGATGACGAGCCGCTGGATCTGGTTGGTGCCCTCGAAGATCTGGGTCACCTTCGCCTCGCGCATGAAGCGCTCGAGGGGGAAGTCCTGCGTGTAGCCGGCGCCGCCGAGCACCTGCACCGCGTCGGTCGTGACGCGCATGGCGTTGTCGGTGCAGACCAGCTTGGCGACCGCGGCCTCCTTGGTGAACGGGCGACCGGCGTCGTGCAGCCGCGCTGCATGCAGGTAGGACGCGCGAGCACTGGTGACGGCCGCCTCCATGTCGGCGAGCAGGAACGCGAGCCCCTGGTTGTCACCGATCGGGCGTCCGAACTGCTGGCGTTCCTTGGCGTAGGCCACCGCGTGGTCAAGGGCGGCCTGCGCGAGACCCGTTGCGGCTGCAGCGATTCCGAGCCGCCCGGAGTCCAGGGCCGAGAGGGCGATCGCCATGCCCTGGCCGGGCTTGCCGACGAGCCGGTCTGCGGAGACCTGCACCCCCTCGAAGTGCACCTCGCTCACGGTGTCGCAGTGCAGCCCCATCTTCTTCTCGGGCGCGCCGAACGCGAGGCCCTCCGCGTCTCCGGGCACCACGATGCAGGACAGTCCGCGGCCGCCGTCGTCGGACGTGCGCACGAAGCTCGTGTAGAAGTCGGCGTGGCCCGCGTGGCTGATCCAGGCCTTGGTGCCCTTGAGGGTGTATGTCGTGGGGTCTGCTTCGTCGTCGGCAGTGGCCCGGGCGCTCATCGACGCCACGTCGGAGCCCGAGCCGCGCTCGGACAGGCAGTAGGCGCCGAGCTGCTCACCCGACAGCATCGCGGGGAGCAGGGCCTCCTGCTGGGCGCGGCTGCCGAACTCCGCGACGGGGTAGCAGGTGAGGGAGTGGACAGACACGCCGACTGCGACCGACATCCAGGCCGAGGCGATCTCCTCGACGACCTGCAGGTAGACCTCGTACGGCTGCCCGCCACCACCGAACTCCTCGGGGTAGGGCAGCGACAGGAGGCCAGCCCGACCCAGCACGCGGAAGGCGTCTCGCGGGAGCTCAGGCGTGGTGGCCGCGCGGCGCTCGGCCTCGGAGACCTGTGGGAGCAGCTCCTTGAGGCAGATCTCGCGCGTGAGGTCGATGAGGTCCTGGCCCTCCTCGGTGGGCATCAGACGGGTCGCAGGCATGGCCTGATGGTAGTAGTAGGACGTCCTAGTACCTGAATCCCGCAGGTCAGGCGGGGTCGACCGGGGTGAGCTGGGGGCGCTTCGCCACGACGGTGTCGCCGGAGGACTCGCCCTTGAGGCGACGCTGGACCCATGGCGCGAGGTGGGTCCTGGCCCACTCGGCGTTCGCTGCCGCCGACTCCCGGCGGGCCTGCGGGGGCTGCGGCGGCAGCGGGGTGGACCAGTCCGCTCTGTCGGTGTCGTGCCCGAGCGCCGAGAGCGCGTTGAGCGCGACGCGTCGGTGGCCCTCGGTGGTCATGTGGATCCGGTCGTCGGCCCACAGCCGGAAGTCCTGCAGCGCCTTCATGCCCCACTGGTTGATGACGTAGGCGCCGTGCTGCTGGGCGATGCTGAAGATGTTCGCGGAGTGGATGGCGTGCCGACCCCGAAGGTGCTTGAGCAGCGGCGCGCCGACCGGGTCGGTCGGGGTCGCGAGCAGCACGTCGGCACCGGACTCGCGCAGCCGCACGACCGCCGCCTCGAGACGGTTGGCGATGGCGTCGAGGTCGGCCTTGGGGCGCAGGATGTCGTTGCCCCCGCCCACCATGGAGACGAGGTCGGGGCCGAGCGCGATGGCTGCGTCGAGCTGCGGACCGATCACGTCGGCGAGCAGCCGTCCACGGACCGCGAGGTTGGCGTACGCGAAGTCGCCTCCGTCCCGGTGCGCGATCGCGGCCAGGTGCTGGGCAAGTCGGTCGGCCCACCCGACGTACGCGTTCTCACGCGCGGGGTCGGCGTCCGACATGCCCTCGGTGAAGGAGTCGCCGATGGCGACGTACCGGTGCCACACCTTGCCCCGCTCGGGGAGGTGGGTCTGGTTGTCGTCCGCGGGCACCGGGTCAGGGCGGTCGGTGCCGGGGGTGTCGGCGCTGGGGGTGTCGGTCACGGCAGGCTCCAGTCGATCGGTGCGGCGCCCTGCTGGGCGAGGAGTTCGTTGGCGCGGCTGAACGGCTTGCTCCCGAAGAAGCCCGAGTGCGCCGAGAGGGGCGAGGGGTGTGCGCTCTCGATGGCCGGTATGCCGGGCAGGTGCGGCACGAGGTTCCGCGCGTCCCGGCCCCACAGGATGGCGACCAGCGGTCCACCCCGCTCGACCAGGGCGACGATGGCGGCTGCGGTCACCGACTCCCAGCCCTTGCCCCGATGGCTCGCGGGTTTGCCGGGGGTGACCGTGAGGACGCGGTTGAGCAGGAGCACTCCTTGGTCGGCCCACGGCGACAGGTCGCCGGAGGACGGCCGGGGGAGCCCGAGGTCGCTCTCCAGCTCGGTGTAGATGTTGACGAGCGAGCGGGGAACCGGGCGCACGTCAGGCGCCACCGAGAAGGACAGCCCCACCGCGTGGCCAGGGGTGGGGTAGGGGTCCTGGCCGACGATGAGCACGCGCACGTCGTCGAGGGGCCGCTCGAACGCCCGGAGGACGTGCTTGCCCGCGGGCAGGTAGCCGCGCCCCGAGGCGACCTCTGCCCGCAGGAACTCGCCGAGCGATGCGACGGTCCCGGCCACCGGCTCGAGGGCGGCCGCCCACGACGGGTGGACCAGCTCGGTCAGGGCAGCGGGCGGCATACCCAGAAACTAGCCCCGGTCGGCGGCACAGGCTCAGTTGACCCCGGTGCTGGTGAGCTGAGCGCGCAGCACCGAGGGCCGGATCCTCAGCGGAAGATGGCGGCGAGGTCGTCGAGCCGCCCCGGCACCAGCCGGAACCACGCCCAGGTGCCCCGGCGCTCGCGGGTCACGAGGCCTGCCTCGGTCAGCACCTTGAGGTGGTGGCTCACGGTGGGCTGGCTGAGACCGACGGCCGGCGTGAGGTCGCAGACGCAGGCCTCGTGGTCCTTCGACGACCGGATCAGTGACAACAGCTGGAGCCGCACCGGGTCGGCGACCGCCTTGAGCAGCTGGGCGGTGGCCTCGGCCTGCTCGCGACCCATCGCCTCGTCGGTGGTCAGCGTGCCGCAGCAGGCGTCGCCGGCGGTCGCGTCCGCGGGGGTGTCGCGGAGGGTGGCGATCAGCTGGGGCACGGGTCCTCCCGGGATGCGCAGGGGCAGAGAGCAGTCTCGATATTGACAAACATCGATACAGCCAGTTCACTTCCTGCATAGACCATAGTCGATGCACGCTTCGACGCGAAAAGGTCCGAGTAACCCAGGGAGAGCACCATGTCGCGTGTCCAGCTCGCACTCAACGTCGCCGACCTCGAGCGCTCGGTCGAGTTCTACTCGACCCTGTTCGGCACCGCACCGCACAAGCGCCGGCCGGGCTACGCCAACTTCGCCATCGCGGAGCCGCCGCTGAAGCTCGTGCTCATCGAGGTCCCGGCCGACCAGCGGGGCGAGGGCACGGCCCAGGCGCTCAACCACCTCGGCATCGAGGTCGACAGCACCGCCGACGTGGAGGCCGGAGCCGCTCGGCTCCGCGAGGCCGGGCTGGCCGCCTTCGACGAGCGGGACACGACCTGCTGCTACGCCCTGCAGGACAAGGTCTGGGTGCACGACCCCGCCGGGGCCCCGTGGGAGGTCTACACCGTCAAGGACGACGACCCCGCCGACGGCCGCCCGGCCACGGCGAGCCTGCCCCTCGTGGCGACGAACGACGGCGGCTGCTGCACGACCCCCTCCGTCCGCGCGTCGTCGGCCGATCGCGCCGACGCGCACGCAGCCGGGCCCGCCCAGCAGGAACCCTGCTGCGCGTGACGCTCCCCACCCACCCCACCCCGTCCACGACCGCGTCCACGGCGCCGCCGCACGTCGTCGCGAAGCTGTCGACCCTCGACCGGTTCCTCCCGGCCTGGATCGGTCTCGCCATGGTGGCCGGCCTGCTGCTCGGCCGGCTCGTGCCCGGACTCGGCGGGGTGCTCTCCTCCGTCGAGGTCGACGGGGTCTCGCTGCCGATCGCCCTCGGCCTGCTCGTGATGATGTACCCCGTGCTGGCCAAGGTCCGCTACGACCGCCTCGACACGGTGACCGGCGACCGGCGGATGCTCGTCTCGAGCCTGGTCCTCAACTGGCTGGTCGGACCGGCCCTGATGTTCACCCTGGCCTGGCTCCTGCTGCCCGACCTCCCGGCGTACCGGACCGGCCTGATCATCGTGGGGCTGGCCCGCTGCATCGCGATGGTGATCATCTGGAACGACCTGGCTTGTGGTGACCGCGAGGCGGCCGCCGTGCTCGTCGCGCTCAACTCGGCCTTCCAGGTCGTCGCGTTCGCCGGCCTCGGCTGGTTCTACCTGTCCGTGCTGCCCGGGTGGCTCGGACTCCAGCAGACCGGGCTGGACGTCTCGCCGTGGCAGATCGCCACCTCGGTCGTGGTGTTCCTCGGCGTGCCCCTGCTGCTCGGGTACCTGTCGCGACGCGTCGGTGAGTCCCGGCGTGGGCGGGACTGGTACGAGCAGCGCTTCCTGCCACGAGTCGGCCCCTGGGCGCTGTACGGGCTGCTCTTCACCATCGTCATCCTGTTCGCGCTGCAGGGGAGGCAGATCACGAGCCGACCCCTCGACGTGGCCCGGATCGCCCTCCCCCTGCTCGCCTACTTCGCGGTGATGTGGGGAGCCGGCTTCGTCCTCGGACGGGTCCTCCGGATGTCCTACGCGCGCACCACGACCCTCGCCTTCACGGCGGCCGGCAACAACTTCGAGCTGGCCATCGCGGTCGCCATCGCCACCTTCGGTGCCACCTCCGGGCAGGCCCTGGCCGGGGTCGTAGGCCCGCTGATCGAGGTCCCGGTCCTGGTCGCACTGGTCTACGTCAGCCTCGCGCTGCGTTCCCACTTCCCCACTCCTGAAAGCGAAGACGCATGAGTGACAAGCCCTCCGTCCTGTTCGTCTGTGTCCACAACGCCGGGCGCTCGCAGATGGCCGCGGCATACCTCGCCCACCTCGGCGGAGGCGCCGTGGAGGTGCGGTCCGCCGGGAGCCAGCCGGCCGACGAGGTCAACCCGGCAGCCATCGCCGCGATGGCCGAGGAGGGCATCGACATCGCCGCCGAGACCCCGAAGGTGCTCACCGTCGAAGCGGTCGAGCAGTCCGACGTGGTCGTCACGATGGGGTGCGGCGACACCTGTCCCTACTTCCCCGGCAAGCGCTACGAGGACTGGGTGCTCGACGACCCGGCCGGCCAGGGCATCGAGGCGGTGCGCCCGATCCGGGACGAGATCCGCTCCAGGGTCGAGACGCTCCTGCGCGACCTGGGCGTGGCACCGCAGGCCTGACCCCCGGTCCGTCAAACACCGGCTCACACGGTGCCGGGGTGTCCTTCGATGACACGTCCGCCGATCGAGGCGGGCAGGAGACGAAGGAGCACCGGATGCACACCTCCACCGACAGCTGGTGGGACTCGAACCCCACCAGCGCAGAGCTGAGTCGCCACGCCGCGCACCGCTCCGCCGTGGCGCAGGCCGTTGCCGGTGGACGCCGACGCCGTCGGATCAGCCTCCCTCGATGGGTGGAGAGACTCCGGGACGCACGGTCGACCCGCACCGAGTGCACGACTGCGTGAGAGGTGGGCGCGGAGTCAGCCCGCGCCTGCCGCGGAGGCGGCGAGCGATGGCTCGGTGGCAAGGAGCCGGGCAAGCTCCGGGTTGTCGATGTGCCGGGCCAACAGGATCGCGGCCTCGGCGTCACCCGCCTGGCCGAGCGCGGCACCATGGACGAGGGAGCGCACGACGAGCTCGCGCATACCTGTTCGTGAGGCCAGGTGGCGCAGCTCCTCGACCCACCGAGCAGTCTCGGGGTGGTCGTGCCGTCGACCGAGGTCGCACTGGGCGTCGAGGATGTGTCCGTCCAGCCACACATAGGGGTCCGCGAGACGGCCGGCCCGCGACCGCGCCTCCTCCAGGAGGTCGACGCTGCGGGCGACCCCACCGTCTGACTCGGCCACGAGGGCCAGCCCCCTCACCGCCATCCCCTCCCAGCAGGGATCGCCCAGCTGACAGGCACGGGCGAACGCCTGGTCGAACACCTCGGCAGCCGTCCCGACCTCACCGGCGGACATCGCGGCCTCACCCTGCAACGACTGGGGCCAGGGCAGGAAGGCGAGCCAGTGGTCACGCTCGGCCAGGGTGGTCGCCGCCGCGAGGTGCTCGTTCGCAGTGGCCAGGTCGCCACGGATCAGGCTGACGCGACCGAGCATTGACTCGGCGAATGCCTCGCGGCGCGCGTCCCCAGCCGTCCGGGCGTGGCTGACCGCCTGCCCGAGCAAGTGCGTGGCCTCGACGTAGTTGCCGCGGTCGCTCTCCACCGAGCCGAGGTAGGTGGTGGCCTTGGCCAGGACGGCGGCCGAGCCGTCGGCGAGCCGCAGCGCATCGGTCAGCCAGAGCTCCGCCCGGTCGTACCTCGCCCGGAGGAAGTCGATGTAGCCCAGCTCCGCGCGGGCGGCGGCGACCGCATCGGTGAGCTGGTGCGCCGTGGCGATCTCGTCCGCTTCGTACAGGCTGGCCAACCCCTCCTCGTCGAGTCCCCCCAGGGCGTGCACGAGGGCCTCGGCCAGGATGAGCCGCGACCGCACGCGGAGCCGGGTCTTGCGCGCTCCGTCGGCGAGCCTGGTGGCGGTCTGGAGCGACCGCACGCCGGCCTCGAGGGCGCCGGCACCCATGGCCGCCGCACCGGCCTCGATGATCGCCTCGATGGTGGCGTCGTCGGCGTGCGTGAGGGGGTCCGGCCGAGTGGTTCGGAAGGCGGCCTGCACGGCGCCTCCGGGCGCGGTCCCCAGTTCGCTGTCGAACAGGGCGACGCAGGCCGCGAACTGGCGTTCGGCGGCCTCGTCGTCGCCGGACAGGCGATAGAGGCGGATCAGCAGGGCTTGGTGGTTCTCGTCGAGCGGGCTCATGGCGGCCACGCGAGTGGCGTAGCCGATTGCCTCCTGCCACGCGCCGCGGGCCAGTGACCGGACGGCCGCTTCGTGCAGGATCGCCTCGGAAGCCGCGGCCAGGTGGCGTTGCTGGGCGAGCATCCAGATCTCGTATGCCGCGCTGCTGCGGACTGCCCGCCCCTCGAGGAGCTCGAGCCCCAGTCCGGGCAGCCCGATCGCGTCGCTCGACGCGCCTCGGGTCACGACCTCGACGTCGACGACGGCATCGCGGGGAAGGCGCAGCTGGACGGGGTCGTCCTCGATGGACGCGTGGACCCCCAGGCCTCGCCGGATCTCCGACAGGGTCCAGCGCAGGGCACGCTGCGGGTCCTCGGCCTCGCTGAAGAGGAGCCGGGCCAGCTGGGCGCGGCTCGGCGGGCGCTCGGCCAGGACCAGATAGGCCAGGACCGCCCAGCTCTTGCGGCTGCGGAACTGGTACGTCGCGCCGGACGTCTGGACGATCCGTGGTCGACCGAGGAGCTGTACCGACAGGCTCACGTGACCTCCGATCCCTGTCGCACCAACGACATCCGCCTCGACACGATCCCGTCACTCCCAGCCGAGCCTGGCCGCAGTGGTGATCACCCGAGGGTCGGGAAAGTCCTCGCAGTACTGGTAACCGTACGCCAGCTGCACCCGCCCGGACGGCGTCACGACGAACTCCGCCACGCCGCGCCACGGGTCGTCCACGGGGGTGCTGCCAAGGCGTCGACGGTCCTCCTGGAACCTGCGGCCCAGCTCGCGCGGGTGGGCCAGGAAACCCACCGGTGCGTCGTAGAGGACCCGTTCGACGGACCAGTGCCCGATCCCGAAGGCTCGGTAGGCCGTGGCGTCGGGGTCGCAGAGGATCGGGGCCGGCAGGTCGTGGGCGACCCGGTAGCCGGCAGCGCGGTCCGGGTCGCCCAAGCCGATGATGACCGGGCTGAGCCCCGCACTCCGGTAGTCCGACCACTCGGCCACGAGCCGCGCTGCGCGCGCCCTGCCACAGCCACAGCCGAAGTGCCGCCAGAACATCAGCAGGGCAGGCGCACCGGTCCAGAACTCCGAGAGCCTCCGGACCCGCCCCGTGTGGTCCGCCAGCTCCAGGTCCGGCGCACGGGCGCCGTCACGGATGAGGGTCAGGCCGGTGTCGGTCGGGCCTGCCGACCACCGGTCCAGCCATGCCGACTCCGCGGTCGAGGACTCCACCCCGGTCACCCACCCCGCCTAGGAGCAGAGCCTTCGAGGACGGGGTAGATCTCGTCCGCCACCAGCCCGTGGGCCTCACGGTGCACCGTGTTGGCCGTCTCGGCGTCAGGGGCGTCGACGAGACAGAAGATCTTCCCGGCCGACTCGTCCACCCAGTAACGCAGGTAGTTGACGCCGTGTGCCGCCTGCGTCGCCAGGTCCGCTTGGTGGGCGCCCGCCACGTCTGCCGCGGCGAGGCCTCCCTCGACGTTGTGCACGTCCATGAACAGAGCCATTCTCGTTCCTTCCAGTGGGGCTCGACGCCGATCGCCGTGCCTGCGTGGTGAAGCAGACCGGGTGGGCGTGTGACGGCACGTTTGACGGAGCCTGCGACCGCGCGGAGGACCCCGGCGCGGTTGTCACGACGAGGTGCTGTGGAACCGCCACCGGGTGGGTCCGGCCGCGCCGAAGGTCGTAGCCTCGATCCCGTGACCCCGCGCTGGCCAGTCGTCCTCTTCGACTTCGACGGCACCCTCGCCGACACCATTCCCCTCATCGTCGCGTCGTACCACCACGCGCTCGGGTCGGTGCTGGGCGAGGTGGCCCCGGACCACGAGGTGCGCTCGTGGATCGGCCGCCCGCTCCAGCCGGTCCTCGAGGAGCGCTACCCGGGGCGTGGCGCCGAGCTGACCGACGTCTACCGCACCTGGAACCTCGCCAACCACGACGAGCTCATCCGCACCGTGGACGGCGTCCCGGAGCTGCTCGACGACCTGCACGCCGCGGGCGCCCGCACCGGCGTCGTGTCGAGCAAGAAGGGCGACACCGTGCGCCTCGGGTTGCGCGCCGTCGGGCTGGAGGACCGCATCGACGTGCTGGCCGGCCAGGAGGAGACCACCCTCCACAAGCCCCACCCCGCACCCCTGCTGTATGCCGCGGCGCAGCTCGGCGCCGCGCCCCGCGACTGCGTCTACGTCGGCGACGCGACGGTCGACGTCGAGGCCGCCCGGGCCGCGGGGATGGGCGCCATCGCCGTCACGTGGGGGGCTGGTCTCGAGCCCGCGCTGGCCGCCACCCGCCCGGACGCCCTCGTCGCGGACGCCCGCGCCCTGAGGTCGGCCCTCTTTGCGGGCACCCCTGCCTGACCCTGCGCCCACCCCCACGCGGCGCCATAGACTCGCCGCGTGCACGGCTACAGCGACCAACACCTCGAGGCCCTCGGCGACGCGATCCTCGCCTACTCCGCCGACCGCCTGAAGCTCGACCCGGTCCCGCTCGACGGCCCCCTGACCCTCGCCGAGCTCGACGCCAAGGCCGGCCAGACGATCACCCACGACGGCATCGGCGGCCTGGCGGCCCTCAAGCTCTTCGAGGAGGACCTGGCGCCCGCCTGCATCTCCATCGACCACCCGCGCTACCTGTCCTTCATCCCGTGCGCCCCCACCGAGGCCGCGGCGATGTTCGACCTCGTGGTCGGGGCGTCGTCGATCTACGGCGGCTCGTGGCTCGAGGGTGCCGGAGCGGTGTATGCCGAGAACCAGGCCCTGCGCTGGATCGCCGACCTGGTCGGGCTGCCGCCTGAGGCCGGCGGCGTCTTCGTGCCCGGCGGCACCATCGGCAACCTCTCGGCCCTCGTCGCCGCCCGCCACACGGCGCGCATGAAGGCGGCCCACGCCGGCCGCACCGGTGCGGGCGCCCGGCCCTGGCGCGTGGCGGCGACGCATGGTGCGCACTCGTCGATCCAGTCGGCCTGCGACGTGATGGATGCCGAGCTGGTCGGCGTCGAGGTGGACGACCGCGGCCGGCTCACGGGGTCGGCGCTGCGGGAGGTCCTGCTCGCGAACGGCCCCGAGACGTTCTTCGCCGTCGTCGCGACCAGTGGCACCACCAACTTCGGGATCGTCGACGACCTCGCCTCGGTGGCCGAGGTGTGTCGCGAGCTCGGAATCTGGTTCCACGTCGACGGCGCCTACGGCGGTGCCGGACTTGCCGCCCCCTCGGTGCGCCAGCTGTACGCGGGGATCGAGCACTGCGACTCGTTCATCGTCGACCCGCACAAGTGGCTGTTCGCGCCGTTCGACTGCTGTGCGCTGATCTACCGGGAGCCGGCGATGGCCCGGGCGGCCCACACCCAGCACGCGTCCTACCTCGACGTGCTCACCGACAAGCCCGACTGGAACCCCACCGACTACTCGGTGGGGTTGACCCGCCGGGCGCGTGGCCTGCCGTTCTGGTTCTCGCTCGCCACCCACGGCACGGACGCCTACCGCGACGCGATCGAGCGGACCTTGGAGGTCACCCGGTTCGCCGCCGCGGAGATCGCCCGCCGCGACTACCTCGAGGTGGCGCGGGAGCCCGACCTGTCGGTGGTGGTCTTCCGCCGGCTGGGCTGGACGGCCGCGGACTACCAGGAGTGGTCAGACCGGTTGCTCGCCGACCAGTTCGCCTTCGTGGTGCCCACGTCGCACCTGGGCGAGACGCTGACCCGCTTCGCGATCGTCAACCCGAGGACCTCGGAGGACGACATCACGGCCATCCTCGACACCATGGCCTGAGGCGCCACGACGCTGATGGGACGAGTGGGACGGGTGTGGCCACACCGGTCCAGACCGGTGGTCCCGGTCTTGGCGAGTGGAATGACAAGCGTGTGATTCGCTCCGTATAGTTGCCCTTGCACGCACGGACACCACGTCCTTCGTCACGTCTGCACACCAGGCAAGCCTGTATCTCATCCAAGGAATGGTCGAGAGTTGAACGCCGCACACGAGCAGGGTCAGGTCAGCGTCACTGCCGAGCTGAGTGACCGCGACCGCGAGATCATCGCCTTCGAACGGCAGTGGTGGAAGTACGCCGGTGCCAAGGAGCAGGCGATCCGCGAGCTGTTCGACATGAGTGCCACCCGCTACTACCAGGTGCTCAACGCCCTGATCGACTCGCCGGCCGCCCTCGAGGCCGACCCGATGCTCATCAAGCGGCTGCGCCGGCTGCGCGCCTCGCGCCAGCGCGCCCGCAGCGCCCGCCGGTTGGGCATCCAGCTCTGACCGAGCCCCCCAGTTCACCAACGCCCGTGCAGAAGTGACTGTACGGGCGTTGTTGCGTCTGGCCGCGCCCATCGCCCCAGCCGTCCGCCGTGGTGGCAGGCCGCGGTGAACCGGTGTCCCGGCCCCCTCCCGCGTGGTTGACTTCAGGCGTGGGTGACGTCCGAACCCGGTTGGCTGGGCCCGATGACGCGCTCGTCGTGGCGGCCCTGACGCTGCAGTGCGCCCGCCATCGGGGTGGTCAGGCCGAGGTCGGCTTCCTCGACCGGTTCGCCCGCGCGTGGTCGGCCACCCAGAAGATCCGCCCGGTCTGGATCGCCGAGGCGGGTGACGACCACGCCGGTTACCTCCAGGGACTGGTGGTCGAGCCGCTGCCCTGGCCGGGGCGCACCCCCGGTGCAGGGGCCGAGCTGGTCGTCGACACCTTCTTCGTCCGTCCCGAGCACCGCGGCATCGGCGCCGGGGAGGTGCTGCTCAACGCTGCCGTGGAGTGGGCTCGCGACTCGGGGCTGCGCGCGGTCACGATGGCCGTGGGCGTCCACACCACAGCCATGGTCGAACGCGTGGGGTTCGTCGCCGACGCCCGCGCCTACCGGATGGAGCTGTGATGGGAGCTGCGTTCAGGATCGGGTCGATCGTCGTCAACGTCCGCGACATCCCCCGCGCGATGGCCTTCTGGGCCGCCGCCCTCGACTACCAACCACGCTACGAACCCGAGCCCGACTGGGTGATCCTGAGCCCGCGTGACGGTGTCGGGCCGAACCTCTCGCTGAACCTCGGCGACACCCGACCGCTCCTGCACCCGCACATCCACCTCGACCTCTACGCGCACGACCAGGCGGCCGAGATCGAGCGGCTGGTCGGCCTGGGTGCGCACCGCGTCGAGGACTGGCAGTACCCCGAGGGTGAGCGTGACTTCGAGGTGCTCGAGGACCCGGACGGCAACCGGTTCTGCGTGATCGACGCACCTCCCGCCTGATGCGGCCCGGCCCGACGAACTCCCTGACCGACGTCGCCGGACTACGGGTCGGCCACGCCACCCGCCGCGAAGCGGGCTGGCTCACCGGCTGCACCGTGGTCGTCGCGCCCGACGGGGGCGCCGTGGCGGGGGTGGACGTCAGGGGTGGCGCTCCCGGCACGCGCGAGACCGACCTGCTCGACCCCCGCAACCTCGTCGACCGCGTCAACGCCGTGGTGCTGACCGGCGGGAGCGCGTTCGGCCTCGCCGTCGCCGACGGCGTGGCCCGATCCCTGTATGCCGCCGGGCTGGGTTGGCCGATGGGCGAACCGGGACAGGTGGTCCCGATCGTGCCCGCGGCCGTCCTCTTCGACCTCGGTCGCGGGGGTGAGTTCGCGAACGCGCCGACGGCCGCCGACGGCGCCGATGCGTTCGCCGTGGCGTCGGGTGACGCGGTGCTCCAGGGGTGTGTCGGTGCGGGGACGGGCGCTCGCGCTGGCGGGCTCAAGGGAGCGATCGGGTCGGCCAGCGCGGTCCTCGACGACGGCAGCACCGTCGCGGCCCTGGTCGCGCTCAACTCCTTCGGGGCGCCGCACGACCAGCGCACCGGCGAGCTCTTCGCCGCCCGCTACGGCCTCGGCGACGAGTTCGCCCAGGTCGGCACCCCGAGCGCGGACGAGCTGGACGCCGCGCGCGCCCGTGCCGCCGCGGCATACGACGGACAGCCGGTCCGGCCGGGGATGGCGACGGTGATCGGGGTCATCGCCACCGACGCCACCCTGACCAAGGCGCAGTGCCAGAAGGTGAGCGGACTCGGGCACGACGGGCTCGCCCGGGCGGTTCACCCCGTGCACACGCTGCTCGACGGCGACACGCTGTTCACCCTGGCGACCGGGGAGCTGCCTGCGCCCGAGCTGCCCGCCCTGCACGCCCTCATGGTGGCCGCCGGCGACTGTGTCACGAGGGCGGTGGGTCATGCGGTGCTGGCGGCCGAGTCGGTGGCCAACGGCACCGTCGACCTGCGCTCCTACCGCGACGCGTTCCCGTCGGCTGTCAGGATGCCCTGATGGAACCCGACTGGAGCACGCCTGAAGGACTCGCGGCGATCAAGGACGCGCTCGCCGCCACCATCGACGACTGGCAGCCGCCGGTCGCGTATGCCGTGGGCATCAGCTCTGCGTCGTCCTCGCCCGAGCTGGAGTTCCCCCACGTGAACGCGCCGGGCGGCCGGCACGCCCTCCCCGCGGTGATCCTGGCCAAGCTGCTCGGGCATGCGAACGGGTCCCGGACGTACGACCTCTCGCAGCACCAGCTCGCAGCCGCCGTGGAGACGCTGCGCCCAACCGAGGCCTGCACGAGCCTCGACCACCCGAACCTCGCCGCCTGGCGCACCGTGCTGGCCGAGCTCGAGGCCAACCCAGCGCGCACCGCGTACGCCGTCTTCGTCGGGGACCTCGACGACCCGGTGGAGTCGGAAGCCGACGCGACCCTGCGCACCCTCCTCTGACCCTGGGTCAGACCTCGACGTCCATGGAGTCGAAGGCGAGCTCCACGGTCTCGATGACGAGGTCGCTGGAGGCGGCGTCGAGGGGACTCAGCCGGTAGACGGCGGGGAACGCGTTGCGGAACTTCCAGGTCAAGGCCAGCTGGAGTGTCCCGTCCAGCAGCTTGACGACGACGTTGCGGTCCACGGCGGGGTCACCGTTGCGGGCCGCCTCCCACCAGTTCCAGAGGTCGAGGTTGGTGGTCAGGCCACGGCTGAGGACGAGGTGGGAGTAGCTCGCGAGCCCGGGTTGCTTGCGCGGCTCGTTCGCCTTGTCGTTCCCGGAGCGGTAGGCGACCTCGTCGAGCACGGCCACCGGCAGGTCGACGTGGGAGAACGACGCGTCCTCGGTGCCGGCGAAGTCGACGATGAAGTGGGACCCCTCTAACGGGTCGGGGTGTGCGGCCATGTCTCAGGGTGGCACCAGACGGCCGGCACGGCGACCCCCACCGGCGAGATCCCAGCTCTCGGCCCAGATCGGGGCCCTGAAGCCCGAGAGCTGGGATCTCGGGCCGCGGGTCAACCCACGAGTTCGTGCAGCGTGCGCATCAGCTCACCGCGCCGGTGCCCGTCGGACAGGTCGGAGGCAGTGATCCGGATGACTTTCCAGCCCAGGGCCTCGAGGAGGCGCACGCGCTGGATGTCGTTCTCCCACTGCCGTCGGTCCGTGCGGTGCTGGTCACCCTCGTACTCGACGATGACGCGCGACTCCCGCCACAGGAAGTCCACCCTCGCCAGGAAGTGGCCGTCCTCGGCATACACGGTCGCATTGAGCTCCGGCTCCGGGAGGCCAGCGCGGCCGAACGCGAGCCGGGCCCTGGTTTCCATCGGCGACCCGCTGCCGCTCCGCACGAGCTCGGCTGCGGCACGCAGCTTGCGCTTGCCCCTTCCCCCCGAACCCGTCGCGGCGCTGGCCAAAGGGGCCAGCAGCGCCGGGTCGCGCGTGACGAACGCGTCTCCCGCGACGACGAGGTCCTCGACCGTGAGGGCGGGTACCGTGGCGAGGTCGGCCCACGTGGGGATCGGGCAGGTGACGGGCAGCCCGCGAAGGATCTCCACCTCGCGTCGCTCGAGACCGCGATGACCCCGTATGCCGGCCCGTCTCAGGGGCGTGCCCCGGGTCAGCACGTCCATCGGCTCGGTTCGGACCCACCGCGTCGGCAGCGGGAGGCGCCAGAGCCGGGCGGCCGTCACGTGGGAGAAGGCGGCGCCGGGCGGCAGGATCGTCGCCAGGTCGCGGGCCTGCTCGTCGAGGGTTGTCGCCGGTCGGGTGCTGCGCAGACCCCACGACGGTCGCGCCAGGTCGCGCGCGTCCAGGCGGGAGCGAGCGACCTTCGCGGCTCGCGCCTCGGCCACCGTGAAAGCGCGCTCGAGCAGCGGGTCGGGGAGCGGGGTCAACGGGCGAGCCACCCCGAGAGCCTGACAAATTCGCCTCAGCTCGCCCGGAGTTCTCCACAGCGTGCCGAGGGCGCCCTCCCGAGATCCCAGCTCTCGGGCCGACATGGGGTGCGCAGGCCCGAGAGCTGGGATCTCGGCGGATCGTCCGCCGCGGCTGTCCGGGCCCGCACCGACCCGTTTGCACTCTCCCGGTGAGAGTGCCAATAATGGCGTTAGCACTCTCACCCTGAGAGTGACAATCCAGGCCAGTCTGGGTGAGGTCCGGGTAACGCGGCGACGTGAGCCGCGCGAGCCGGTCCGTCCGTCGCGGGCACCCGCTGGCCACCGCTTACGTTTCGCGTGGGAGGAACCACCCGAATGGCCAAGATCATCGCTTTCGATGAAGAGGCTCGCCGCGGTCTCGAGCGGGGAATGAACATCCTCGCCGACGCCGTGCGCGTCACCCTCGGTCCGAAGGGCCGCAACGTCGTCCTCGAGAAGAAGTGGGGAGCCCCCACGATCACCAACGATGGTGTGTCCATCGCCAAGGAGATCGAGCTCGACGACCCGTACGAGAAGATCGGCGCAGAGCTGGTCAAGGAAGTTGCCAAGAAGACGGACGACGTCGCCGGTGACGGCACGACCACCGCCACCGTCCTCGCCCAGGCCCTCGTCAAGGAGGGGCTGCGCAACGTCGCCGCAGGCGCCAACCCGATGGCCCTCAAGCGTGGCATCGAGAAGGCCGTCGAGGCCGTCTCCGCCCAGCTGCTCGAGATGGCCAAGGACGTCGAGACCAAGGAGCAGATCGCTTCGACGGCCTCGATCTCCGCTGCTGACCCCCAGATCGGCGAGATGATCGCCGAGGCCATGGACAAGGTCGGCAAGGAAGGCGTCATCACCGTCGAGGAGTCCAACACCTTCGGCCTCGAGCTCGAGCTCACCGAGGGCATGCGCTTCGACAAGGGCTACATCAGCCACTACTTCGTCACCGACACCGAGCGCATGGAAGCCGTCCTCGAGGACCCCTACGTCCTCGTGGTCAACTCCAAGATCTCCGGCATCAAGGACCTGCTGCCCCTCCTCGAGAAGGTCATGCAGTCCGGCAAGCCGCTGCTGATCATCGCCGAGGACGTGGACGGCGAGGCGCTGTCGACCCTGGTGGTCAACAAGATCCGCGGCACCTTCAAGTCCGTCGCCGTCAAGGCCCCGGGCTTCGGTGACCGTCGCAAGGCCATGCTGGCCGACATCGCCATCCTCACCGGTGGCCAGGTCATCTCCGAGGAGGTCGGCCTCAAGCTCGACACCGCGGAGCTCGACCTGCTCGGCCGCGCCCGCAAGGTCGTCGTCACCAAGGACGAGACGACCATCGTCGAGGGTGCTGGCGACGCCGACCAGATCCAGGGTCGCGTCAACCAGATCCGCGCCGAGATCGACAAGTCGGACAGCGACTACGACCGCGAGAAGCTGCAGGAGCGCCTGGCCAAGCTGGCCGGCGGTGTTGCGGTCATCAAGGCCGGTGCCGCGACCGAGGTCGAGCTCAAGGAGCGCAAGCACCGCATCGAGGACGCCGTGCGCAACGCCAAGGCTGCTGTCGAGGAGGGGATCGTCGCCGGTGGTGGCGTGGCCCTGCTCCAGGCGACCAAGGCCGCGTTCGAGAAGCTCGAGCTCGAGGGTGACGAGGCCACCGGTGCGAACATCGTCCGCGTCGCAGCCTCCGCTCCGCTCAAGCAGATCGCGATCAACGCCGGCCTCGAGGGCGGCGTCGTGACCGAGAAGGTCAGCACGCTCGCAGCTGGGTGGGGCCTCAACGCCGCCACCGGCGAGTACGTCGACCTCATCGCTGCGGGCATCATCGACCCGGCGAAGGTCACGCGGTCCGCGCTGCAGAACGCCGCGTCGATCGCTGCGCTGTTCCTCACCACCGAGGCCGTCATCGCCGACAAGCCCGAGAAGGCTGCGCCGATGGCCCCCGGTGGCGACGAGATGGGTGGCATGGGCTTCTAGCCCAGCCACGCGGCATACGTCACGACGTCGAAGGGCGGTCCACCGAGAGGTGGGCCGCCCTTCGGGCATCCACCGAAGGGGTGCACTGCCCGGGGACGTTACCCAAGCAGAGGGTATGCCGTGTAGAACATCCTCGTGCCGTCTTCCCCTCCGCCCGGTCCCCTCGTCCTGGGGCCGTTGCTCCGCTACATCGGCGAGAGGTCGGCAACGATCTGGGTGCAGACGCGGGACTCGGCCGTCGTGCGGGTCCGCGCCTTCGACCGGGAATGGTCCATGCCCACCTTCGGGGCCCACGGACGGCACTACGCCCTGGTGGTCCTCGACGGCCTGGAGCCGGGGACGACCAGCGAGTACACCGTCGACGTGGACGACGAGCGGGTCTGGCCCGAGCCTGAGCCGGAGCGCGCGGACCTGCCGCCGAGCCGGATCAGGACCCTGCTCCGCAGCGAGCCCACCCGGCTCGCGTTCGGCTCCTGCCGCACGAGCGTGCCCCACGACGCCGAGGGGAACGCGAGCAACGGCGTGGACGCCCTGCGGGCCTACGCCCACTACCTGAGCCGGCCCGAGCGCCAGGAGGGCGAGTGGCCCCACCTGGTGTGCTTCCTCGGCGACCAGGTCTACGCCGACGAGACCAGCGACGAGATGCGCGAGTACATCGCCTCGCGTCGCAGCCTCGACGAGCCGCCGGGCGAGGAGCTGAAGGACTTCGTCGAGTACTCGCACCTGTACTGGCTGGCCTGGACCGACCCCCTCAACCGCTGGCTGCTCTCGACGCTGCCCAGCGCGATGATCTTCGACGACCACGACATCCGTGACGACTGGAACACCTCGCAGAGCTGGCACCGCGAGATGAACCAGACCTCGTGGTGGCACGAACGCATCGTGGGTGGGCTCTCGTCCTACTGGGTCTACCAGCACGTCGGCAACCTCTCGCCCGAGGAGCTGGCCGACGACGAGGTGTGGCAGCAGGTCGTGGCCCACGCGGAGTCCGGGGCGACCGACGAGCTCGACCTGACGAAGGTGCTCGACGACCTCGCCGAGCGCGTGGATGCCAAGCCGGAGACCTACCGCTGGAGCTACGCCCGCGACCTGGGGGAGTCCAAGCTCGTCGTGGTGGACTCCCGGGCTGCGCGGGTCCTCGAGCCGGAGCGACGCTCGATCCTCGACGACGACGAGCTCGCCTGGCTCGACGGCCAGCTGCACGGCGACGTCGACCACCTCTTCATCGGCACCTCGCTGCCCTTCTTCATCGCCCAGGGCATCCACGACCTGGAGGCGATCAACGAGGCGATGGCCACCGGGGCCTGGGGCCCGAGGGTGGCGAAGTGGGGCGAGAAGATGCGGCGCGCCCTCGACCTCGAGCACTGGGCCGCCTTCCAGGACGGCTTCGCCGCGGTGCTCGAGATGGTGGTGCAGGTGGCCCACGGCGAGCGCGGGCGGGCTCCCGGCACGATCACCTTCCTGTCCGGCGACGTGCACAACTCCTACGTGACCGAGATCGGCCCGGAGCAGCTCGGAGCCGGCAGCAGCACGATCCTCCAGGCCGTCTGCTCGCCGATTCGCAACCCCCTGCCGCGCCAGGTCCGCGTCGCCCAGGCCTTCCTCGGCAAGGGGCTGGCGCGCCCGCTGGAGTTCCTGGTGAGCCGCACCGACAAGGTGCCCAGCGCGCCATACCGGTGGCTCGTGACCCACGGCCCGTGGTTCGACAACAACCTCGCCACCCTCGAGGTCCGGGGGAGGGGCCTGGTGCTGCGCTGGGAGGCCGGCGAGGTGCGCGGCGACCGCTACGACGCCCCGGAGCTGCGGCAGGTGGCACGGGTCGCCATCACCTGAGCGCACCGTCGTCGGCCGGCTCGAGACCGGTCGGGCACGTTCACCCGCCGTCCACCGTTTGGTTGACAGCCGGTAGGCGGACTGGGGGTTCACTTCGGGTGGGCTCAGGGTCGAACCTGAATGCGTCGCAGGGGCTGCGTCCCTACCTTTGAGGAGAACGGAATCCACCATGAGCCGGGAGACTGAGATGACTGCGACACCCCTGACCGCCGACGCCCCCACCGCGTCGACCACGCGCACCCCCGCCGCCCGCGTCGTCGACCTGCACAAGGTCTACGGCAAGGGCGAGGCGGAGGTCCGCGCCCTCGATGGGGTGAGCGTGGACCTGGCGCGGGGCGAGTTCACCGCGATCATGGGGCCCTCGGGCTCCGGCAAGTCGACGCTGATGCACTGTGCCGCCGGGCTCGACGCCGTGACCAGCGGCGAGGTGTATGTCGGTGACGTCGACATCACCCGCCTGAAGGACAAGGCCCTGACCACGCTGCGCCGCGACCGCATCGGGTTCGTCTTCCAGTCCTTCAACCTGATCCCCACGCTCAACGCGGAGGAGAACATCCTCCTGCCCCTCGCGATCGCCGGCCGCAAGGCCGACCCGGCCTGGTTCGACACCGTCATCGAGACCGTCGGGCTGCGCGACCGGCTCAGCCACCGCCCGAGCGAGCTCTCCGGCGGGCAGCAACAGCGCGTCGCCTGTGCCCGCGCCCTCGTGAGCCAGCCCGAGATCGTCTTCGCCGACGAGCCCACCGGCAACCTCGACTCGACCTCTGGTTCCGAGGTGCTCGGCTTCCTGCGGCGCAGCGTCGACGAGTTCGGCCAGACCATCGTCATGGTCACCCACGACCCGGTCGCCGCCGCCTACACCGACCGCGTCGTCTTCCTCGCGGACGGTCACGTCGTCGACGAGATGCGCGAGCCGACCGCCGACAAGATCCTCGAGCGGATGAAGCGGCTCGACGTGCGCGTGCACGCCGACCCGACGGGTGCCTGACCATGTTGCGTGCCAGCTGGAAGAGCCTGCTCGGTCGCAAGCTGCGGCTGTTCATGAGCGCGTTCGCGATCATCCTCGGCGTCTCGTTCGTCTCGGGGTCGTTCATCTTCACCGACACCCTGAGCCGGGCCTTCGACGGCATCGTCAACACCGTGGGTGAGGTCGTCGTGCGGCCCGAGTCGACGAGCAGCGACTTCGACTCCGGGCCCACCTCCAAGACGGTCCCCGGCAGCCTCGTGCAGACCCTGTCGGGGCTGCCCGACGTGGCCCGCGCCGACGGCAACGTCACCGACCCGACCACGTTCGTGGTCTCCAAGAAGGGCAAGCTGATCGGGGGCGGTGGCCCGCCCGGGCTCGGTCTCTCCTGGAGCGACGCCCCGACGACCGGTGGCGAGCCCGCCGCGACCATCGCGCAGGGACGCTGGCCCGACAAGTCGGGTGAGGTGGTCCTCGACGCCGGCACCGCCCGGCGGGCCGACTACGTGGTGGGGGACACCGTCACCCTCGTCACCAGCGGAGCGAAGCCCAAGGTCACCGCCACGCTCGTCGGCCTGGCCGAGTTCAAGGGCGRCACCGTCGGAGCGACGCTGGCCTTCTTCGACACCAGGACTRCCCAGGACCTCTACTACGGCGGCAAGGACGAGTTCTCCGACGTGTGGGTGACCGCCAAGGACGGCACCAGTCCAGAGGACCTCGCGGCCAAGGTGCAGGGGTCGCTGCCCAAGGGGTTCGAGGCCGTCACCGGCGCCTCGGTGGCCAAGGAGCAGGCGACCGGCATCAACAAGGCCCTCTCCTTCATCAACATCTTCCTGCTCGTCTTCGCCGGGATCGCCCTCTTCGTCGGGTCGTTCCTCATCATCAACACCTTCTCGATCCTCGTGGCGCAGCGCAGCCGTGAGCTCGCCATGCTGCGGGCCCTCGGTGCCGGACGCCATCAGGTCACGAGGTCGGTGCTGTTCGAGGCCTTCGTCGTGGGGCTCGTCGGGTCGACCATCGGCCTCGGCATGGGCTTCCTGCTCGCCCTCGGCATCCAGGCGCTGTTCGCCCAGTTCGGACTCGACCTGAGCGGCTCGCCCCTGGTCTTCCAGCCGAGCACCGCCTTCATCGCGTATGCCGTGGGCATGGTCGTGACGATGGTCGCGGCCTACCTGCCCGCTCGCCGAGCCGGCAAGATGCCGCCGGTGGCGGCCATGCGCGACGACATCGCGCTGCCCGAGGCGACGCTGCACCGGCGCATCTGGGTCGGTTCGGTCTTGTTCGTCATCGGGCTGTGGAACACCTACCTGGGTGCCTTCACGCCGATCGACCACGCGTCGTACTGGGTCGGCACGGGGGTCTTCGCCCTCGTGATGGCGGCGATCCTCACCAGCCCTGTCGTGGGTCGGCCGGTCATCAAGCTGCTGGGGCTCGCGTACCGCCGGCTGTTCGGGGCGGTGGGGGTGATGGCCGAGCAGAACGCGACCCGCAACCCCCGTCGGACGGCGGCCACCGCCTCGGCGCTGATGATCGGGCTCACGCTCGTCGCGATGATGTCAGTGTTCGGTGCGTCCGCGAAGGCCAGTGTCGACAAGTCGATCAGCGAGAACTTCGCCGCGGACTACGTGGTCTCCAACGCCATCGGCCAGCCGTTCTCGACGACCGTCACCCGTGACGTGGCGGCCGTGCCCGGGGTCGAGGTGGTCAGCCCGATGCGCTACCTCGGGGTGTCCGTCAACGGCGACCGCGGGTTCGCGGCGGCCGTGGACCCGGTGGCCCTCGGCAGGGCCGTGCCGATCGACTTCACCAGCGGTTCGCTCGCGGCACTGAAGCCGGGCACCCTGCTCCTCTCCCAGGACCGCGCCACCAAGGCGGGCGTGTCGGTCGGCAGCAAGGTCGACACCGACATCTCGGGCACCAAGGGGACGTCCACGGTCGTGGGCGTCTTCAAGAGCACTGCCGCGCTGCCCAACTCGATCATCGTCACCCTGGCCGACGCGAACGCCGCTGGGGTGCCCCAGCAGGACAGCGCCGCCTTCGTGGTGCGAGCCGCCGAAGCCGACCCCAAGGCGGTCGCGGCGGGCATCGAGAAGGTCATCGCCGACCTGCCGTCGGTCACCCTCAAGAACCAGGACGAGTTCGCTGCCGAGCAGCGGGCCCCGATCGACCAGCTGCTCTACATCATCTACGCGCTCCTGGGACTGGCTGTGGTCATCGCGGTCCTCGGGATCATCAACACGCTCGCGTTGTCGGTGATCGAGCGGACCCGCGAGATCGGGCTGCTGAGGGCGGTCGGCCTGAGTCGGCGACAGCTGCGGTCGATGCTGCGGCTGGAGTCCGTGGCGATCGCCCTGCTCGGGGCGGTGCTGGGGGTCGTCCTCGGCCTCGCCGCCGGGTGGGCCCTGCAGCGCAGCCTGGCCGACGACGGCATCGACGTGCTGTCGATCCCGGGAGGCCAGCTGGCGATCTTCGTGGTGCTGGCCGGCGTCGTGGGGGTGCTCGCAGCCCTCTGGCCCGGGCGACGGGCTGCCCGGCTCGACGTCCTCAAGGCGATCACGACCGAGTAGCGAGCGGGCGCTGCGGAACTGCGTGCCTGTTGCCCCCCTCCTTTCCCTGCAACCTGAGCACCCTGGAGGGCGCCCAGGTTGCGGGGAAGGGAGGGCGGCGAGGGGCAGCATCCGCGTCGGTCGACCCGTCAGCTGAACATGCGCAGGGTCTGGGCCTCGGTCTCGGCGTAGTGAGCGCCCGCTGCCGCCAGCACCGAGCCGATCGAGTCGAGCGACGCCCGCACCTGCCGCTGGGTGCCCTGCCACTCCCCGACGAGCGACTGGAACCGCGCCGACGCCGTGCCGGTCCAGGCCCCCTGGAGGCCGGTAAGGCGAGCCATCATGGCCGTGACCTGGCCGTCGATCTCCGACGAGATGCGGGCGATGTCGCCCGAGGCGGCCTGGATCTGCTCGGTGTCCACCGTGAACTGTGCCGACATGGTTGTCCTCCCGACGAGTGCGGAGCCCCCCGTGGCCTCCGCCTGACGTGAGGTTAGGGGCTGGCCGCGACCGGCCTGCCCGGTTGTCCACAGGCGGGCTCGGGACGGGTAGCGTCAGCCGGGTGACCATCTGGATCGACCCGCCGGCGTGGCCGGCCCACGGGACGCTGTGGTCACACCTGGTCAGTGACACCTCCTATGACGAGCTGCATGATTTCGCCGCGGCACAAGGCATTCCGCGCCGCGGCTTCGAGGGTGACCACTACGACGTGCCCGAGGAGCGGTATGCCGCGCTGGTGGCGGCGGGGGCGGTGCCGGTCGACGGTCGTGAGGTGGTGCGGATCCTCCAGCGCAGTGGTCTGCGGATCCAGAAGCGTCGCCACGAGCGTGTCGTCGAGGCACTCCCTGGTGCCCCGTGGTTGCCGCCGGGTTCGCGGGCGGACGTGATCGCGTCGCGTCAGGACGAGGCGCCGGCCACCACGGTGGTCGTTCGGTTGGCCCTGCTCCGTGGCGCCGAGCTCCTCGCCGTGGAGCGGAACGAGGGTGGGTGGGACCTGCCCTCGAGGCCGGTCGCCGACGGCACACCGGCCGAGCACCTTGCCGCCTTGGTCGAGGAGCTGGTGGGGTCATCCCTGCGGGTGGCGAGCCTGGTCGGGTACGTCCGCAACACCGTGCCCCAGCCGACCGCGGACTACCCGTGGCCCGCCCCCCAGGCCTGCTTCGCGGTGTACTCCGCACGGCTCGCGCCAGACGTCGAGGTCCCGACTGGGTGGTGGCTGGCCCCGACCCGGGCCCGGGCCGAGCTGTCGTCACGGCACTGGTGGCCGCTCGTGGACCACCTGGAGAGGCCGGGCCGGTGAGCCGCCTCATCGGGTCGGTCGCGGGGGCGACGTTCGCGGACGGATCAGTGGCCGACGTCGAGCTGTGGGAGTCGTCCCACCCGGCGCCCGACGAGACCGTCTTCGCGGCCATGGCGGTGGTGACCGACGTGACCGGTCGGTATGCCGCCGTCTACAGCCCCCGGCGCCGTGAATGGGGGATCCCGGGTGGCTGGCGTGAGCCGGGTGAGACCGTCGTCGAGTGCGTCGTCCGAGAGGTCTGGGAGGAGACCGGCCTGCGGCTCGACCCGGAGGACCTGCGGGTCTTCGGACACGAGGACTTCGCCCCCGTGTCGCACGGCCGCTGGCCGGCAGGAGGGGGCTCGATGCAGCTCTTCCGGGTCGAGCTGCCCGTGACAGGGGATGACCTCGTCGCTGCCGAGCCGGATGCCGTCGACCCGAAGTGGGTGAGGGCCGAGGAGTTCGAGGCGCTGTCGGGGCGGCAGTTCTGGTGGCCGCTGGTGGCCGCGGCGATGACCCCGGAGCGCTAACTGGGTGTGTCCCTATTGACCGCCGCGGGCGGCGGCGTTTACGGGTTCTGCCGATATGAGGAAGGCCCCTTCAGTGCCGCAGCCTCGTCGGATCGCTGACCCAAGGGTGACCAGAGGCTACGCTCCTGCCGTGCCCGCACCCCTCCTGTCGAAAGCCCCCGGCAAGGCCCCTTCGCCTCCGGATCGTGGTTGCTCCTCCTTGCGTCGATTCTGGGGCTCTACGCCTTCATGCGTGTCCTTGTCGTCATGGCGCCGTCGGACCCGTGCGGACCAACTGAAGCGGCTGCGTGCGCATCGGTGGATCAGGCATGGCTGATCAGCGGGCTCGTCGCGGGCCTGCTCGCCTTGCTCAGCGCAGGATTGGCTGCCTATTGGGCCTGGGTTCGGGCTCGGCTCGATTTCAACGTCCCCCCGGGATGGCCGACTCCGCCCGGAAACTGGCGGGTCACGCCGGGCTGGGAACCGGATCCCCGGTGGCCGGAACCCCCGAACGGGTGGCAGTTCTGGGTCCGCGGTCGTAGATAGGCCCACCTCCCGTAGTCCCATCACTGGCACGGCCCATCGACCGCCTGAACCCCCACCGCGTTCCGCGCGGTTAGCGAGTGCAGTCAGGCTGTGAGCTCGAGTGCGCGACGACGGGTTCGTTCCCGTGACAGATGCCGCAGCGTCGTCGCGATACAGGCGACCTGCAGCCACCCGGTCGCCGAGGTGGTGGTGTTCTCGAATGACTTCGCCAGCCGGCGGGAGCGTCCGAGGCGCCCGTGACCAACCTCGACGCGCCAGGCGTGCCGGATAGGACGGAAGGCAGGCTGCTGGTCGTCCCAGGCGACTCGGCGGACCTCAAGCCCATGGCCTCGGGCGAGAGTCGAGCGGCGGCTGCGGTGACACCTCGGTCCACGCGTGCAGCACCGTCAGGGCCTGCGCCCACGTTCCGTTCCGCTACCACCGGCGGAACTGCGACCAGACCCGAGTCCAGGGCCCGAACGACGCCGGGAGGTAGCGCCACTGACACCCCGTCTGGGCGATGTAGAGCATGGCGTCCCACCACGGTTCGCAGGTCTTCGGCATGCTTGCGGCTGCGCTTGCCCGGTCGCGTTGACCACCGGCTCGAGCAGGGACCACTGGTCATCGGTGAGGTCACTTGGGTACGACCTGCGGGGCACGGTGCCCACCGTCACGACGCGCGCAATAGGGACACACCGAGTAAGGGGTCAGCCGGTGAGCACTCCGAGCTCCGCGGCGAGGTTGGCGCGGGCTGCGTCCTCCCACGACTCGCGCGCGAACTCGGTGGCGTAGATCGTCTCGCGGTCGAGGAACGGCCTCAGGATCGACGCCCTGGCAGCACGGAACACGTCGTCGGGCACGGCGGCATACTCGTCTCGCACCTGGGCGGTGTACTCCTCGTAGCGTCCTGGCGGTGAGCTGAGGATCCACAGGTCGGCGTCGTGGAACGCGGCGGCCAAGGGGGTGCCGGTGAGCTCGTGGTCGTGGGTCGACAGCACCAGGTCGCGCACGGTCTCCACGTCCTGGGCGGGGAAGCCCAGGGCCGACAGGTCACGCACCGCGAGGGCTGCACTGTCGAGCTCGTTCTCCCCGCCGGAGCTCGTCGTGTCGTAGACCGCGTCGTGGAACCACGCCGCGATCCGGGCCAGCGCAGCCTGACGTGCGGTGACGACCCCTGCCTGCTCGAGGTCCTCGAGCGCCCAGAACATCTCCAGGACGTGGCGCGCGTTGTGATACCTGCGGTGCTCCTCACCCAACCGCCCCAGGAGGTCGGCCCCGACGGCGTGGACCGCGTCGGAGTGGGCCCCGGGGGCGAGGTCGGCGACGTCGAGCGTCCACCAGGTGATCATGGCCGGCACAGGCGCGATTGTGGCAGAAGTCGATCCGTTCAGGCGGGACCCAGCTGGCTGGGGAGGGGTTCGGCGTGCACGACGGTCAGGGCGGACACGGCGCGGGTCAACACGACGTAGAGGCGGCGCAGCCCGGTGCGCTCGTCCGGTTCAGCGGCGGCGATGGCAGCGGGCTCGACCACCACGACCCGGTCGAACTCCAGTCCCTTGGCGACGGTCGCAGGGACCACGTCGACCTGGTGGTCGATGTCGCCGTGGTCCTGGCCGAGGACCCCGTGATCGATTCCGTTGCGGCGCAAGGACACCGACAGCGCATCGACCATGGCATCGGGGGCGATGACGCCGATCGAGCCGGGCTCCTGGAGCTCGGCCGTCACCACTGCGGCGACCCGCTCGTGGAGCGTGGCGGCGTCGCTCGCGACGTGGTCGAGGCGGCCCGGGTTGTCTCGTACCGAGACAGGGGAGCCGAGACCGGGGGCCATGTGGGGGAGCAGCTGGGCGGCGTACTCGATGACGCTCGCGGGCACCCGGAACCCGCGGTCGAGGACCTCGACGTGGCTGCCCGGCTTGCCGAGGTGGTGCAGCGACGACTCCCACGAGTCGGTGGCCCACGGCGTGGTGCCCTGGGCGATGTCGCCGAGGACGGTGGCGGCGCCGGTCGAGCAACGGCGCCCGACGGCGCGCAGCTGCATCGGCGACAGGTCCTGGGCCTCGTCGAGCACCACGTGCCCGAGCGACGGGGTGCGGGCGATGTGGTCGCCGAGCTCGTCGAGCAGCACGGTGTCGGAGCGCGACCACTTGGCCGAGCCCTTCGACCGTGGCGGGTCGTCCCACAGGAGGACTCGTCGCTCCTCGTCGCTCAGCACGTCGCGCGAGTGGCGCTCGAGCTCGTCGGGGTCGGACAGGAGGGAGAACAGCACCGCCTTGGCGTCGAGCGCCGGCCAGAGCGTCGCGACGTACTTCTTCACGACGGCCGAGCGCGCGACCTGGTCCTGCACCCGGTCGTCGGGCGAGTCGCCGGCGCCTTCCATCTTCAGCAGGACCGCGTGGGCGAGGCGCTGCGGCAGCATCTGTCGGGCCGCGTCGTAGCGCACGCCGCGGGACCGCAGCTCGTCGAGGATCTCGTTGACCTCGTATGCCGGCACGCGCCACTTGCGCACCCCGCGTGGCACCACGAGCGCCTCGGTCGCCGGTTGCACGGCCGACCACACGGCATACCGGAGCACCTCGGCGAGCCGGGCGTCACCCTTGAGTACGGCCGTCTCGGTGGGGTCGGTGCCCCGGACCGGCACGGAGGCGACCAGCTCCTCGATCGTCGTGTGCCCCACGGCCACCTCGCCGAGGGCAGGCAGGACGGCGCCGATGTGCTCGAGGAAGGCGCGGTTGGGCCCGATGACCAGGACGCCGGAGCGGGCGAGCCGGTCGCGGAAGGCGTAGAGCAGCCAGGCGGCGCGGTGGAGCCCGACCGCGGTCTTGCCGGTGCCGGGAGCGCCTTGGACGCAGATCGTCTGCTCGGCGCCGGCCCGCACGATCTCGTCCTGCTCGGGCTGGATCGTGGCCACGATGTCGCGCATCGGCCCCACGCGCGGGCGCTCGATCTCCTCGGCGAGGATGTGGCTGCGCACGTCGTGCTCGGCACGGTCCTGGAGGTGCTCGTCCTCGTAGGCGGTGATCGCGCCACGGTCGAGCCCGAACCGTCGACGCAGCACCACACCCATCGGCTCGGTGCGCGACGCGCGGTAGAACGCCGTGGACATGCCCGCGCGCCAGTCGATGACGAGGGGGTCGCCGGCGGTGTCCGCTACGTGGCGACGGCCGATGTACCAGCGCTCGTCCGTGTCCGTATCGATCCGCCCGAAGAACAGCGTCGTCGACGGGTCGTCCTGCAGGGAGGCGGCCCGCAGGTGGAGCGTGCGGGCGAGGTGCTCGGCCGAGATCGGGTCGTGCGCCTGGACCTTGAGCGACAGCGTCTGCTCGCGCATCGCGGCCAGCGCCGCACGGGCGGCGCCGAGGTAGTCCTGCTCGCGCTTCAGTTCCGGGGTGGGGGCGGTAGCAGACACAAGGGTCTACCTTGCCACCGAGTCGCCTCGGCGTCGAACGGTTTCCCGGACCGTGCAGACGGTCGGCGCCCGGGAGGTGCCGACCGTCTGGTGGTGGGACTAGTTCGTCGTCGCGGCCTTGGCGACCAGCGTGGCGGTCAGGTCGATCTTCTTGCCGTCGCGCAAGACGGTCAGGGTGACCTTGTCGCCGACGGCGCGTTCGCGGATGTTGGCCACGAGGGCGAGGGCGGAGTCGACCCGCTCGGAGTCGACGGCGATGACCACGTCACCCTTCTGCAGGCCCGCGTCGGCCGCGGGCGTGCCGCTCGAGATCTGGGTGATCTCGGCGCCGGCGCGCTGGCTGGTGCCGTCTGAGGCCGTGCCGTCACCGAGGCTGACCCCGAGGAAGGCGTGCTCTGCCTTGCCCGACGAGATGAGCTGCGAGGCGATGCTCTTGGCCTCGTTGGCCGGGATGGCGAAGCCGATGCCGATGCTGCCGCTCTGCCCGCTGCCCGACGAGCCGAGGCTCGCGATGGACGAGTTGATGCCGACGAGCTGACCCGAGGCGTTGACGAGCGCTCCGCCCGAGTTGCCGGGGTTGATCGCGGCCGACGTCTGGATCGCGTTGGTCACGACGGCGCTGCCGTCACTACCGGTCGAGGGCTGCTGACCCTGGCCCGGCAGGCCCTGGCCGAACGGGTCCTGCGGCTGGGTGTCCTCGGCCGCGGTGGTCACGGGACGGTTGAGCGCGCTGACGATGCCGGTCGTGACGGTGCCAGCGAGCCCCAGGGGGTTGCCGATCGCCATGACCGGGTCGCCCACCTTGAGGTCGTCGGAGTTGCCGATCGCGATGGCCTTTAGGTCGCTCGGGGCGCCCGACAGGGTGATGACGGCGAGGTCGGTGCTCGGGTCGGTGCCAGCAACGGTGGCCTTGTAGGTGCGACCGTCGTTGAGCGTCACCGTGATCGTGGTGCCGGTGCCGGCGCCGCTCACGACGTGGTTGTTGGTCAGGACGTGTCCCTTGGCGTCGATGATCACCCCGGACCCCTGGGCCTCGCTCTGCCCCGACTTCACGGTGATCGAGACGACGCTGGGCGCCACGGCGGCCGCAGTGGCCGTCCAGTTGGGGTTGGTGGCGTCGGCCTGGACCACCGGTCCGGCGTCCGCGCCGCGGCCCAGGGATGACGCACTCGCAGGGGAGGAGGCCTGCGGGCTGTCACCCAGCTGGACCGCGGCGTAGGTGCCGCCGCTCGCGAGGAGCGCGGCGAGCGCCGCGACGGCGGTGAGTTCCGTCAGTCGGCGCCGTTTGCCCGGCTGGACAGGCTCTGCCCCGTCCCGAGTGGGAAAGGAAGGGGGCGGTCCAGCCGGAGGAGGGGTGAGCGGTGGGTATGCCGGGTGGGCACCCGCCGCAGGAAGGCCGAAGGCTGCGTGCTCGCGCGGGATCTCGCTGGTCTGGCCGAACCAGACCGGGGTCGTCGGCTCGCCCTGGGTGGGGGCGGCCTGCTCGTGGATCGGGGTGGTGACTGGGTCCTGCTGCTGCGGGGCCGCCCACGGCTCGTGCGCCTCGGACGCCCACTGCGCGGCGCGGTACTGGGAGTCGCGCTGTGCGCCGTACTGGGTGACGTGCGGGGCGGCGGGGGCCGACGTCACTGGAGGCTGGCCGCCGTCACCGCTGGTGTCCGGTCGGGTGTCCGGGTGGATCTGGGTCATGGCGTTGCACTCCTCGATGTGGCTTGGTGGCCTCAGTCAACCCAACCAACGTCAAGGGGTGCTGGGCGTCGCCTGAGAGTTGTCTGTGGGCAGCTCGACGATGAAGGTCGCGCCCCCGCCCGGGGTCTGGGAGACCCCGATCCGGCCCCGGTGGGCGTTCACGATCGCGGCGGCGATGGCCAGGCCGAGGCCGTTGCCGCCGCCGGCTCCGCGGACGCGCGACGGGTCGGCCCGGTAGAACCGCTCGAACACCTTGCGGGCATTCTCAGGATCCACACCCGGACCGTGGTCACGTACCTCCAACACCACGTGGTGGTCGGATTCCCGTGTCCCCACGGCGATTTCCAGGGGCGACCCCGCTGGCGTGTGGTTGAGGGCGTTGGACACCAGGTTGGCCAGCAGCTGTCGCAGCCTGGCGTCGTCACCGGGCACCACGGTGGGCCCGAGCGGCCCCGCAAGGCCCGAGACGGTGATCTGCCGGCTCGGTTCGATGGCGCGGGCATCCTGTGCCGCGTCGGCGGCGAGCACGGTCAGGTCGACCGGCGCGAACCGCATCGGGCGCTGGTCGTCGAGCCGGGCCAGCATCAGCAGGTCCTCGACCAGACCGCCCATCCGGGTGGCCTCGCCCTCGATCCGCGTCATCGCGCTCGCCACGTCGGTCGGCTCTCGCACCGCACCCTGCCGGTACAGCTCGGCGTACCCGCGGACGGCGGCCAGCGGGGTCCGGAGCTCGTGGGAGGCGTCGGCCACGAACTGCCGCATCCGCTCCTCGGACGCCTCACGGGCCGCGAAGGACTGCTCGATCTGGGCCAGCATCACGTTGAGCGACCGCGCCAGCGAGGTGACCTCGTCCTTGGCGGTCCGCGTCGGGATGCGGCGGGCGAGGTCGCCGTCGGCGATGGCGGCGGCGGTGTCCTCGATCTCGCGCAGGGGGCGGAAGGCTCGCTGCACGGCATACCAACCCCCGATGGCGCACGCGACGAGGACGGCGAGGCCGATGAGCAGCTCCACGAGGACCAGGCGACGCACCGTGTGGCTGACGCTGGACAGGGGCACCGCCACGATGAAGGTCGCGGACTCGTCCCGGAGGTTGCCGGCATAGGCCCGCCACTGCCCCGACCCGTCGCGGCTGCCGATGGTGAAGGCCTCCAGGGAGGTGACCCGCGGGTCGTCGAGGGCGAGCGTGTCAGGCACGCCGGGGCGGGTGACCGCGCCGGTGGGGTCGATCTCGACCGCGGTGGAGCCGTCAGTGGGATAGAAGACCACGGCGTAGCCGCTGGGCAGGCGGTTGCGGGTCGGGGCGCGCAACGTGTTCAACGCCTGCTGGGCCACGGTGGGTGAAGCCCGCTTCAGGTCGTCGTCCACGCGGCTCATGAGGTCGCGACGCATCAGCGCCGCGGTGGCCGCGGCGGTCAGGGTGAGGGCCAGCAGCAGGAGGACGAGCATCACCGCGATCAGGCGCACCCGCAGGGGGAGCAGCTCCAGCTGCCCCTTGGCCCGCTCCACGACAACGCGAGGCGAGCGGCGCGCGCCCGGTGCGGGAGTGGGTGGCGTGGCCGTCGGAGCGGGGGTGGTGGGTGCCGTCATCTACGCCTCCGGCGGCTTGCGCAGCACGTAGCCGACGCCGCGCTTGGTGTGGATCAGGGGCGGCACGCCGTCGGAGTCGATCTTGCGGCGCAGGTAGGAGATGTAGGACTCGACGATGCCGCTCTCGCCACGGAAGTCGTAGTCCCAGACGTGGTCGAGGATCTGTGCCTTCGACAGCACGCGGTTCGGGTTGAGCATGAGGTAGCGCAGGAGCTTGAACTCGGTGGGCGACACGTCGATCGAGCGACCGCCGCGGCTCACCTCGTGGGAGTCCTCGTCGAGCTCGAGGTCCTCGAAGCGCAGCGCGCTGGCGTCGTCGACCTCTCCCCTGGTGCGGCGCAGGACCGCACGGATCCGGGCCACCACCTCCTCGAGGCTGAACGGCTTGGTGACGTAGTCGTCACCGCCGACCGTGAGGCCCTTGATCTTGTCGTCGACCGAGTCGCGCGCGGTGACGAAGACGATGGGCAGCTGGCGTCCGGTGTCACGCAGCTTGCGCGTCACGGTGAAGCCGTCCATGTCGGGCAGCATCACGTCGAGCACCACGAGGTCGGGCTCGTGGGTGGTGGCGAGGTGGAGGGCGGTCGCGCCGTCGGCAGCGACGTGCACCTCGAACCCGGCGAACCGCAGGGAGGTCGCGAGGAGCTCGCGGATGTTGGGCTCGTCCTCGACGACGAGGAGCTTGGCCTCGGGTTGGGCAGTGGTCACGTGACCCAGTCTCGGGCCTGAGTCTGGGAGTTGGCTGTATGCCGCCTGAACGCGCCGTGCTCAGGCCGTGGCGTCCACGTCGTCGGCGTCGACGATCCGGTAGGAGTAGCCCTGTTCGGCGAGGAAGCGTTGGCGGTGCGYCGCGAACTCGGCGTCGACGGTGTCACGGGAGACGACCGAGTAGAAGTGCGCTGTGCGACCGTCGCCCTTGGGCCGCAGCACCCGGCCGAGCCGCTGGGCCTCCTCCTGGCGCGAGCCGAAGGTGCCCGAGACCTGGATCGCGACACTCGCCTCCGGCAGGTCGATCGAGAAGTTGGCAACCTTCGACACGACCAGCAGGCTGATCTCTCCGACGCGGAAGGCCTGGAAGAGCTTCTGTCGCTGGGACACCGGGGTCTCGCCGGTGATGACGTCGGCGCCCAGCCGCTCGGACAGCTCGGCGAGCTGGTCGAGGTACTGGCCGATGACGAGGGTGGGTTCGCCGCGGTGCTGCGCCACGATCCGCTCCACCACGGGGATCTTGACCGGGCTGCACGAGGCCAGCCGGTAGCGGTCCTCCGGTTCGCTCACGGCATACGCAAGGCGCTCGCTGTCGGGGAGGGTGACCCGCACCTCCACGCAGTCGGCCGGCGCGATGTAGCCCTGCGCCTCGATGTCCTTCCAGGGCGCGTCGTAGCGCTTGGGGCCGATGAGCGAGAACACGTCGGCCTCGCGGCCGTCCTCGCGCACCAGCGTCGCGGTGAGGCCGAGCCGCCGACGGGCCTGCAGGTCGGCGGTCATCCGGAAGATCGGGGCGGGCAGGAGGTGAACCTCGTCGTAGATGATCAGGCCCCAGTCACGCGCGTCGAGGAGGTCGAGGTGCGTGTAGACGCCCTTCCGGCGGGTGGTGAGGACCTGGTAGGTCGCGATGGTGACCGGGCGGATCTCCTTGCGGGCGCCCGAGTACTCGCCGATCTCGTCGTCGGTGAGGCTGGTGCGCTTGAGCAGCTCGTCACGCCACTGCCGCGCCGACACGGTGTTGGTGACCAAGATCAGCGTCGTGGCCTTCGCCACTGCCATCGCCCCCGCGCCGACCAGGGTCTTGCCGGCACCGCAGGGCAGCACGACCACCCCGGATCCGCCGTGCCAGAAGCCGTCGACGGCCTGCTGCTGGTAGGGGCGCAGTGACCAGTCGGCGTTGTCGAGGCCGATGGGGTGCGCCTCGCCGTCGACATAGCCCGCCTCGTCCTCGGCAGGCCACCCGACCTTGAGCAGCTCCTGCTTGAGGTGGCCCCGCTCGGAGGGATGCACCAGGACCCGGTCGGGGTCGATCCGCTCACCGATCAGCGGCTTGATCTTCTTGTGCCGCAACACTTCCTCGAGCACCGGCCGGTCGGTCGTGCGCAGCACGAGGCCGTGGTCGGGGTCCTTCTCGAGCGTCAGCCGGCCGTAGCGGTCCATCGTGTCGGCGATGTCCACGAGGAGGGCGTGCGGCACGGCATACCGGCTGTAGGTGATCAGGGCGTTGACGACCTGCTCCGCGTCGTGGCCCGCCGCGCGAGCGTTCCACAGGCCGAGCGGCGTCACGCGGTAGGTGTGGATGTGCTCCGGGGCTCGCTCGAGCTCCGCGAAGGGTGCGATCGCCCGACGCGCCTCCTCGGCGTTCGGGTGGTCGACCTCCAGGAGCAGCGTCTTGTCGCTCTGGACGATCAGCGGGCCGTCTGGCACCGGCTAGTACCCCGAGTTGAAGCTTGAGGACGTGCTCGACGTGGCGGCCAGGGCGATGAAGGCGACGATGACCACGATGACGAGCACCAGGCCGGCCACCAGGGCGATCCAGCCCCAGCGGGTGTACTTCGCCGCCTCCGCGGGCTGGTCCTTCTTGGTCGCCGCCACGATCGCGAAGACCAGGGCGACGATCCCGAAGCCACAGCCGATGGTCGTGAGGCCGGAGACGACGAGCAGCGCGATCGTGTTGCCGCTCATGGACTGGGGCGCGGCATACGCCGGCTGCCCGTAGCCCGGGGGGCCGTAGGCCGGTGCGCCGTACGCGGATGCCGCGCCGTAACCCTGCTGGACCTGGCCCTGCGTGGGGTACTGCGGCTGGCCGTAGGGGTTCTGGGGTGCCGCGCCGGGAGCGCTGCCGTAGGGGTTCGGGGGAGGCGGCGGCGTGCCTGCGCCAGCGGGCGTCGTGCCGTACGGGTTCTGCGGGGCGTCGCCGGACGGCGCACCGTAGGAGGGCTGGCCAGAGCCGCCGGGGCCGCCGGGGCTGCTGGGGTAGGCAGCGGGCGGCGGGGGAGGGGTCGCGGGGGTCGGCGGCACCGGCGGAACGGCCTGCGTCCGGTCGGTGTCGATGGCCGCGGTCTCGTCGAAGGCGCTGTCGGAGTCGGACGAACCGGTGTCGCTGGGACCCGTCGGGTCGCTCGGCGCGGTGGGGTCACGGAACTCGAGGTTGTCGTCGTTGCGAGGTGTGTCGCTCATCGTGCGTCCCTTCGGCGGCGTGCGGTGCGGTGCAAATCTAACCCCCCGACGCACGGGTGAACGCCCGAGTCCGGGAATGGCAGGATCAGGGGGTGAGCATCGGACTTCCCCAGCGCGAGCCCAACCCCGAGCTGCCCGAGCGGGTGACCATCTACGAGGTCGGTCCGCGCGACGGGCTCCAGAACGAGAAGTCGGTCGTGCCGGCAGCCGTCAAGGCCGAGTTCATCCGACGCCTCGCTGCTGCTGGTCTGGACACGATCGAGACCACGTCCTTCGTGCCACCGACGTGGGTGCCGCAGCTCGCGGACGCCCGCGAGGTGCTCGAAGACCTGGGCGAGCTCGGCCGCGGGCCGCGTCGCCCGGTGCTCGTGCCCAACGAGCGCGGCCTCGACGACGCGCTGCGGGCCGGCGTGGGGGCCGTCGCCATCTTCGGCAGCGCCACCGAGACGTTCGCGCGCAAGAACCTCAACCGCACCGTGGACGAGTCGGTCGAGATGTTCGCGCCGGTCGTGGCCCGCGCCAAAGAGGCCGGGCTGTGGGTGCGGGCCTACGTCTCCATGTGCTTCGGCGACCCGTGGGAGGGGCCGGTGCCGATCAAGCAGGTCGTCACCGTGTCGCAACGCCTGATGGACCTCGGCGCCGACCAGCTCTCGCTCGGCGACACCATCGGCACGGGCACCACCGGCCACGTGAGCCGCCTCCTCGACGCCCTCGACGCGGGCGGGATCGGGGACGAGCGCATCGGCGTCCACTTCCACGACACCTACGGCCAGGCGCTCGCCAACACCATGACCGCCCTGCGCCATGGCGTCACCGTGGTCGACGCCTCCACCGGCGGGCTCGGCGGCTGCCCCTACGCCAAGAGCGCCACGGGCAACCTCGCCACCGAGGACCTCGTCTGGGCGCTCGACGGCGCCGGGGTCGAGACCGGGGTCGACCTCACCCAGCTGGTGGAGACCAGCGTCTGGATGGCCGGCCACCTCGGTCGCCCCTCGCCGTCCGGTGTCGTGCGCGCCCTCGCCGGCGGCTGACCAGCGGGCCGGCTCAGCCCTGGACGGCGCCGGTCACGCGGTGGATCGACAGCGTCCGTGCGGCCCCGTCGGCGGTGCCGTGCACCCGCCCGCCCTCGACCCGATCGGGGTAGAACAGCAGGCGTTGGGTGCGCCCGTCCGCGTCGGAGTAGCCGATCCAGACCGCCTGCCGGTCCGCCGCCGCGTCGCGCAGCACCGCGAGCGTCGTGGTCGGGTCGGTGCTCGGGAGGCTGGGTCCGGGTCTGCTCGCGACCTGCTCACGCTGGTATGCCGCGGCCTCCTCGCCGGCGCGCAGCGCACCGACCATCGTCGTCACCAGCTCGTCGTCGACCGTCTGCGCCGTCACCGGGGTGGGCCGTCGCTGGAGCGGGGTGCGGTGGGCCCCCGTGGTGGGCACGATGATGCCGCCGTCGGGCGTCTCGGCCGCGGGCGCAAAACCGTTCTCCCGCAAGAACTCCAGCACCGTCTCGGCCGCCACTGGTGAGACGAGGATGGTGGGCGCGATGCTGCGGAGCTGGAGCGGCGAGAGCTCTCGGTCGGCGACCATCGCGCCGAGGGTGGCCTCGTCGTCGCACCGGATGTAGGCCCGCATCGCCCCGACCCGCGCCTGCCCGTGCCGGCGGGCGACATCTCGGATGAGGTAGTCCAGCGGCTGGGGGATCGGGGTGTGGCTGGCATCACCGAGGGCGCCCAGCACCTGGTCGACCGACCACCCCGCGTCGAGGCACCGGCGCACGGACTCCTGGTTGAACCGGTACACGGTCGCGCCGCCTCGGGACTCCACAGTGGCCACCAGCCGCATGAAGGTGGCGAGCCCCCCGGCCAGGGGGCCCGGTGCGATGGCGGTGAGGTCGGCCTGGAGCAGCACGTGCTCCACGGGCTCGGGGAGGTGCGGCTGCATGGCCGCGGCGAGGTCGGAGTCGGAGCGGCCGTCGAGCAGCGCCCGACCGGCGCTCGAGATGGCGCCACGACCGGTCACCCCCAACCACTCCGCCTCGACCAGCACCGCACCCACGACGGTGTCGAGGCTGGCCGGGACCCGGCGTGGCCGGTGCCACGACAGGGCCCGGCCGACGCTCGCGCGGTCGGGAGCCAGTCCCGGCTCGGCGGCCGCCAGCTGGTCGATGACGTCCTTGCGCAGGCCACGGGCCGGGGGCCAGTGGGCATCGGGACCGAGGGCGTTGACCGTGCCGGAGGCGCCGGCGGGAGTCGTGCCGACGAGGTGGGGGGCGCGGGTGCTGAGCAGCCACGCCCGGGCGAGCACCGCCCAGCGCTGGTGCCCGGGCTGCTGCTGCCACTCGTCGTAGGCGGGCGTCGGCGCCCACGACGGGTCGAGTGAGCCGTCGTCGGCCAGGAGGCCCGCGGCATACGTGAGCTCGGCGACGAACGCCGCCCGGGTCTCGTCGACGTCGAGCACCGAAGCCAGCCGCTTGAGGTCACGGACCGCCAGGCCACCGGAGCGCAGCACGCGGGGCGGCCGCAGTCCCCACGCGGCGGCGAGCTCGTCGACGAGCGCGAGGAGGTCGGTCACCTGCTGCCCCGCCGCGGCGTCGACTTCGGAGTCCTGCCGGAGCGCTCCCTCGAGGGCGGGCGGCTGCAGCGCGGGGGAGGCGTGGCTGCGACCCTCGCGCAGGGCGAGCGCGACCTCGCGCGGCAGCACGAGCTGGTCGGGCGTCGGCGCGAAGACGAGGTGCTGCCCGAGCAGCCAGTCCGCCCCCAGGGCTACGCGCTCGGGGGTCCCGGGCGGCAGGACCGCCAGCGGGGGTCCCCAGGTGAGCCGGTCGAGGATGGCGCGCGCGGCCGGGGGCGCCTCCTCGAGCAGGGCTGCGACGGAGTCGGCGGCCGGCACCTCGACGAAGCTGTCGGTCGCGCGGGGGCCGAGTCCGGCCGGGTGCGGGAGGACTTCGGCGACGGTGCGGGCGACGCGCAGGCCTTCCGGGCTGCGCCAGAGGAGCGCGAGGGTCCAGAGGTCGTCGAGGAGGGGTTCGACCTCGGACGCGTCGGCCCCGAGCAGCGCCCCGACGGCCGCGGTCTCGACGGGCGAGGGCGCGGCGAGGGCGGCTTCGAGGGCCTGGAGGTGGGCGAGGTCGAGGGAGTCGACAGCGCGCTGGACGCTGGCGCGGGTGCCGGCCCTCGCGGCCAGCGACGAGAGGTCGGCGGGCGCCGGGCGGGCCAGGTCCTGGCGTCGGCGCAGCAGCTCGGCGAGCTGGTCGTCACTGCGCTCCCGCACGTCGTCGGCCATCGAGCGCGCCCCCCGGGCCGAGGTCGCGCCGGCGCCCCCCACGGCACCGGAGCTCGCCGACGAAGGGGTCGAGCGACGGGGAGAGGAGGGGACGGCCACCGCACCACGGTAGTCGCCTCCGTCGGACGGTCAGACTCTCAGCCATTTCCCATGCCATGCACAGCCTCCGCACCCACACTGGTGACAACGAGAGGAGGCGCCATGTCGGAGCCCACCGGACCAGGCAAGCCCCGCAGCACGAAGGGGTCGGCCACCGCGAACCAGCAAGCATCGGCCGCCGACCCGCGGGCCTCCTCGACACCGCCGGTCCCGCCGCCGTCCATGACCGACCCCGCGCCCGGGTCGGGTGCGTCGGAGACGCCCACGAGCGGCATACCTGCGGCGACGCAGCCGATGACGCCGATCGGTGCGGTGCCCGGGTTCTCGGAGGCGGTGCCTGGCGGGCCGCCGCCGGCCGGGCCGCCTTCCGGTCGGCCGCCGGTCGGTCCACCCGGGGGGCCGGTGTGGCCCGCTGCCGGTGGGCCCGCGGGACCGCCGCCGAGGCGCCCGGGGCTCTGGCGCCAGGCGACGTCGACCACCGGTGGGCTGATCGCCGTCATCGTGGCCGCCGCGCTGACGACCCTGCTCGTGCTCGGCACCGTGGGGGCCGTCGGGCTCTTCGCCGTGCGGGCCGCCCACCACGACGGCAACGCCCGCATCGAACGGGCGGGCATGGACGGACCAGGACTCCCGCCCGGCCAGCAGCGCAAGCTCGACCGCATGCCCCAAGGACCGGGCGCGCCGGGCCGGCAGGGCAACGGCCCCGGTGACGACCAGAACGACGGCGACGGCCCGGACGGCCTGGGCGGCCAGGGCGGCCCGGGCGGGATGGGCAACGGCATGGGTGGCCTCATGCGTGGCGCCATGGGGCTCGGCGCCGTCCAGCACGGGGAGTTCACCGTGCAGCAGAACGGCACGGCGGTCGTCATGACGGTCCAGCGCGGCACGGTCACCAAGGCCAGTGCGACGTCGGTGACCGTCAAGAGCGACGACAACTTCACCGCCACCTACACCCTCGGCACCGACACCCGCGGCCGGACCGGTGCCCTCGCCGTCGGTGACTCGGTGCTCGTGGTCGCCGAGAAGGACGGCGCGAAGGCGGTCCTCGTCACCGCCGCCCGGAAGGGCTGAACCGGCGTCCCGCTGTGCCGACCCCACGATCGGGCTCCCCGGCGAGGTGTCGGCGCCCGCCGGGCGCGCGGGGCGGGCACTAGCGTGATCCCGTGACGACCTCTCCCAGCGGCGAGCAGTGGACCCTCCGACGTGGCCGCCAGGAGGCCACCGTCGTCGAGGTGGGTGGCGGCCTACGGACCTACCGCGTCGACGACACCGACGTGGTGGCCGGCTACGCCGACGACGAGGTATGCCGCGCAGGTCGCGGACAGGTGCTGATGCCCTGGCCCAACCGCATTCGTGACGGGAAGTACCGCTTCGGGGGCGCCGACCTCCAGCTCGGGCTGAGCGAGCCCGCCCTGCACAACGCCAGCCATGGCCTGGTGCGGTGGGCCACCTGGCAGCTGCACTGGCACGCTGACGACTGGTCGGCGCTGACCGTCCGCACCCGGCTCCACCCGCAACCGGGCTGGGACGCCACGCTCGACCTCAGCGTCAACTACGTCCTCGAGCCGCACGGGCTCGTGGTCAGCGTGCACGCGTCGAACGTCGGCCCGGCCCCCGCGCCGTTCGGCTTCGGGGCGCACCCCTACATCGCCCTCGGGCGTACCCCTCTGGCAGAGGTCGAGCTCACCATCCCGGCCGGGCTCGAGGTGCTCGTGGACGACCAGCTGATCCCGACGGCCACGGCGGTGGTCCGTCCCGAGGTGGATTTCCGCACCCGCAGGCCGCTGGGGACGACGTCGTTGGACACGGCGTTCACCGACCTCACCCGCGCCCGTGCCGACGGTGGGTGGGAAGTCGTCGTCGGAGGCCTCGAGACCGGTGACGTCAGCGTGTGGGGCGACGAGTCGCTGGACTGGGCCCAGGTCTTCACCGCCAAGGGCAAGGACACGGGCGTCGACGGCATACGGGGCATCGCTGTCGAGCCGATGTCGTGCCCGGCCAACGCGTTCAACAGCGGGGAGGGTCTCGTGGTGCTCGCACCCGGTGACTCCTGGTCGGCCCGGTGGGGGATCGAACCCGCCGCGCTCAGGGGGACCGTTCGCTGACCTGCGGAAGCGGGTCGGACCCGACCGGGTCGCGTTGCAGGCCGTTGACGAACGGGGAGATCCGGCGCTCCAGGGTCAGCGACAGCACCACCATGACCCCGCAGCCGACCACGATCATCGCCACGAACGCCGTCGACCAGCGGTGGTTGAGCATGAACCCGGCGACGACCGGGCCGAGGATGGTGCCGGCCTGGAAGGCGCCGGCGTTGACGGCGTTGTAACGGCCGCGCAGGTGGTCTGGCGCCATGTCGTTGGTGATCGCCGGGATGGTCGGCTGGAGCAGGGTCTCGCCCAGGGCGAAGAGGGCGTGGAACAGCAGCACGCCGGCTGCGGCGGCCATCGTGCCGCTGACCAGGCCGGTGAGCCCCAGCACGACCCAGGCCACCGACCACAGGCCGAGCATGACGATCAGCACCCTGGTGCGGCGCTTGCCCCTGATCTGTCGCAGCACGAAGAACTGGAGTCCGACGATCACCGCGGTGTTGATGGCGAAGGCGAACCCGATCACGCCCGTCGAGACTCCGCTCACCTGCCGCGCGAAGGCGGGGAACCCGGCCTCCATCTGGCCGTACCCGACGAACACGCCGAGGAAGGTCAGCACGGTCAGCCAGGCCACTGCCGGCTTGCGCAGGATGGTCAGGTAGGAGCCCTCTCCGACCTCCGCGTCCTCGGGCTTCTCGGCCCGACCGTGCACGTGGCGCAGCGGCCCCAGCAACAGGCCGATCGGGACCAGCATGCTGGCGGCGTCGGCCAGGAAGATCACCGTGAAGGACGTCGGGTTGTCGACGTCGGCGTAGAGCCCACCGACCACCCCGCCGAGCCCGATGCCGAGGTTGACCAGCGCGAAGTTGATGCCGAAGTACTGCTGGCGGGCCTGCCCGGAGACCACGGCGGCGACGAGGGAGTTGAAGGCCGGCCACGAGACGCCGAAGTTGAGCCCCAGGAACAGGAACCCGACCGCGACGACCAGTGGGGTGGTCGCGAAGGCCAGCACGACGCAGCCGACGAGCTGGGCGGAGGTGGCCCAGAGCAGCATGGTGCGGGCCCCGACGCGATCGGTCAGGGCGCCGGCCGGTCCGGTGACGGCGAGCGCGACCACGGCGATGAAGGCCATCAACAGCCCGGCGAGGTCGAGCGAGATGCCGCGCACCTCGTGCAGGTAGATCACCGTGAAGGGGAGCGTGAGGCCGCGACCGAGGGTCTGCACGGCCACCGTCGAGAGCAGCCAGCGCCCCGCGGGTGGGAGCTCTGCCCAGAACTCGCGGATGCTGTGCCCCGGTGTTCCCTGCTCGTTCACCGGGCGATCCTCCCCCACGGCACCGACAACTCCCAAAAGGATTTGGACTCACCCGATAACCTTGCGAGTGCGCATCGACGCACCCCCACACTTTTCGAGGCAAGAGGAAGACAAGTGCCTACTGGCAAGGTCAAGTGGTACGACGCGGAGAAGGGCTTCGGCTTCATCTCCGACGACGACGGAAGCGACGTGTTCCTGCACGCGAACGCCCTTCCCGAGGGCGTCGCGACGCTCAAGGGCGGCACGCGCGTGGAGTTCAGCGTGGCCGAGGGACGTCGCGGCACGCAGGCGCTGCAGGTGAGCCTGCTCGAAGCCGCCCCCACCGTCAGCGCCGGCAAGCGCGAGGCGTCGCGCAAGTCCCCGGAGGACCTCGCGCCGCTCGTCGAGGATGCCATCAAGCTGCTCGACAACGCCTCCAACGCGCTGCGGCGCGGGCGTCGGCCCGAGAAGGACCACGCCACCAAGCTCGCCGCCGTCCTGCGCTTCCTCGCCGACCAGATCGAGCCCTGATGCCGGCCATGAAGGCGGACGCCGTCCTGGCCGCAGCCGTCGACCTCGCCCGCGAGGCGGCCGAGTCGATCGCGGAGCGCGGCACCGTCGGTGACCACCTCGGCATGGAGATGGACGACGAACGGCTCGCCACGCACTACTTCGCGTGCACCGCGAAGTCCTACCCCGGCTGGCGCTGGGCGATCACGATCGCCCGCGTGCCCCGCGGCAAGACCGCGACGGTGTGCGAGACCAACCTCGTCCCGGGTGACGGCGCGTTGCTCTCGCCCGAGTGGCTCCCGTATGCCGATCGGCTGGCTCCCGGCGACCTCGGGGCCGGCGACGTCCTCCCCTACAAGGAGGACGACCCGCTGCTCGAGCCCGGGTTCGAGGCGACCGGTGACGAGGAGGTCGACGAGCTCGCCGCGTACGAGCTGGGCCTCGGCCGCAAGCGCGTGCTGTCGGCGGAGGGCCGCGAGGCTGCTGCGCAGCGCTGGTACGAGGGCGAGAGCGGCCCGCACGCCGACGTCGCCGAGAAGGCCCCGGCCCCCTGCTCCTCCTGTGGCTACTTCCTCCCGATGGCGGGTGCACTTCGCTCTTTTTTCGGCGTGTGCGCCAACGCCTGGTCACCTTCCGACGGTCGCGTCGTAAGCCTTGACCACGGCTGCGGCTACTATATGTTATTTGTCAACCCGGTGTCGACGCCCCACCACCGTTTTGCGGGCAGGGTCTTTCCACAGGCCACGGTCGCGGCTCGGGCCCGTCCACAGGTCCGTCGGTGCCAGGTCCCCCACAGCGGGTGCGCCCGCGATCCTCGCGACATGGACTCCCAGTCACGAGCACTGTTGACCGCACAGCAGGGCGTCGTCGGGGCGGTGCAGCTGAGCACCCTCGGGATCAGTGCCGACGAGGTGGGTCGGTGGGTTGACCGCGGCGAGCTGGTGCGGGTGAGAAGAGGGGCGTATGCCGATGCGTCCCTGTGGACTGGAGCCGGCCACGACGAGCGCTACCGGCTCACCGTCGCCGCGACGATGCGTTCGAGGAGCAGGTCTGAGACGGCCACCCACCACTCGGCGCTCGCCCTGCACGGTCTGCCGCTGTGGCACGTCGACCGCGGCCTCGTCGTCCTGATGGCCGACGTGCAGGAGACCACCACGTCATCGGGCCTGCGGGTCATGCCGTTGCGTGCGCTCGTGGACCGCCGGGAGGTCGACGGGCTGACCACGCTCGCGGTCGCCGATGCCATCGTCACGAGCTCCTCGGTCAGTGTCGAAGCCGGCGTCGTCGCCGGTGATGCGGCCCTCCATGACGGCCGATGCAGCCTGGGCGACCTGCAGGCCGCGGCCGGACGACTCCGCCGGGGCTTGCGTGGGACTGCCCGCCTTCGCCGAGCCATGGCGAGCCTTGACCCGGCCGCGGAGTCGCCCGGCGAGAGCAGGACCCGGCTGGTGCTCGAGGCCCTCGGCCTGCCCGTTGAGTCCCAGGCCACCCTGTGCGACGAGCGCGGCGAGCTGGTGGGTCGAGTCGACTTCCTGGTCGCCGGTCGCGTGGTGGTGGAGTTCGACGGCGCCCTGAAGTACCGCGGGGACGACGGCCCGGCAGTCGTCGTGGCCGAGAAGCGGCGTGAGGACCGGCTGAGGGAGCTGGGGTACGAGGTGGTCCGGGTCACCTGGGACGAGCTCGCCCATCCTGAGCGGATCCTGGCCCGGATCCGGACGAAACGGGCTCCACAGACCACGTTTCGTCGAGCAACCACCGTTTTGCGGAGGGGGTTGCCGGTGCGCAGGGGGTTGCCGGTGCGCAGGGGGTTGCCGGAGCGCAGGGAGGGGCTACTCGGCGCCGGCCGCGTTGCCCCGACCGCGGCGCACGTAGGAGAACCCGATCAGGCCCAGCGCGATGCCCGCCACCGGCACCCAGGGCCACCAGTCGCGGCTGCCCTCGTGCAGTGTCGGCACGGCGAGGATGACGACCAGCGCGACCACCCAGGCGACCTCGCCCCAGAGCACGACCCGGGCGGTGCTGACGGCGAGCGGCTGCAGCTCCTCACCCGCGGGTGGGACGTCGGTCCCGGCCCCCACCGCAGCGGGCGCCACCGGCTCCCCGTCGGTGCCCGGCCGGCCCCGACCCTGCGACTCGCTCATGCGGGCAGCGTAGCCTTCACGATTCGGAAACACGCAGGCCCTACCCTGCTGCCCATGGCCAAGCCCTCCTCCCCGCCCAAGGCGGCGCAACGTCCCTCCCCGGCCCGTGCCGGTGGACTCGACGGCTTCTTCCGGATCACCGAGCGTGGCTCGACCCTCAGCCGCGAGGTCCGCGGTGGGTTGGTCACCTTCTTCACGATGGCGTACATCGTGGTCCTCAACCCGCTCATCATCGGCACGCAGCAGGACGGCGTCGGCCAGTTCCTCGGCGGCGGCGACATCGTCAAGGCGCAGACCCTCGTCGCGGCCGGCACCGCCCTCATCGCCGGGGTCATGACCTTGCTCATGGGCATCGTCGCGAACTACCCGCTCGCGCTGGCCACCGGTCTCGGCCTGAACGCGTTCGTGACGTTCGGCATCGCAAAGCTGCCGGAGATGACCTGGGCCGACGCCATGGGCCTGATCGTCATCGAAGGCGTCATCATCCTGGTGCTCGTGATGACCGGGTTCCGGCAGGCGGTCTTCAAGGCGATCCCGGGCCAGCTCAAGACCGCGATCTCGGTCGGCATCGGCCTGTTCATCACGATCATCGGCCTGGTCGACGCCGGCTTCGTGCGCCGCACCGGCACCGGTCCGGTCCCGGTCGAGCTCGGCATCGGGGGCACCCTCAACGGCTGGCCGTTGCTGGTCTTCGTGCTCGGGTTCCTGGCGATCGTGATCATGATGGTCCGCAAGGTGAAGGCCGCGATCCTCTACGGCATCCTCGGCGGCACCGTCCTGGCGATCATCGTCGAGGCGATCGGCAAGATCGGCGGCCAGTTCGACGCCACCGGCAAGTTCGTCAACCCCGCCGGCTGGGGCCTCAACGTCCCCGCCCTGCCCGACCAGGTCGTCGACGTCCCCGACTTCTCCCTCATCGGCAAGTTCAACCTGCTCGGCTCGTTCGACAAGCTCGGCTTCGTCGCGGCCCTGCTGCTGGTCTTCACCCTCCTGCTCGCCGACTTCTTCGACACCATGGGCACGATGGTCGCCGTCGGCGCCGAGGGCGGCCTGCTCGACGAGCACGGCAACCCCCCGAACTCCGACAAGATCCTGCTCGTCGACTCGGTCGCAGCCATCGCGGGCGGCGCCGGCTCGGTCTCGTCCAACACCTCCTACATCGAGTCGGCCGCCGGGGTCGGCGAGGGCGCCCGCACCGGCCTGGCCTCGGTCGTGACCGGTGTGATGTTCCTGCTTGCGACGTTCCTCGCCCCGTTGGTCAAGGTCGTCCCCTACGAGGCAGCCACCCCGGCCCTCGTGGTCGTCGGCTTCCTGATGATGCAGCAGGTCAGGGGGATCGACTGGGACGACCTCGACATCGCCGTGCCGGCCTTCCTGACGATCGTCCTGATGCCGTTCACCTACTCCATCACCGTGGGGATCGGCGCGGGCTTCGTCGTGTACACGCTCATCAAGGTGGTGCGCGGCAAGGCCTCGGTGATCCACCCGCTGTTGTGGACGGTCTCGGCGCTGTTCCTCCTCTACTTCGCGATCACCCCGATCAAGGAGGTCCTCGGCGTCGGCTGACCTCCAGCCCGACCACGACCACACGCAGGTATGCCGCGTGGCCCCGTGAGGGGGTCACGCGGCATACCTGTGTGGTTTGGCGGGGTCGGGCTGGAGGTGGGAGGCTCCGGAAATACTTAGCAGAGGTAATGAGTTATGCTAAGTATCGACAAGGAGCGAACCATGACACCACCCCCCGCACGCGCCCGCCGCGCTGCCGATGCTGGTCTCTCGCCCTCCGCCGTCTCCGCCCTCGCGGGTGAGCTCCGTCTCGCCTGCATGCGCATCAGTCGCCGTGTGCGGTTCGAGAGCACGCATGTTGTTGCGCCGCACCAGTTCTCGGTGCTGTGTCGCCTCGAGGAGGCGCCGCGCACCCCGAGCGAGCTCGCGGAGATCGAGAAGGTGAGCGCGCCCAGCATGACCCGCACCGTCGCCGCCCTGGTCGAGCGCGGCCTCGTCGAGCGCACCGCTGACCCGGCTGACGGCCGCCAGGTGATCCTGTCGCTCACGCGCGACGCGACCTCCCTGCTCAAGGACATCCGTCGCAAGCGCGACGCCTGGATGTCGGTGCGCGTCGGCCGCCTCACCGCCGAGGAGCAGGACGTCCTGCGTCAGGCCTCGGCCATCCTGACCCGGGTGGCCAACGAGTGAGCCCGACCTTCTCCTCGCTCGACATCCGCAACTACCGGATCTACGCCGCTGGGGCGTTCATCTCCAACATCGGCACCTGGATGGGCCGCGTCGCCCAGGACTGGCTGGTGCTCACCGAGCTGACCAACCACTCGTCGTCGGCGCTCGGCATCGTGACCGGTCTGCAGTTCCTGCCGTTCCTCCTCCTCGCGCCGTGGGCCGGCATGATCGCCGACCGTTACCCCAAGCGGCGGATCCTGGCCATCACCCAGACCTCGCTCGCGCTGTCCTCGCTCGCCCTCGGGCTGCTCGTCGTGAGCGGCTCCGCGCAGCTGTGGATGGTCTACGGCCTCGCGCTGTTCACCGGCGTCGCGACCGCGGTCGACAACCCCGCCCGCCAGACGTTCGTCTCCGAGATGGTGCCTCGGGACCGGCTCGCCAACGCCGTGTCGCTCAACAGCGCGTCGTTCAACGCGGGCCGTCTCATCGGGCCCGGGGTCGCCGGACTGACGATCGCCGCGTTCGGCACCGGCTGGACCCTCATGCTCAACACGCTCACCTTCATCGCCGTGCTGCTCGCGCTGGTCTCCATGCGGCCCGGCGAGCTGCGACCAGCCCCGGCGCTGGCCCGCGGCAAGGGCGCCATCCGCGAGGGCATCTCCTACGTGCGCAGCCGGCCCGACATCCAGCTCGTGATGGTGCTGGTCTTCGTGCTCGGCACCTTCGGCATGAACTTCCAGATCACCACGGCGTTGATGGCCACCAAGGAGTTCGGCAAGGGACCTCAGGAGTACGGCCTGCTCGGCTCGATCATGGCGATCGGCTCGCTCACCGCCGCCCTGTTGTCGGCCCGGCGGGCCAGGCCACGCCTGCGCATCCTGCTCGTCGCGCTCGTCGGGTTCACGATCTCCAGCGGGCTGGCCGCGATGGCGCCGAGCTACGTGCTGTTCGCCCTCGCCCTGGTGCCGGTGGGATTGTCCGCGCTCACCGCGCTGACCACGGCCAACGCCATGGTCCAGCTGAGCGTCGACCCGGCCATGCGTGGTCGGGTGATGGCCCTCTACATGGCGATCTTCATGGGCGGCACGCCGCTCGGAGCGCCCCTCATCGGCTGGATCGGTGATGTCTGGGGTCCGCGCTGGACCATCGCCATCGGCACGATCGCCATCGCCATCACGCTGGTGGTGGTGTCGATCTGGACGGCCAGGCACGAGAATGTGCAGGTGACCTACGAGTCCCAGCGTCGCCCCCGCATCCGGATCCGCACCCTCCCGCAGCCCGAGGTGTCCGAGCCGGTGCCTGAGGCCGCCCGGTGACGCCCGTCTTCCGGCGGCGGGTCACCATCGCGGTCCTCGTGATCGTCGTGGCCGCCGCAGTCATCGCGAGCCTCGTCCGCTGACCATCCTCGTCCGCCGACCACCCCCGACTGCTGATCACCCCGACTGCCGAGCACCCCGACTGCCGAGCACCCCCGCCTGCTGAGCACCCCGACTGCTGGCCACCCATGCCTCATCCGAGGGCCTGATCCGGGCCTCGGTGCGACACCAGCGGCCAGAAGTCGCAGGAGGGGCGTCAGGTGTGGAGGTTGCAGAGCACGACGACGCCCAGGGCGCTGAGCACCGGGTCATAGCCGGCCGGGCACTTCCCACCCACCGGGAGCACCTGCAGCGGCAGGGCGGGGGTGGTCGGAGCCGGAGCGGGCGTGCTCGGGCTGGGAGTCGGGGTCGGCGTGCTGCCGGTGAGCCCGCCGACGACACCACCCACGACACCACTGACCACGCCGGTCACGCTGCCACCGCCGCTGGGCGAGGGCGTGGGCGTCGGGCTGGACGAACCACCGCCCGTGCTGCCGCCACCCGCGGGGGTCGACGATCCGCCACTGCCCGGCTTGGTGGCCGGCTTGGCTGCGGGTTGCGAGGCCTTCACGGGGTCGTAGCTCGTCATCGGCCGCGGCTCGCCGGAGGGGAGGTAAGGGGAGCCGTTGCGCTGGGAGTCGGTGAGGTCGGAGCCGGGCACGACCGTGTAGCCACTGCGGTAACCGGCAGCGAGGGCCAGCACCTGGTCGGCATACGCGTCGCTGTGGTTGTAGCGCAGCACGGCCGAGCGGGCGCCGGAGTCGGTGCTGAGGTCGCCGGGGCCTGAGCAGAGGTAGACCGCGGTGGCCGTTGCGGCGTCGGCGATGTTCTGCGGGTCCTTGCGCCCGTCGCCGTTGGCGTCGACGCCGACCACGCGCCACGTACCGGGGATGAACTGCATCGGCCCGACCGCGCGGTCCCAGGTGAGGTCGCGGTCGTACACCCCGCCGTCGGTGTCGCGGATGGCTGCGGTGTTGTTGCTGCCGTTGAGGGGTATGCCGTAGATGCCCGGGCGGACGGTACCGTCCCGGTCGATGCCGTTCCCGCCGTAGCGCCCGTGGTTGGACTCCACCTTGCCGATGGCGGCGATCAGGGCCCAGTCGATGCGGCACTGCGCATCGGCGGCGTCGACGATCGTGGCTGCGCGGCGATAGGCGTCGAGGGCGGCGGCAGGGATGCCGTTCACGGTCATCGACGACGGTAGGCCGGCCGGCTGGTAGAGCGGGGTGGGCTCGGCCTCGGCGGGTGCGGGGAGCTCGGGCAACGACGGCAGCACGGGTGCGTCGAGGCGGTCGAGCGCCGTGCCGGGGACGGTCACCAGGGGGGAGGAGTCGGCCACGATGTGGGTCGACGGGCTCCCGCCGGTCGCCGCGAGGGCGATCCCGCTGGCGACGAGGGCGATCGCCGGCACGGCTCCAGCAGCAGTCCGCCACGGCAGTCGCATCGTGCGTGTCATCGTCCGGCTCCTCGACGTCGCTGTCTCGACCGTTGGGGTGTCCACCCCGGGTCACATGAGGGTCAACGAGTGGTTCGGCTCGAAGTTACGCGACAGATCGATCGCCAGGCGGGTGGAATGGCCCGCAAAACGGCCGTTGCGCGGCATAACGGGCGCTATAGACGCCGTTTTGTCGCGCAACGGCCGTTTTGCCGGGGAAGGGGAGGGGTGGAGAGGGGGAGGGACGGAGCGAGGGCGGTGGTCAGCCGACGACGTGCTCGATGCACGCGATGAGGGCCGACACGTCGTCGGGGTCCACCGCGGGGAAGGTGGCCACCCGGAGCTGGTTGCGCCCCAGCTTGCGGTACGGCTCGACATCGACCACGCCGTGCGCCCGCAGCGTCGCGGCGACGGCGCTCGCGTCGACCTCGTCAGCGAAGTCGATCGTGGCGACCACCTGCGAGCGGGCGGCGGGGTCGACGACATACGGGGTCGTGTAGGAGGTGCGCTCGGCCCAGTCGTAGAGGCGACCGCTCGAGTCGGCGGTGCGCTTGACGGCCCAGTCGAGCCCGCCCTGCTCGTTGATCCAGTCGACCTGGCTGCGCAGCAGCGCGAGCGTGCCGAGGGCGGGCGTGTTGTAGGTCTGGTTCAGCCGGCTGTTGGTCACGGCCGTCGGCAGGCTGAAGAAGTCGGGCACCCACCGACCCGAGGCGGCGATCTCCTCGACGCGGGCGAGCGCTGCGGGCGAGAAGGCCGCCAGCCAGAGGCCACCGTCGGCGGCGAAGCACTTCTGCGGACCGAAGTAGTAGACGTCAGACTCGGACACGTCGACGGGCAGGCCGCCGGCGCCGGAGGTCGCGTCGACGAGCACGAGGGCGCCGTCGTCGGCGCCGTCGACGCGCTTGACCGGGGCCATCACGCCGGTGGACGTCTCGTTGTGCGGCCACGCGTAGACGTCGACCCCGGCCTCGGCGCGGGGGGTGGCAAGCGTGCCCGGGTCGGCCTTGATCACCGTGGAGTCACCGAGGAACGGCGCGTTCTGGGTCACCGAGGCGAACTTCGCGGAGAACTCGCCGAACGCGAGGTGCTGGGCGCGCTCGCGCACCAGCCCGAACGCCGCGATGTCCCAGAAGGCGGTCGAGCCGCCGTTGCCGAGGATGATCTCGTACCCCTCGGGGAGGCTGAACAGCTCGGACAGCCCCTCGCGGACCGCGCCGACGAGGTTCTTGACCGGGGCCTGGCGGTGGGACGTGCCGAGGAGGGTCGTCCCCAGGCTGGCGAGGTAGTCGACCTGCTCGGGTCGCACCTTGGAGGGGCCGGAGCCGAACCGGCCGTCCTTGGGCAGCAGGTCGGCGGGGATCGTGGGCGTCGCAGTCTCGGTCACGTCGTCAGTCTCTCACCCTGTCCCGAGGCGTGGGACGTGAGGTCCACCACCCGGACCAAGGCACAGGTATGCCGCGTGGCCGGCTCGGCCACGCGGCATACCGACCGGGGCTCAGCCCTGGTAGCCCTTGACGGCGTCGAGCCCGCGCGGGCCCTCGCCGATGTAGCGCGCGGACGGCCGGATCAGGCGGCCGGTCTTCTTCTGCTCGAGGATGTGCGCCGACCAGCCGGCGGTGCGCGCCGACACGAACAGCGGAGTCATCATGTCGCCGGGTACGTCGGCGAAGTCGAGCAGCACGGCTGCCCAGTAGTCGACGTTCGTCTCGAGCACGCGGTCGGGCTGGCGCTCGCGCAGCTCGGCGAGCGCTGCCTGCTCGAGCTCGAGGGCCACGTCGTAGCGCGGGGCCCCGAGCCGCTTGCAGGTGTCACGCAGGACCGCGGCCCGCGGGTCGTAGGCACGGTAGACGCGGTGCCCGAACCCCATCAGCCGTTCGCCGCGGTCGAGGACGTCCTTGACGTACGCGCGGGCGTCACCGGTGCGCTCCACTCCCTCGATCATGTGCTGCGCGCGGGAGGGGGCGCCGCCGTGGAGCGGGCCCGACAGCGCGCCGATCGCGCCCGACAGGCAGGCAGCGACGTCGGCACCGGTCGAGGCGATCACCCGGGCGGTGAAGGTCGAGGCGTTCATGCCGTGCTCGGCCGCGGAGGTGAAGTACGAGTCGATCGCCTCGACGTGCTTGGGGTCGGGTTCGCCCCGCCAGCGGATCATGAAGCGCTCGACGATCGTGCGGCCTTCGTCGACGCGCGCCTGCGGCACCATCGGGGTGTGCTGGCCGTGTGCGGACTGGGCGATGAACGACAGGATCATCACCGACGCGCGGGCCAGGTCGTCACGGGCCTGCTCGGGGGAGATGTCCAGGAGCGGCTTGAAGCCCCACAGCGGCGCCAGCTGGGCGATCGCCGACTGCGCGTCGACCCTGATGTCGCCGGTGTGCACCGGCAGCGGGAACGGCTCGGCCGGGGGGAGGCCGGGGTCGAACTCGTTGTCGACCAGCAGCCCCCAGACCTGCCCGAAGCTGACCTTGCCGACGAGGTCCTTGAGGTCCACGCCGCGGTAGCGGAGCGAACCGCCTTCCTTGTCGGGTTCGGCGATCTCTGACTCGAAGGCGATGACGCCCTCGAGGCCCGGCTTGAAGTCGCTGTCGGACATCGGTGTCCTCTCGGCATTCGGTGTTGGAGGGGGTCGCCCGGTGGGGCGCCCGGTTTCCTACTGGCGGGTTCATTCTGCACTGTCTGCCCGATGGGCCACTATGGGCCGATGCTCAGGCCTGAGACGGACTACGACGGAGAGGTCTTCACCGACGACCTCAGCGGGTCCTCCGCGGGCGGTGCGCGGTTCCTCGAGTGCACCTTCCAGCGGTGCGACCTCAGCGAGCTGCGCGCCCCGCGCTCGCGCTTCTCCGAGACGAGCCTGTATGCCGTGCACGGAGCGGGCCTCGACCTCGCCGAGTCGACCTGGGCCGACTGCCTCGTGCAGGGTGCGCGGCTCGGGGCCGTGGCGCTCTACGGGTCCGAGCTGGCGCGGGTGCGTCTCGAGGGCTGCAAGGTCGAGTTCCTCAACCTCAGGGGGGCGACGCTGCTCGACGTCGAGTTCGTCGACTGCCAGCTGGTGGAGGCCGACTTCGGGGAGGCCACGCTGACCCGGGTGTCGTTCGAGGGGTGCCGCCTGGTCTCGCCCGACTTCACCAAGGGGACCTTCAAGGACGTCGACCTCACCGGCGCCGACCTCGCCGGTCCACGCGGGGTGGCCGGGCTGCGTGGTGCCACCGTGTCGGCGGTGCAGCTGATCGACCTCGGCCCAGCCCTCGCTCACGAGCTCGGTCTCAAGGTCGCCGACTGAGCGGGCGTCAGGCCTTGCGGGCCTGCCGCTTGTCGCGCACCGACATGGTGTTGCCGACGGTGCGGACCTCGAAGAGCTCGGTCGCCTTGAGCAGCTTGCTCAACGACGCGTAGCCGTGGTTGCGCGAGTCGAAGGACGACTGGTTCGAGATGCTGTTGCCGACCGCGCCGACGCTGGCCCAGCCGTCGTCGTCGGCAGCCCGGGCGACGGCGTTGCGCAGCAACCGCACCAGCCCGCCGTCCTGGCGGAGCTCGGCGGTCGTCCGGCGAGCGGGGCTGGGCTCCGCCTTCGGAGCTGCCTTCGTGGCAGCCTTGGTCGCGCCCTTCTTGGCCGCGGCCTGGGCCGCTGTGGCCTTGGTCGTGCGACTGCCTTGCGCGGAGTCAGTGGGCGAGTCAGTGGGGGTGTCGGCGCTCTGGGTCGCTGACGAGGCCTCCGCGGCGGAGGTGTCGGCGACCTCGTCGGGCTCGGCGAGCTGGTCGAGGAAGAGGAACTTCGTACAGGCCGAGCGGAACGGCTCGGGCGTCTTGCGCTCGCCGAACCCGTAGACGGCGGCGCCCTTCTCGCGCAGGTGCATCACCAGCGGGGTGAAGTCGGCGTCCGACGAGACGATCCCGAACGCGTCGGGGTGGTCGTTGTACAGCAACGCCATCGCGTCGACCACCATCGCCATGTCGCTGGCGTTCTTGCCGCGGCTGTAGTCGTACTGCTGCATGGGGCGGATCGCCCGCGGGTGCAGCACGTCGGCCCAGGGCCGCAGCCCGGCCTTGGTCCAGTTGCCGTACGCGCGGCGGATGCTGGTCTCGCCGTAGGCGCTGAGCTCGTTGAGGATCAGGTCGATCTTCGTGGCCGAGGAGTTGTCGGCGTCGATGAGCAGGGCGATCCGGGCGCGGGGGTCCATGGCCCGACCGTACGGCACCGGGCGTCGCGGCCGTGACCGCGCGGCATACTGTCGGCTCGTGGCGCTGCTCCTCGACCTGACCCCGTTGCGGGACAACGCGCCGTACCGGCGGCTGTATGCCGGGTTCACCCTCTCGAACGTCGGCAGCCAGATGGCCGTGGTCGCGATCGGCCTCCAGGTCTACGAGATCACGCGCTCGACCGCGGCGGTCGGCATCGTCGGGTTCTGCGCCCTCGTGCCGCTGGTGTTCATGGGCCTCTACGGCGGGACGCTGGTCGACCACTTCGACCGGCGCAGGGTCGGGCTCATCGCGCAGGCCATTTCCTTCCTGGCGAGCCTGCTGTGTGCTCTCCAGGCCTGGGCCGGAAACACGCACGTGTGGGTGCTCTATGCGTTGGTGGCGTTGTGGAACGGCGCGTTCGCGGTCTCGTCAGCCGCCCGGTCGTCCATCTACCCGCGCATCCTCGCGCGCGACCTGCTGCCCGCGGCGAACGCCCTGTCGGTCTTCGCGATGGCCACCTCCATGACCGTCGGCCCGCTGCTGGCAGGGGTGCTCGTCGACTGGGGCGGGTTCAAGGCGGCCTACACGACCGACGCGCTCATCACGACGGCCGCGCTCTGGGGGCTGGCGCGGTTGCCGTCCCTGCCGCCGGAACCGGCCGAGGAGGGCGCTGCGCCCAGCCGGCCCGGGCTGCGGTCGGTGCTCGACGGGTTCGCGTTCCTGGCCACCCGGCCCAACGTGCGGATGACCTTCGTCGCCGATATCTGCGCCATGCTGCTGGCCCAGCCACGGGTGCTCTTCCCAGCGGCGGGCGCGGTGATCTTCGGCGGGGGCGCCAAGACCGTCGGCGCCCTGTCGGCCGCTGCCGCGGTCGGCGGGATCGTCGCGATGTTCTTCTCCGGTCAGCTCGGGCACGTGCGTCGCCAGGGCCTGGCGATCCTCGTGTCGATCGTGGGGTGGGGGTTCGCGATMGCCGGTTTCGGGGGAGCGATGCTCGCAGCGGGTGGGGTGATGTCGAAGGGAGCGGCGCTGTGGCTCGGGCTCGTGGCGATGGCGGTCGCCGGCGGGTCCGACTCGGTCAGCGCGGTCTTCCGCACGACCATCCTCCAGGCGGCCACCCCCGACCACCTGCGCGGGCGGCTCCAGGGCGTCTTCATCGTCGTCGTGGCGGGTGGGCCGAGGCTCGGGGAGATGGCCGGCGGCTTCCTGTCCCAGGGCATCGGGGAGGCGCGCACCGCGGTGGTCGGTGGGTTCGCCTGCGTGCTCGCCATCGTCGTGCTGGCCCGGCTCCAGCCGGGGTTCGTGCGCTACGACGCGCGGCACCCCACGCCGTAGGCCCCGAATCCCGGCCCATGGGCCGCAATTCCCGGGCCGGAGCGTCGGGCGGGGCCCGAATCCCGGCCCATGGGCCGCAATTCCCGGGCCGGAGCGTCGCGCGGGGCCCGAATCCCGGCCCATGGGCCGCAATTCGCGGGCCGGAGCGTCGCGCGGGGCCCGAATCCCGGCCGATGGGCCGAGTCCTAGCCGGAGCTCCCCGGGGCGACGAGCCCGAGCTCGTACGCGGCCACGACCGCCTGCACGCGGTCGCGCAGGCCGAGCTTCATGAGCACGTTCGAGACATGCGTCTTGACCGTGGCCTCGCCGAGGTAGAGGTCCGCAGCGATCTCGGCGTTCGAGAGCCCTCGCGCGATGAGGGTCAGCACGTCGCGCTCGCGCTCGGTGAGGGCGTCCAGCGCCGCGGAGCGCACCGTCCGCGGTGTCGGCGCCCCCGCGAACCGCTCGATCACCCGGAGCGTGACCGACGGGTCGAGCAGCCCGCCGCCCGAGGCCACCGTCCGCACGGCCGCCACCAGCTGCTCCGGGGGCGACACCTTGAGCAGGAAGCCGCTGACGCCGGACCGCAGCGCCCCCTCGACGTACTCGTCCTCGCCGAAGGTGGTCAGGATGACGACCTTGGTCCGCGACCTCGCCGCCATCACGCGCCGAGCCGCCTCGATCCCGTCGACCCTCGGCATCCTGACGTCCATCAGCACGACGTCGGGGGCGAGCTCGAGGACAGCGGCCTCGGCGGCCTCGCCGTCCCCGATCTCGCCGACCACCTCGATGTCGGGTTCCGCGCTGAGGACCATGCGCAGCCCGACCCGCACCATCGCCTCGTCATCGACGAGCAGCACCCGGATGCTCACGACCACTCCCTCCGGATCGGCAGCCGCACGTCGACCTCGAAGCCGCCACCGGTCACCGGTCCGACCGCCAGGCTTCCTCCGAGCATCTGGACGCGTTCGCGCATGCCGACGATGCCGTGCCCACCGGGGGCTGCGCCGGCTTCGGGGGTGGTCGTCCACTCGTCGGCGTGGGAGTGGCTCGCCCCGCCGTCATCGCTGACCGTGAGCCGAACCACGCTGTCGTCGTTGACGACCCGCACGACAGCATGGGCCCCCGGGGCGTGCCGGAGCACGTTGCTCAGCGCCTCCTGGACGATCCGGTATGCCGCGGTGTCCACGGCCTTGGGAAGCCCCTCCAGCGATCCGCTCACGTCGAGGGACAGGGGGAGGCCGGTGGCGCGCACGTCGGCGACGAGGTCGTCGAGCCGGGCCAGGGAGGGGGGCGGCGCCCCGTCCACGGCGTCGCCCCTCTCGCGCAGGAGGCCCACCGTGGCCCGGAGCTCCTCGACCGACTGACGACCCAGGCGCTCCAGCCCCAGCATCACGTCGCGCTCGGCGGGGTGGTCCACCAGCACCGAGTCGAGCTGCCGTCGCAGCCCGCCCAGCTGGAGCGTCATGACGCTGACCGAGTGCGCCACCGAGTCGTGCACCTCGCGGGCGATGCGGGCCCGCTCCTCGACCACCGCAGCGCGGGCACTGGCCTCCCGCCGGGCGTCGAGCTCGGTCGCGAGGGCGATGACCTGTCGGCTGCGCTCGCGCTCCCGTCGCACGAGGGTGCCGACCCACCAGGCCGGGACGAAGGCGGCGGGGAAGAAGACGGTGTCCCAGCTCAGCCCGTTGCGCAGGCCCTCGGTCACGATGAACACGCCGACCGAGGCGACGATCGCGACCCGGGACGTGCGCGGCGAGGCCGCGAAGCCGGCATACGCGGTGGCCACGAGCGACGCGATGAGGCCGGCGCCGCCCGGGCCGGGGGCGCCGAGGAGGGTGGAGACGGGGTAGAAGCAGGCGACCACGAAGGCCCCGGCGACCGGCCACCGCACGGCCACCGCGAAGCCCGCGGCGATGACGGCAGACGCGACGGCCAGCACCCCGAAGTGGGGCCGGAACTCGGGGTCGGACCACGCCTCCACCAGGCCCAGCAGGCCGAGCGCCACCGCCGCCACGGCGGGCACCACCCGGTGGTCGCGCAGGGCGCTGGCTCGAGACATGGCGAAAACAGTAGGGCGCTCGTCGAGCACGCGTATCCCACTTGGGGAGGAGCGGTGAGGCGGCGCGCTCCGCCTCGAGGGGGAGGACAGGTCGGTGCCCCTCGACGGATCTGCGGTGAGGTGCCGGGCCGCGACGGTTGGTGCAACGCCGAGAGACGGCGACGGCCGACCGGCCACCCCACGAAAGGACCCGACCGTGACCAGCACGACGACACGGACCGCACGGACCACCCACGCCGCCCTCGACCAGGGCACCTCCGACCACGCACCCCGGGTGCCCAGCCGGGCGATGGCCGTCGCCGGGGGCCTCGCCCTCGTCGCCGGGCCCCTGCTGTGGGCCGGTGGCATGGTCACCTCGCCGCCGCAGGTGAGCATGGCGGACGCCGACTACATCTCCTCCCTCACGCGGGACACGACGATGACGCAGGTCTCCGCGCTCTTCCTGCACTACGGCAACCTCGTCATCGCGCTCGGCATCCTCGCCGGACCGAGCCTGGTGCGCGGCGCCCGCGGCCTGCGGCTCGCCGTCGCCGGGGCGCTCGCCACCGCACTCGGCTTCGCCAACGTGTCGGGGATGGTCCTGAGCGACTGGTGGAACGCCTCCGCCGGCACGCACCTCAGCTCCGAGCAGGCGGTCGAGGTGTTCCGCGGCTTCAAGACCGGTTCACTCCTGCCGTTCTGGGACGGCACCGAGCCGCTCAGCCTGATCGGCCCCCTGCTCCTGCTGGCCGGCCTCGCGAGGGCAGGTGTCCTCGGCTGGTGGAGCCTCGGGCTGATCGTCACCGGTGTCGCGGGCCTGATGGTGTTCGGGGCGACCAGTCCCCTCGTGGCCGCCGCGTGCGTCCTCGTCGGGTTCTCGCCCTTCGCCCTCGTGGGGCTCCGCCTGCTCCAGCGCAGCCGGCTAGCCTGAAACCCGTTGCACCGCAAGGTATGCCGCGTGGCTGGCCCAGCCACGCGGCATACCTGTCGTGGTGCCAAGAACTTCGGCCCATGGGCCGAGATTCGAGGGACGCTGGGCCCGGTGGCGCCGGACTCTCGGGCGATTGGCCGAATCCTCATGCCAGGCGGGCGGCTGAGGGGGCCGCGCGCGGTCAGACCGAGCTGCCGCGACGCTCCGCGGCCCGGCGCCGCTCGTCGTTCGCGTCGGCCATCGCCCACCGCACCGTCGAGGTGGCCACCCCGCCCAGCGGCCGGCCGACCAGGCGCTCGGTCACGGGGAGCCACGGGAGCCGCAGGGGCTGGCGCGCCCACCGTGGGAGCATCGACACGGCGCCCGCTGCGAGCGCGGCATACCCGGGCTTGGCGGCCAGCGGCAGCGGCGGGTGGACGAGTAGGAAGCGCGCGGCCTCCCGGGCCGCCGCGGTCGACTCGAGCTCGGGGCGGTAGCTGCCGATGGTCGCGCGCAGCGCCGCCACGGTCGTCGGGGGGTCGACCACCCCGAGGGCGCTGGCGACGACGCCGGACTGCTCGACGTAGAGATCTGCCTCGGCTGGGCTCAGCGGTGAGACGGCGTAGCGCTGGTAGGCCGTGAGGAAGCTGTCGGCCTCGGTGGCGTGCACCCACGCCAACAGGTGGGGGTCGCCCGCCGAGTAGGGACGCCCGTCGGCTGCCTTGCCGCGCACCCGGTCGTGGATCGAGCGGACCCGCGCGATCTGCTCCTGCGCGTGGTCGATCGTGCCGAAGGTCGTGGTGGCCAGGAACTCGCTGGTGCGCTGGAGCCGACCCCACGGGTCGCCCTTGTAACCCGAGTGGCCGGCGACCCCCGCCATCGCGAGTGGGTGCAGCGACTGGAGCAGCAGCGCCCGGATGCCGCCGGGGAACATGGCCGCGTCGGCGTGGACGCGCCAGATCGGGTCGTCCGGGGTGAACCAGCGGGGTCCTTCGGCGCCCCAGATGCGGTCGGCCTTCGTCTGCGCGTCGGCGCCGGCGACGCGCGACCGCAACGCGGTGGCGAGCTGGCGCCGGGCTCCGTCGGCCACCGGCGCGAGGGGCGAGAGGAGGGTCACCGAGAGCGCCTGAGCCTGCGTCGCGGGAGCTCCTTGAGGCGCGCCGCGGGGGTGGGGACGTCGGCCGGGCGCACCCGGGTGGCCAGGTCGCTGTTGGCGATCAGCTCGGCGATGGGCGTCGTGGAGGTGGGGTGCGCGGCGATCGGGTCGTCGCCCGAGAACACCACCCACACGGGCTCGCTGTGGTCGGCGCGCGGGTCGAACGTCTTGAGCACCGTGCCCTCGCGCACCGTTGCTGCGTGCTCGATCGCGCGGCGACGGGCCTTCTGCCGGTCGAGGGCGGTCTGGGCGGCCTTCATCGCCGGCTCCTTGGCCTGCTGCGCCAGCACCACGACGTGGGGACCGTACTTGACGCCCCACTTCACGAGGTTGCCGACTGCCTTGCCCTTGCTGGCCATGCTGCCTCCCTGACTGGTCCGACCTTCACCCTAATCTCGGACGCCTAGTCTTCGACCATGAGTGACGTGGATCGCACCGACCCCCTGAGCACCGACCCCCTGAGCACCGACCCCCTGCGCACCGACCCCCTGCGCACTGACTACGCCGGCGAGGGCATCTCCGAGGCGGAGGTGGCTGCCACTCCCTTCCAACAGGCCCGGCTCTGGGTGGACGACGCGGTCGCGCGCGCGCAGGTGCACGCCGACGTCCCCGAGCCCTACGCCATCTCGGTCGCGACCGTCGACGCCGCAGGCCGACCCAACGTGCGCACCGTGTTGATGCGGTTCTTCGACGAGCGCGGCCCTGGGTTCGTCACCGGCACCGAGTCCACGAAGGGCCTCGAGATCGCCGCGACCGGTGGCATCGCGGCCGCCCTCACCTGGCCGGCGATGTTCCGGGCGATCCGGTTCCGGGGCGTCGCCGAGCAGCTGTCGCGGGAGGAGGTCTCCGGCTACTTCGGCTCCCGGCCGTGGGCCTCGCGGATCTCCGCGTGGGCCTCGCGGCAGTCCCAGCCCATCGACGGGCGCCAGGGGCTCGAGGACGCCTACGCGAGGTATGCCGCGCAGTTCCCTGACCGCGGCGACCCCACCGACGTGCCCGTCCCCGACTTCTGGGGCGGCTACCGGGTGGTCTGCGACGAGGTCGAGTTCTGGGGAGGCCGTCGCAACCGGCTGCACGACCGGCTCGTCTTCAGCCGGGTCGCCCCGGGCTCGCTCGGCGACCCTGACGCCTGGACGCTCAGCCGCCGCCAGCCCTGACCACCCGCCCCCCTTCCTCTCCCGGTTCGATGTAAACCCGCCGGGGATCCCCAGCGGGTTTACATCGAACCGGCGCTGCTACCCGTCCGTATCCCGGAACGGTCGGCGGGAGGGTGGCGGCGTGCCCCCACACTTGTGAACTGAATCACACGCGCGCGTCAGTGTCGCCGTTCGCGCGGTCCCTTCCCCGACCGCCGACTCCGAGGAGCCTCATGGCGCCCGCCGACACCACCGCCGTTTCCCCGACCCCGCCGAGCCCCGCGATCCACCCGGTCGTGGCCGACGTCACCGCCCGGGTGACCGACCGCAGCCGGGCCAGCCGCACGGCATACCTCCAGCGGCTCTCGCGCGCAGCCTCCGAGCTGAGCCTGCGCCCGGCCCGCACCGACCTCGGCTGCTCCAACCTCGCGCACGCCGTCGCGGCGTGTGGCGGCAGCGACCGCACGACGATGGCCGCCGACACCGGGGTCAGCCTCGGCATCATCACGTCCTACAACGACATGCTCTCGGCCCACGCGCCGTTCGAGCACTACCCCGCGGCCATGAAGCAGACCGCACGCGAGGTCGGCGCGGTCGCCCGGGTGGCCGGTGGCGTGCCCGCCATGTGCGACGGCATCACCCAGGGCCGGGCCGGCATGGAGCTCAGCCTGTTCAGCCGCGACGTCATCGCGATGTCGACGGTCATCGCGCTGAGCCACGACGTGTTCGACGGCGTGCTCATGCTCGGCGTCTGCGACAAGATCGTGCCCGGTCTGGTGGCGGGGGCGCTGGCCTTCGGCCACCTGCCGACCGCCCTCGTGCCGGCCGGCCCGATGGCGTCGGGTCGCTCCAACGCCGAGAAGGCCGAGACCCGCAAGGCGTATGCCGCCGGCGAGGTCGGGCGCGACGAGCTGCTCGAGAGCGAGGTGGCGTCCTACCACTCGCCGGGCACCTGCACCTTCTACGGCACCGCCAACTCCAACCAGATGCTCATGGACGTGATGGGTCTGCACCTGCCGGGTGCGGCCTTCGTGCACCCCGATGACCCGTTGCGTGCCGCCCTCACTGCGGCGACCACCGAGCGGGTCGCCGAGATCGCCGCCTCCGACGCGTCGTACGGCATCGGCCAGGTCGTCGACGAGAAGGCGATCGTCAACGGTGTCGTCGCCCTCCTCGCCACCGGCGGCTCGGCCAACCACACCATGCACCTCATCTCCATGGCTGCCGCAGCAGGCATCGACCTGACGTGGGAGGACTTCGACGACCTCTCGACGGCCATCCCGTCCGTCGCCCGGATCTACCCCAACGGTCCCGCCGACGTGAACCACTTCCACGCCGCCGGCGGCACGGCGTTCCTCGTGCGCACGCTCCTCGACCACGGGCTGCTCCACGAGGACGTCCTGACCCTCGCCGGTCCCGGGCTGCGGCGCTACACCCAGCGCCCGGTGCTGGTTGACGGTCGGCTCGAGTTCGTCGACGCCGCAGCGGAGTCGGGCGACCCGGCAGTGCTGCGTGCGGCCGACGACCCCTTCACCGTGGACGGTGGTCTGCGGGTGCTCGGCGGCACCCTGGGCCACGCCGTCATCAAGGTCTCGGCGGTCGCGGAGGAGCACCGCGTCATCGAGGCGCCGGCCCGGGTCTTCACCGACCAGGTGGGCTTCCTCCAGGCGTTCTCCCGGCGCGAGCTCGACCGCGACGTCGTGGTCGTCATCCGCGAGCAGGGCCCGTCGGCCAACGGCATGCCCGAGCTGCACGCCCTCACCCCCTCGCTCGGCGTGCTCCAGAAGCGCGGGTATGCCGTGGCGCTGGTCACCGACGGCCGCATGAGCGGGGCGTCGGGCGCCATCCCGGCCGCCATCCACGTGACCCCCGAGTCGGTGCACGCCGGGCCGATCGCCAAGCTCCAGGACGGCGACGTCGTGCGGGTCGACTCGCTGACCGGCCGCCTCGACGTGCTCGTCGACGAGGAGGAGTTCGCCGCCCGGCTGCCCTCACCGCGCGTCAGCGAGGAGGGCATCGGCACCGGCCGTGAGCTGTTCGCCGCGATGCGCGGCGCGGTCGGCCGCGCCGACGAGGGAGCCCACGTCTTCGGCAGCCTCGGACGGCTGTGGGAGAAGGCCGACGCCGCACCGTTCCTGAGCCACGAGGAGACCCGATGACCACCACCAGCGTGACCAGCAGCGCGACGGGCGCCGCCGCCCCTGTCGCGAACGCAACCCTCCTGCGCGACGGCGCCGACGTCCTGGCCCTCGCCCCGGTGATCCCGGTCGTCGTGGTCGACACGGTCGAGCAGGCGGTGCCGCTGGCGCGCGCGCTCGTGCGCGGCGGCATACCGGTCATCGAGATCACGCTGCGCAGCGAAGCCGGACTCGGCGCGATCGAGGCGGTGGCCGCGCAGGTCGAGGGCATGGTCGTCGGCGCGGGCACCGTCGTCACGCCGGCCCAGGTGCAGCAGGTCAAGGACGCCGGCGCCCAGTTCCTCGTGACCCCCGGTTCCCCGCCGCGGTTGCTCGACGCTGCGCTCGCGAGCGGGCTCCCGCTGCTCGCCGGGGCCGGCACGCTGACGGAGATGCTGACCCTCGCCGAGGCCGGGCTCGAGGCGATGAAGTTCTTCCCCGCCGAGGCGAGCGGCGGCCGTCCCTACCTGTCGGCGGTCGCCGGCCCCTGCCCGCAGCTGCGGTTCTGTCCCACCGGAGGCATCACGCCGGAGACGGCCGCGTTGTGGCTCGCGCTGCCCAACGTCGGCTGCGTCGGAGGGTCCTGGCTCACGCCGAAAGACGCTGTGGTGCAAGGGGACTGGGCCCGCATCGAGGACCTGGCTGCCGAGGCTGCCGCGCTGCGGTCCTGAACACCGGGTGGCAACAAGTCGCGTGAGGGGCGGCTTGTTGCCACCCGGGCATGGAACAGCCCGCGGGCCTCGCCTCGCCGACAAGCGGTTCGACATGCGCAGGGGACGACCTGCGCGGCCCACGGGCTGCGGTGAACTGCTGGGGATTGCGCCGGGATGGCGGACCTCGAGCAGTCGAGGTGCGCTAGCGCGCAGTCACCTCACGCGTCCAAATTGACATCACTTTTCTGGACCACCTCCCTTCCGTGTAGCTCGACGCTAAGACGGGAAGGTCGCCCCGTGCAACAGTTTTCTTGTCCGGATCCGCCGGGATCAGCTGGTCCGGATCCGTCGGTCAGACGGAGGTGACGACCTCGTCGTAGTCGAGGCGGGGCAGGCGGTCCATCCAGGCGCCCTTGGCGGGGCGGCCGACGTTGACCACCGCGATGGTGCGGTGGGCGCCGTCCGGGAAGAACTCGCGGTCCACGCCATCGGCGTCGAACCCCGTCATCGGGCCGGCCGCGAGGCCTGCCGCACGGACGCCGAGGATGAAGTACGCGACCTGCAGGGTGGCGTTGAGCAGGGCCGAGCCCTCGCGCATCTCGTCGTTGTCGGCGAAGAGGTCGCGGGCGCCCTCGAAGTGGGGGAAGACCTTGCCGAGCTCGTCGTGGAAGTCGGTGTCGGCGGCGAGGATCGCGACCAGCGGAGCGGTGGAGGTCTTGCCCTTGTTGTTGCCGCCCATCAGCTCGACGAGCCGGCCGCGGGCCTCGGGGGTGCGCACGAGGACGATCCGCAGCGGCTGGTTGTTCATCGAGGTGGGGGCCCACTTGACCAGGTCGTAGATGGCGCGCACCTGCTCCTCGGACACCGGCTCGTCGGTGAAGGCGTTCGCGGTGCGGGCGTCGCGGAACAGCAGGTCCTGGGCCTCGGGGGAGAGCTCGAGGTGGTCAGCGGCGAACTGGGCCTCGAGCGCGGTCAGGGAGTCATGGGTCTGGGTCATGAGTGATTGAACAATCAACTTCATGGTTGCATTCCTCAACCATGTCACCGCAGGTCAGGGCGGGTGCGGCACCTGACCCGCTGGGTCAGGACTCGCGGTGCACCTTGTGGGGAGCGGCCTGGACGCGCGGCTTGATGACCAGCAGGTCGATGTTGACGTGCGCGGGACGCGAGACCATCCAGCCGATCGCGTCGGCGATGTCCTGTGCCACCAGTGGTTCGGAGACCCCCGCGTAGACCTTGTCGGCCCGCTCCTGGTCGCCCCCGAACCGCGTCAGCGCGAACTCCTCCGTGCGCACCATCCCGGGCGCGATCTCCTCGACCCGCACCGGCTGGTCGACCAGCTCGAGCCGCAGGGTCTCGGTCAGCGCGGCGACGGCGTGCTTGGCCGCGACGTACCCCGACCCGCCCTCGTAGGCGACCCGGCCCGCGATCGACCCGACGTTGACGATCGTCCCGGCCCCCGACGCCACCAGGGCGGGCAGGAGCGCCTGGGTGACCTGGAGCGTGCCGATGACGTTGGACTCGAACATCCCGCGCCAGTCCGCCACGTCGGTGTCGGCCGCGGGCGCCAGGCCGAGGGCCCCGCCCGCGTTGTTCACGAGCACGTCGAGCCGGTCGCCGACCTCGGAGGCGAGCCGGGCGACGTCCTCGGCAGAGGTCACGTCGCACACGACGGCGCGTCCACCGATCTCGGCCGCGACCGCCTCGATGCGGTCGGCTCGTCGGGCCGCGCAGACCACCTCGAACCCGTCGGCGGCGAGTCGACGCGCAGTGGCCTCGCCGATGCCGCTGCTGGCCCCCGTCACCACTGCGAGCTTGCTCATGCCGTGCCTCCTGCCGGTCGAACTGTCTTGGGGTCTATGGCGATCCACGTCGCCTCGGCCTGGGCGAGCAGGCGGCCGTCCGCGGCATACAGTGCCGTTCCGCTGGTGTACTTGCGTGAGCTGGCGCCGCGGTCCGCCCCGTCACGCTGCCAAGCCATCACCACGTGCTCCTCGCCGACGGCAGGCAGGCTCGCGACCTGCGCCGTCATGGTGCCCAGCACCATCGGTCGCCCGGCGATGCCCGAAGCCCAGCCGCCGGGGCAGTCCAGCGCGGACCACACCGTCTCGACGTCGACGTCCGCGGCGGGGACCCACGCCGCGGCATACTCCCCGTTGCCACCGGCGACCCGACCCGGCTGCAGCCGCAGGCCGTCGCCCCGCTCGCGCGTCGTGCCGCAGGAGAAGCAGGTGGGGAAGGGGTGCTCGGCCAGCCCCTCGTAACCCTCGCCGGCCGCCACGGCGGTCGCGAAGGACACGGGCGCGGGTATGCCGGCCGGTTGCAGGGCCGGGCCGGTGGTCGCCTCCGCGACGGGGTGCTCGCCGTCGTCCACCACCACGGTGCGCTGGCCGTCGGTCCCGCCCTGGACCACCTGGAGCTCGCGGTCGAGCGGGGGAGGAGTGCACAGCCGCACGGTCACCGACTCGTCAGGCGTCGGGTGGAGGAGTGCGGCCACGTGGCCGCTGACCCAGCCCCCGTTGCCCGACTCGGGCGGACCACAGAACCGCGACGGCACGACGAAACCCATGGCACCGAACCTACTGGTCCGCGACGCTGCGCCGGTGCGGGCTCGGCACCCGCGGGGCGGCCGACCGACCAGCAGGTCAGAATGAGCGGGATGCCACGACCCGACGCCAGCTCCCGCAGGGGCCTCGACCACGACTCCGAGCCGGACGACTCCGAGCCGGACGACTCCGAGCCGGACCGGGACCGCGAGCCGGGGCGGAGCCCCGAGCCCGAGGGGAGCCCCGCGCAGCAGGAGTTCAGCCTGCGCAGCATCGCCGTGCCCGCCTACGGCCCGACGATCATCGCGGCCGTCGGCGCCGGGGCAGTGGTGCCGATCGTGGCGCTCAGCGCCCTCGACCTCGGGGCCTCGCAGTCGGTGGCTGCCCTCGCCGCTGGGCTCGGGCTCATCGCCGAGCTGTTCTTCGCGGTGCCCGCCGGCGCCCTGGTCCACCGGGTGGGGGAGCGGCGGGCCCTGCTCTGGGCGAGCGGGGTCGACGCCGTGGGTGCCCTCGTGGCGCTGACCGCACCGTCGCTGCCGGTCCTCATGGCGACCATCTTCGCGTTGGGGTTCACGTCGTCGGTCTTCCTCGTCGCGCGGCAGGCCTACCTCGTCGACGCGGTGCCGACCGCCATGCGGGCCCGGGCCATGTCCACGCTCGGCGGCGTGAACCGGATCGGCATGTTCATCGGACCGCTCATCGGGGCGCCGATCATCCACTACTGGGGTCCGCGGGCCGGGTTCGCCGTGGCCGTGGTGGCCGGTCTCGGGGCGGCGGCCCTCGTGCAGTTCGGCCCCGACCTGACCGCCGCGCACGAGGCGCAGGCCGCGCAGGAGGCGCGCGAGCGCCCCTCGGTGAGCACGACGCGGGTGCTCTGGGACCACCGCCGCGTCTACCTCACGCTCGGCCTGGGCGTGATGGTGATCGGTGCGGCCCGCTCGGCCCGGCTCGTGCTGCTCCCGCTGTGGGCCGCGCACGTCGGGCTGTCCGCGAGCACCACCGCGGTCATCTTCGGCGTCGTGGGCGGGGTGGAGATGCTGCTCTTCTACCCCGCCGGCTCGGTGATGGACCGGTTCGGCCGGATCTGGGTGGCAGTGCCCTGCGTCGTCCTGCTGGGCGTCGGCATGCTCACGCTCCCGCTGACCCACACCGCGCTCGCCGTCACCGCCGTCGCCCTCGTGGCCGCGGTGGGCAACGGCATGGGGTCGGGCATCGTCATGACCCTGGGTGCCGACAGTGCGCCGGAGTGGGGGAGGTCGCAGTTCCTCGGTGGCTGGAGGTTCGTCTCGGTGGTCGGGGGGAGCGGTTCGCCGGCGCTGATCGGCCTCATCACCGCCGAGGCCGGGCTCGCCGTCGCCTGCGTGTCCCTGGGCGGGCTGGCCATCGTCGGGACCGGCTGGCTGGCCTACTGGGTGCCCCGGTACGACCCGGTGCGGCGTGCGGCCGGCAACACGGCCGGCGACGCGGCCGGCGGGTGATCGGTGACGCGGCCAGCAACACGGCCGGCGACGCGGCTGGCGACGCGGCCAGCGAGCGATCGGTGACACGCTGACAGCCGCAGGTGAGAGGCTTGGGCCTGTGACCGACCTGATCGACACCACCGAGATGTACCTCAAGACGATCTTCGAGCTCGAGGAAGAGGGCATCCCCCCGCTGCGCGCCCGCATCGCCGAGCGGCTGGGCCACTCCGGCCCGACCGTCTCGCAAACGGTGGCCCGCATGGAGCGCGACGGCCTGCTGAGCCTCGCGGGCGACCGCCACCTCGAGCTGTCCGACCACGGTCGGCTGCTGGCCACCCGCGTCATGCGCAAGCATCGCCTGGCCGAGCGACTGCTCGTCGACGTCATCGGGCTCGAGTGGGAGTACGTCCACGACGAGGCCTGCCGCTGGGAGCACGTGATGAGCGAGCGGGTCGAGCGCAAGATCCTCGCGATGCTCAAGGACCACCACGACTCGCCGTACGGCAACCCCATCCCCGGGCTCGACGAGCTGGGTGACGAGGAGCCTTCCGAGGGCTTCCGCACCGGCCTGAAGACGCTCACCGAGCTCGCCGGCGACTCTCCCGAGACCGTGCTGGTCCGGCGGATCGGTGAGCCGGTCCAGGTCGACCACGAGGCGCTCAGCCTGCTCACCGTCGCCCGGCTGCTGCCCGGCGAGCGGGTGCAGGTCCACCGAGCCGACGGCCGGGTGGTCGCCGTGCGCGAGGGGGCGCCCGAGTCCACCGGGGTGTCCCTGCCCGACGAGGTCGCCCAGCACGTGTTCGCCGCGCTGGTCTGAGGCGGGCTCGTCGGGCCGCTCATCTGAGCGGTCGGCTCGACCCCTCCCAGGTCACTGACCGGCGGTTTTGAGCACGGCGACTGGACTGTGCGAGACGTCACCTTGGGGTTTCTTGGGCGCTCCGTGACCTCAACGTGACTTTTGCGGAGGCCTTGTGTACGGTGGCTGCGGTTCCCTCGCCCCCTGGGGGAACCGGCTCGATGTGGAAACGCCTAGTCCTGTCACCACGCCCGAGTCACTCAGTACAAACCGCTTGGCAGGAGCGGGGGACCCAACTTTGGGCCTTCTCTTCACGAAAAGGTCCTTGGGGTTAAGTCTCCACGCACGCGCCCGCAAGGTCGGGCGACAACCGTGGAGGCCGGGTGATCTACCTCCACCCGAACCCGACAGCTCACCTCGTAGGCGCTGGAGGTTCATCCATCGTGGCTTCACACAGCACTGGCCGCCACCGCGCGCCGGGCCGTTTCAACCCCGTCCAAGAGCTGTCCGGCATCGTGGCCAGCGCCGCGCAGCCGGCCGTCAAGACCTCTGCGGTCATCGCCGCGTCCGGTGGTCTGGTCGCCTCGTTCGCTCTGCCCGCCTCTGCCGCCAGCGCCGCCCCGGCCCCGGCCCCGGCTGCCAAGGGCGCCACCACCGCCGCGCCGGTCGCCGTCCAGGCCCCCGAGACCGCGGCTCCCGCGGCCTCCAGCGCCTTCGGTGTCATCGGCTTCAAGGCCACGGCCAAGCCGAAGCCCAAGCCGGTCGTCCGCGTCGTCGCCCCCAAGGTCGACCGCAGCAGCTCGTCGACCGCCAGCCGGTCCACGGCCCGCAAGGACTACACCAGCCTCAAGCCCGCCACCGGTGGCGTCCTGGCCATCGCGGCCCAGTACGAGGGCCTGATGTACTCCTACGGCGGCACCAGCCCGTCGACCGGCTTCGACTGCTCCGGCTTCACGCAGTACGTCTTCGGCCGGGTCGGCATCAGCCTCCCCCGCACCGCGGAAGAGCAGCGTCAGGCCACCACCCGCGTGTCGAACCCGCAGCCGGGAGACCTCGTCTTCTTCGGCAGCCCCGCCTACCACGTGGGCATCTACGCCGGGAACGGCATGATGTGGGACTCCCCGCGCAGCGGCAAGGCCGTCGCCCTCCGCTCGATCTGGTCCTCCAGCGTCACCTACGGCCGTCCCTGACCCGAGCTGACCTCGTCAGGCTGACGCCAGGCTTCGAGCCACGCACCGCAGGCCCCCTCCGCTTCGGCGGCCGGGGGCCTGCGGCGTTCGGTATGCCGGGTGGCCGGCCACGGTGCGCCGTGCCACCGTGGCGCCCTCGTGTGAGGATGGAGCGATGGACGTGAACGCCCTGACGAGCCCAGCGGGACAGACGAACGTGGATGGCGTGATGAACGTGGACGGACCGAACCCAGCCAGCAACCCGACCAGCAACCCCACGAACAACCCAGCCAGGAACGCAGTGGAGATCGACGTGTGGGCCGACGTGGTCTGCCCGTGGTGCTACCTCGGCAAGCGGCGACTCGAGCTGGCCATCGCCGAGAGCGCCCACCCGGCGGAGGTCAGCGTGACCTACCACGCCTTCGAGCTCGACCCGAAGGCGGCGCACAGCACGGGGGAGACGGTGCTGGCGTGGCTGGCCCAGCGGTACGGCACCGACCTCGACGGCGCGCGCGAGATCGCCGAACGGCCGGCTGTGATGGGTCGTCCCGACGGCGTGCACATCGACGTCGACAAGCAGCTCCGGGCGAACTCCTTCGACGCCCACCGGCTGGTCGCGCTCGGGCTCGCCCAGGGCGGCCCCGCCCTCCAGGCCGCGGTGCTCGAGCGCCTCTACAGCGCCCACTTCGCCGAGGGCAAGGCGGTCGACGACATCGAGACCCTGCAGCGGCTCGGGGCCGAGGCCGGCCTCGACGGACGCCGCGTCTCTGCCGTGCTGGCCGGCGACGAGTACGCCGACCGCGTGCGGGCCGACCAGGCCGCGGCCATCGACATCGGCATCTCCGGGGTGCCGTTCTTCATGGCGAACCGCCGGGTCGCGCTCTCGGGTGCCCACTCGATCGAGGTCATCGGCCAGCTGATCGAGGCGGCCGCGAACGACGACCACGAGTCGATGAGCGCCGGCGCCTGACGCCCTCCAGTTCCTCCCGTCCAAGGAACCTTTGCTAGCTGTACTGACCGGGGACGTTGGTTGAGTGGGTGTGATCCGCTGATCTGATCAGTGGCGCGGGAGGGCCTCCCGCGGTGGAGTGGAACTGCCTAGGTATCCGCTCACAAAACAGGAGGCCCTCGTGTCCCACGCTAACGCTGCCCTGACC
>NZ_JBFUCW010000021.1:0-83087 GCF_056405035.1 Pedococcus sp. P2_A3 | reverse complement strand
GCGCCGAGCTGGGCATCAAGGTCAGCAAGACCCGCCCCTACCGCCCACAGACCAACGGCAAGATCGAGCGCTTCCACCGCACCATGGCCGAAGGGTGGGGCTACGCCCGCTGCTACGAATCCGAAGCCGAGCGACGAGCCGCCCTGTCAGCATGGATCCACGAGTACAACCACCACCGACCCCACACCGCCTGCGAGAACAAGCCACCCATCACCCGCTTGACCAACCTGTCAGGTCAGTACAGCTAGCAAACCTTCCTTGATGGCGGACAGGTTGCAGCCTGTCCACGAGCAAGCAACCCCTGCTAGCAAAGGTTGCTTGTATGCCGCGGGGGCACGAAGATGCCGCGCCCTCTGGCGGGAGGGACGCGGCACAGCCCATTGCACTCCTGCCGGGCCTCGAACGCGAGCGCGCCACTCCGCATACTCTGCCGAAACGCGCGCCGCGCCCGATAGCAACAATTGCCCAATGCACCGGGCGCCCGGGCCGCTAGTTTTCGCCTATCCCGGAAGGGACCGTGGGGCCACGGCTCGGTGGCCGCACCCGTGGAGAAGGAGTCCGCATGTCACTGGGCCTGGGTTGGAAACTGCACGGAGACGGCAACCTCTCCGGACCGGACGACGTCGTCGCCCCGGACGAGCGCCTCGGCTGGGGCAAGACCGTCGGGCTCGGCGCCCAGCACGTGGTGGCGATGTTCGGAGCCACCTTCGTCTTCCCCCTGATCATGGGCCTCAACGCCCAGCTCGCGATCATGATGAGCGGCATCGCGACGATCGCGTTCCTGCTGATCGTCCAGGGTCGGGTCCCCAGCTACCTGGGCACCTCGGCGTCGTTCGTCGGCGCCGTCGTGGCGATCCGGGCCCAGCAGGGTGCCACCTCCGCCACGGTCACGGGTGCCATCCTCGTCGCCGGCGTCGTGCTGGCGCTGGTCGGGGTGCTCATCCACTTCCTCGGTTCGGAGGTGCTGCACACGGTGCTGCCGCCCGTCGTCACCGGCGCGGTGGTCATGCTCATCGGGTTCAACCTCGCCCCGGTGGTGGCCAACATCTACTGGCCGCAGGACCAGTGGGTCGCCCTGCTGGTGATGACCTTCGTCATCATCTGCGCCGTGGCGTTCAAGGGTTTCGTCGGACGCATCGCGATCTTCCTCGCGTTGATCTTCGGCTACGTCCTGTCCTGGCTGTTCGACAAGGGCTTCGGGCAGATCACCGCCTACGACGCCGGTGCCGGCAAGATCACGACCCACTTCCGCACCAACTTCCAGGGCATCAAGGACGCCGCCTGGTTCGGCTTCCCGCCCCACACCGAGATCGTCGCCGGCAAGGAGATCGTGGGCTGGCACGCCCCGTCGTTCTCGATGGCGGCCATCCTGCTCGTGATCCCCGCCGTCATCGCGCTCATCGCCGAGAACACCGGACACGTCAAGGCCGTCGCCGAGATGACCAAGACCGACCTCGACCCCGTGATGGGTCGGGCCATCGCGGCAGACGGCATCGGCACCGTCCTGGCCTCTGCCGTGGGCGGCTCGCCCACCACGACCTACGCGGAGAACATCGGGGTCATGGCCGCCACCCGCGTCTACTCGACCGCTGCCTACTACGTCGCCGCCGTCGTCGCGATCCTCTTCGGGCTGTCGCCGAAGTTCGGCGCGCTCGTCGCGTCCACCCCAGGTGGCGTCCTCGGCGGGATCACGGTCGTGCTGTACGGCATGATCGGCCTGCTCGGGGCCAAGATCTGGAAGGAGAACGGCGTCGACTTCGCCAACCCGATCAACCTGGTGCCCGTCGCAGCCGGCATCGTCATCGGCATCGGCAACGTGACGCTGAAGTTCTCCGACAGCTTCTCGCTCTCTGGGATCGCGCTGGGCACGATCGTGGCCGTCGCGGCATACCACCTCGCCAAGGCAGTCGCCCCGCGCGAGCTCCGCGACCGGGCCGCGGCGCGAAGCGTCCCGGGCGGGACGGTGCTCACCGTCGGCGGCAACGAGACCTACGGCGACAGCGACGGCATCGACGACCTCTACCAGGGTGACGACCGCCGCTGACCCCCTGAACGACCCACGTGGGCCCCCGATCGAGGTCGGGGGCCCACGTGGTTCTCCGCCCGACACCCTCGACCCGGCCCTAGCCCCCACCGACTCCAGACGGCAGGATCAGTCCGTGAAGCCAGCACCCTTCGTGCACCACGCACCGCACTCGGTCGCCGAGGCGGTCGAGGTGCTGGCGCGGGTCGGCCACGACGGCAAGGTGCTCGCGGGAGGGCAGAGCCTGATCCCGATCCTCAACATGCGGTTGGCCTCACCGGGCCACCTCGTCGACATCAACCAGGTCACCGGCCTCGCCGACGTGGTCGTCACCGCCACCGAGGTGCGGGTGGGCGCCCTCGTGCGCCACGCGCAGCTCGAGCACCACGACGAGGCGTATGCCGCGGTGCCCCTGCTGCGCCAGGCGCTGGTCAACGTCGCCCACCCGGTGATCCGCAACCGTGGCACCACGGTCGGCTCCATCGCGCACGCCGACGCTGCCGGGGAGATGCCGGCCGTGCTCGCCCTGACCGACGGCATCGTCGAGGCGGTGTCGGCCGGCGGCACCCGGGAGATCGAGGTGGCCGACTTCTTCCAAGGCGCGCTGGAGACGTCCCTCTCCGAGGACGAGCTGGTCACCGCCGTCCGCTTCCGGCGCTTCGCGACCGGCACGGGTACGGCGTTCATGGAGCGGGCGCGCCGGCACGGCGACTACGCGATGGCGGGCGTCGCGGCGGCCGTCCGGGTCGAGGACGGAGTGGTGGCCGGGGCCCGGCTGTCGTTCGTCTCCGTCACGGACGTGCCTCGCACCGTCGACGTCACGCAGGCCTTCGAGGGCCGTGAGCCCGAGGCCGTGGACTGGTCAGCGGCGGCCGACCTCATCCGCGGGGCCATCGAGCCCGACGGCGACATCCACGCCACCGCCGCCTACCGCGCGATGCTCGCCGTCGAGCTGTCACGCCTCACCCTTGCGGCTGCAGCAGCCAACTCCCTTGCCCTGCAACGGCTTTCGCCCGACCACGAAGGACCGGCCGCATGACCGAGCCCACCGTCGAGCCCGGGACCGAGGAGCTCCTCGACCTCACCGTCGTCGTCAACGGAGTGCCGCGGCACGCCAAGGCCCCTGCGCGACGCCTGCTGTCAGACTTCCTGCGCCACGACCTGCGGCTCACCGGCACCCACGTCGGCTGCGAGCACGGCGTCTGCGGGGCGTGCACGGTGCWGGTCGACGGCCAACCGATGCGGTCGTGCCTCATGTTCGCCGTCACCGCGCAGGCCCACGAGGTGACCACGGTCGAAGGGCTCGGCGGCATCGACTCGATGGGCCCGGTCCAGCAGGCGTTCATCGAGTGCCATGGCCTCCAGTGCGGGTTCTGCACCCCGGGGTTCCTCACCACGATCACGGCCTACCTCGAGGACCACCCGCACCCCACCGCCGACGAGGCACGCGAGGCGATCTCCGGCAACCTGTGTCGTTGCACCGGCTACCAGAACATCGTGAAGTCGGTCCTGCGCGCCGCCGAGCTCCGCGCCGAGGGCGCGAGCGCCGGGTATGCCGCGGCGCCGGCGACGCGGCATACCGGCGTCGATGAGGAGTCGGCCCCGTGACCAGCCAGATGTTCGGCGCTCCCGTGAAGCGGCGCGAGGACCCGCGGCTCGTGACGGGGGGCGGCCGCTACCTCGACGACCTGGGTCACACCGCGCTCGCGGCGGCGTTCGTCCGCAGCCCGCACGCCCACGCCCGCATCGTCGACATCGACGTCACCGACGCGCTCGAGGTCGACGGACTGGTCGGCATCTGGACCCACGAGGACCTGCCCGGCCGCGTCGGCGAGCCGCTGCCCCTGCTCATCCCCCACCCGACACTGACCCACGGCCGCACCCAGTTCGCGCTGGCCCGCGACGAGGTCAACTACGTCGGTGAGGCCATCGTCATGGTCGTCGCGCGCGACCGTTACGTCGCCGAGGACGTCTGCCAGCGCATCCGGGTCGACTACGAGCTGCTCACCCCGGTCGTCGGCATCGCGAACGCCCGTGACGGCGCGGCGCTGGTCCACGACGACGTGCCCGGCAACGTCGCGTGCCACATGGTCCAGGAGGTCGGCGACGTCGACGCCGCCATCGCGGCGGCCCCCCACACCCTCGAGCTCGACCTCGACATCGAGCGCAGTGCCTGCATGCCCATGGAGGGCAAGGGGGTGCTGGCCCGCTGGGACTCCGACAAGGGCGAGCTGCGGATCTTCTCGTCGACCCAGACCTCCACCGGGGTGCGGGCGGCCGTGGCGGCCAAGCTCGACCTGCCCCTGGCGAAGGTCGAGTGCATCGCCCCCGACGTGGGTGGCGGGTTCGGCGTCAAGATCAACCACCCGTGGCCCGAGGAGGTCCTGGTCCCTTGGGCCGCAAGGCTCCTCGACCAGGAGGTGAAGTGGACCGAGGACCGGCGCGAGCACTTCATCTCCAGCGCCCACGAGCGCGGCCAGCTCCAGAAGATCCGGGTCGGCTTCGACGACGACGGCCGGGTCCTCGGGCTGGACGTGCGGTTCTGGCACGACAACGGCGCCTACACGCCCTACGGCATCATCGTCCCGATCATCACGTCGACGCAGCTGCTCGGGCCGTACAAGCCCGGCGCCTACCGGTGCGAGTTCTGGTCGCTCTACACCAACACGGTGCTCGTGACTCCCTACCGCGGCGCCGGACGGCCGCAGGGCTGTTTCGCGATGGAACGCACCATGGACGCGATCGCCGACCGGCTCGGCCTCGACCGCGCCGAGGTGCGCTCACGCAACTTCATCCTCCCGAGCGAGATGCCCTACGACCACGGGCTGCTCTTCCAGGACGGCCGTCCACTGAAGTACGACTCCGGCGACTTCCCGGCCAGCCTCGCCAAGCTCAAGGCGCTCGTCGGGTGGGACGACTTCGCCGCCTACCGCGAGCAGGCCGAGGCGGAAGGTCGCCGGGTCGGCCTCGGGATCGGTTGCTACGTCGAGGGCACCGGTGTCGGGCCCTACGAGGGTGGCCACATCCAGATCGAGACGAGCGGTCGGGTGAACGTCTCCACGGGCCTCACGTCGCAGGGCCAGGGCCACGAGACGTCGTTCGCGCAGATCGTCGCGCAGGAGCTCGGGGTGTCCATCGAGGACGTCTTCGTCACCACGGGCGACACCCGCCGCATGCCGTATGCCGTCGGCACCTTCGCCTCGCGCGCGGCGGTGATGAGCGGCAACGCGATCGCCCTCGCGGCGCGCAACGTGCGGGCCAAGGCGTTGCGGATCGCGGCGAACGCGCTCGAGGTGTCGGCGGAGGACCTGGAGATCGTCGACGGCGACATCCGCGTCAAGGGCGCCCCCGACACCCACCTGTCGCTCGGCACCGTCTCGGTGATGTCCAACCCCCTGCGCTACGCCTTCGACGAGGCGGCCAAGGCAGCCACGCAGTTCGCCGGCAACACCGACCCCTCCAAGCCGCCGGTGGCGGACGACGACGAGCCCGGGCTGGAGGGCAAGGACTTCTACTCCCCCACCCAGGCGACCTTCGCCAACGGCATGCACGCAGCGATCGTCGAGACCGATCCCGTCACCGCCGAGGTGAAGATCCTGAGGTACTGCGTCATCCACGACTGCGGCACGATGATCAACCCGATGATCGTCGAGGGCCAGGTGCACGGCGGGGTGGCGCAAGGCGTCGGCGGCGCGCTCTACGAGCGGATGGTCTACGACGAGTCCGGCCAGCTGCTCAACGCCAGCTTCATGGACTTCCTCATGCCCTACGCCTCTGAGGTCCCCCACATCGAGACCGACCACCTCGAGACACCGTCGCCACTGAACCCGTTGGGGATCAAGGGAGCCGGTGAGGCCGGGTGCATCCCCGTCACCGCCGTCATCGCCTCGGCGATCTCCGACGCCGAGGGTTTCGCGATCACGTCGATGCCGATCTCGCCGGTCGAGCTGTGGGAGCTGCGCCAGCGCCACGCCCGCGGCGAGATCCCGTCACTCGCCCGCACGCGGCATACCACCACTGCACCTGCCACGCCCGTCCAGGAGGCGCCATGAAGATCTCCGGTACCGCCGCCCTCAAGGCCACGCCGCAGCAGGTGTGGGACGCCTTCCACGACCCCGAGGTGCTCGCCCGGTGCCTGCCGGGCTGCGAGGCGCTCAGCGAGGTGGGGCCCGACGAGTACGCCATGACCGTGACCGCCGGCGTCGCCGCCATCAAGGGCACGTACGACGGCAAGGTGGCCCTGCTCGACCCGCAGCACCCCGAGCGGTTCACGATGAAGGCGCAGGGAGCCGGCGGCCCCGGCACGGTCGACGCCGACGTCGTCGTCCACCTCGCTCCGTCGGCGACCGGGGGCACCGACCTGACCTACGACGCCGACGCGGCGGTCGGCGGGATGATCGGCGGCGTCGGCCAGCGGATGCTCTCGGGTGTCACCAGGAAGATGGCCGGGCAGTTCTTCGACGCCGTCGACGACGACATCGCCGGGGTGCGCAAGGAGAAGAAGCCCAAGGCGGTCAGCCCTGGGGTCCAGGTCGAGGAGGTGTCAACCGGCACGCGACCGCTCCAGGGTGTCGGCACGTCCACCGCGGCCTTCGGCGGCAAGCCGTACGCCTGGGGGGTGGTGACCGGCGGTGCCGTCGCGCTCGCCGGGGTTATCGTGGGATGGCTGATCGGAGGACGATGATGCGCGCATTCACGGCGGCTGCCGTCCAGCTCGCGCCGGCGCCGGGACCCCTGTCCCCGGAGTCGGTCCGCAAGAACCTCGACAAGTGCGTCGACTTCACCCGGCGCTGCGTCGACGCGACCGGGGCCGAGCTCGTCGTGCTGCCCGAGTCGGCCACGACCGGGTTCACCCCGGACTGCACCGTCGAGGAGCTGTGGGACCTCGTGTCGGAGGTCCCCGGCCCCGTCACCGAGCCGATGCAGCAGGTCGCGAAGGACCTGGGTGTGTATGCCGTGCTGGGCACCTACGAGCGTGGCCCCGAGCGCGGCGTCATCTACAACTCTTCGGTGCTCATCGGGCGTGACGGGGAGGTGCTCGGCGTCTACCGCAAGACCCACCCGTTCTGCACCGAGCACGTGGACGGCGGCGGCTGGGTCACGCCGGGCGACACGGTCACGGTGTGCGACACCGACCTGGGGCGGATCGGCATGATCATCTGCTTCGACGGCGACTACCCCGAGCTCTCCCGCATCCAGGCCGTGCAGGGCGCCGAGGTGATCTGTCGTCCGAGTGCGCTGCTGCGGTCGGCCGACATCTGGGAGCTGACCTCGCGGGCGCGCGCCTACGACAACCACGTGTTCGTCGTCGGGGCCAACGCCACGGGGATCGACCCGGCCGGGGTGCTCTACTTCGGCAACTCGCACATTGTCACGCCCACTGCGCACATCGCCGCGAAGGCCGCCTCCCACGAGGGCTGGGTGTCGGCCGTCCTCGACCCTGCCACGGCGCTGTCGTCGCTCACGCCCGGCTCCAACATCGGCCAGGGCTTCGACCACCTGCGCGACCGCAACCTCGACCTCATCCGCAACCACCGCGACGAGCTCGAGCGCCCGGCGGAGACCTCCTTCCCCCACTGAGCCGGCGTGCGCCACGCGTGGCCGGCGAGCCCGACCCACCCTCGACTTCGTGGCAGTTGAAGGCGGACTGACCAGTGCCCGGCACCCACCCCGAATGGCGTCGGGGGCGCTGCACCTGTTGAATCGCAGGCATGGCGCAGCGAGGGTTCGGACCGAGGGGCGCCAGCCTCCCGACCAGCACGCCCTCGGCCGAGGGGGTCGATGCGCTCGGCCTGCTGGCCCTCGTCGACGCCCTCGAGGCCGGCGGCCATGACCCCCACAGCCTCCTGGTCGCCAGGCACGGGCACGTCATCGCACGCGGGTGGTGGGCGCCCTACGCTCCCGAGCACGTCCAGCTGGTCTACTCCCTCAGCAAGTCGTTCACCGCCACCGCCGTCGGCCTGCTCGTCGACGAAGGTCGCCTGTCGCTCGACCAGCCGGTCCTCGACCTCCTCCCACCGGGCGACCTGCCGGCTGGGGTGGAGGTGCCTGATCGCTACCGCCGCCTGACCCTGGGCCACTGCCTGACGATGGCCACCGGCCACGACGTCGAGGGCTGGGGTCCCGAGGTGCTCCGCGCCGCGCACGAGGCCACCGGCGCGGACGACGGCTCCGACCCCGTGCTGGCGGCGATCCTCGCGACCCCACAGGAGCACGAGCCCGGCACCGCGTGGGCCTACAACCAGATCGCCACCTACCTCGCCGCCGGCGCGGTCCGCGGCGTGACCGGCTCGTCGGTGCTCTCGCTCCTGCGCGAACGGGTCCTCCCCCTGCTCGACCCCTCGCGCGGGGCAGACGTGGTGTGGCACCGCACCGCCACCGGCCGCGAGCTCGGGTTCTCGGGCATCCACATCGGCACCGACGCGATCCTCGCCCTGGCCCAGCTGTACCTCGACCACGGGCGGTGGAACGGGTCTGCCCTGCTGTCCCCGGAATGGGTCACCACGGCCACGGCGTCGACCGGGCTGCCCAACCGTGAGGCCGACCCCAACCCCGACTGGCGTGAGGGCTACGGCTGCTCCTTCTGGATGGCCCGCCACGGCTACCGCGGTGACGGGGCCTACGGCCAGTACGCCATCGTGCTGCCCGAGCAGGACCTCGCGATCGCGATCACCAGCGAGACCCTCGACATGCAGGCCGTCCTCGACCTCGTGTGGGACCACGTGCTGCCCGCGGTCGGGAGCGAGGGCGAGCAGGGCGACGAGCTGGCCGACGCCGCGCTCGAGGAGCGGCTCGAGACGGTGGCCGTCCCGACCCCGTCGTCGTCCGCCCCCGGCCCGTCGACCGGGTCATGGGTGCGGGCCGACGACAGCACCCTGCCCCCCGCGTATGCCGGCATGAGCCTCGCGCCCGGGGGCGCGGCATACGAGGTGGTCGTCGAGTGTCGGGGCACCCAGGTGCGCCTCGACGTGGGGGACGGCGAGTGGGCGTCGTCGACGTTCGCCGTCGGCGGCATCGAGCTGCCCGTCGTCGCCTCGGGCGGATGGGACGGCGAAGGCTGCTTCAGCGTGGACATCCGCGTCATCGAGACACCCCACACCCTGCGCCTGCGGACCCGCCACGACGGGACCGTGCACCTCGGCTGGCGCGTGGTGCCGCTCTACGGCGCCGACCCGCTCGACCTCGCGGTGCGTGGCTCGGCCCTCCCGCGCCAGCACTGACCCGGACCCAAACCGTCACCAACGCAGCACTGCACACCCAAACGGACGCACTTTCCTTGACACCTCTGGCCATGCCCTTATAGAACTGACCACCAACATGGGGACATGACATCACCAGGGGGACAGATGAGGACATCCATCCGTAGGGCGGCGATCTCCACGCTCGCCGCGATCGGCCTGGCTGCAGCCACCACGGCGAGCGCCAGCGCGAACACCACGACGTCGACCTCGACCACCGGGTCGATCACCGCGTGGACGATCGGGGGCACCAGCTACTACCAGAACCACACCAACGACGACTTCGGCCTCGACGTGATCTCCGGGATCGCCATCGACGCGCGCTGGGCGAGCTGCAAGATCAGCGGCGGCACCGGGGCCACCAAGTACGACATCACCGTCGCAGAGGGCCGCCGCGTCCTCGGCACCGACTTCCTGGCGGGCACCTGCCTGCGCGTCCAGTACCGGGGCTACGCCAAGACCGGCAGCTTCACGTCCACGCAGTACTGGAACTACAACTTTGCGTGAGGGCAGCCGCCCCCGGGGCGGGACAGCAGCGGTGCTGGGGGTGTCCAGCGCGATGGTCGCACTCCTGACCCTCACTGGCTGCGGCGGGAAGGACGACCCGGTCGGGTCGGTCGAGCAGAAGCAGAGCGCCGACGCCACGGTGGTGAAGACGGCTGGTGCCGGGGCGGGCGGGCGCTTCCTCCCGCTGTTGCGCAAGTACCACGACCGGGCCACCTGGCCGGAGGGGTACGACATGACACCGGAGCAGATGTGGAAGCAGGTCGCCGCAGCCGCTGGCGACGTCGTCCTCGATGACACGGCCGCTGAGGGCCAGGTCGCCATCGTGAACCAGTGCGCGTGGGCGCTCAAGGCCATCGACGCCGTCAGGTCAGACGCCGACACGACCGAGGTGCGCGCGGGCCTCGTGCGCGCCGGTCAGCTGATGCCGGGGGGCGACGAGTACTTCGCAGGGTTGGCCGACCAGCTGGCGGTGGGCAACCTCGAGAGCACGCAGGCGTTCGTCACGGCCAACACGTGTCACGACGGATTCGAGTAGTCCCCCGCGACGGCCTGCCACTGGCCCCAGTGGCAGGCCTGGTCCGGAGCGGTGTCTCCTGTCTCGTCGTGGCGCTCAGCCTGGGGCTGGCCGCGGCCTGTTCGACGTCGCCGGGTTCGTCACCCGACGAGCCGCCGCTGGTCCGTGCGTCGGCGAGCGCTCCGGAGACCGTCGGTGTCGAGAAGTCCGACCTCTACCGGGCGCGCGAGGTCGCGGGCGTGGTCGAACAACGGCCGGAACGCGCGGTCCGATCGGCGTGGACAGGCACGTTCACGCCGGCCCGCGGCCTACGCCGGGGCAGCGTGGTGCGCCCGGGAACGCAGGTGGGCACCGTCCGCGTCTGCGTGCCGACGCCCGAGCCAACGGCGGCGAGCGCAGGTGCGACCGCTGCGGTCGCGACAGGTCCCGCCACCGCCGCGACGCCGGCGTGCCACGAGCACTGGTATGCCGTGCGCACGCCGGTCGCAGGCACCGTCACGACGGTGGCGGGGGCGCCGGTGACAGAGGGTGCCGAGGTGGTCCGGATCCGGCCGCCCGGCTTCGTGATCCGGGCGACCGTCACCGACCCCGCCGCGTTGTACGACCTGATGCGTCCACCGCCGACGGGCAAGACCAGGATCCTCGGCGGCCCAGCGGGGTTCAGCGTGCGCTACGAAGCGCGGACCTACGACCCCACCGACGGGTCCGTCGAGCTCGTCCTCGCCGTGCCGGACGACGTCGACGTGGTGGAGGGGCTGCGCACCTCCACGGCCTTCGTCGTGAGCCGACGCACGGACGTCCCCACCCTTCCCGTGACTGCGGTCCAGGGCACGAGCGGGGTGGGGCAGGTGGTGGTGGTCGACGACGGCACCCGCGTGGTGACCGCGGTGACGCTCGGCCAGCACGACGGGGCACGCATCGAGGTGACCGGTCTGCCGGCGGCGGCGCGGGTGCTGCGTTTCCCCCTCGCCTCCGACTTCCTCGCGGCACCGTGACCGGTTCCGTGAGCGAACCGCCGGGCGCTCTCGTCATCGATGCCACCGGTCTGGCCAAGTCGTTCCGCACCCGCGGAGGTGGGGTGACCGAGCTCCTCGCCGAGGCGACCCTGCAGGTCGCGCCGGGCACGACCGTCGCCGTGATGGGACGGTCCGGGGCGGGCAAGAGCACGCTGCTGCGAGCCCTCGGCCTGTTCCAGCCGTTCGACCGGGGCACCTACCGGCTGCTCGGCTCCGACGTCGCCGGCCTGTCCGACCGGGCGTGCTCGCACCTGCGCGCTCGGCACATCGGGTTCGTCTTCCAGGAGTTCCGGCTCCTGCCCCACCTCACGGCGACCGGCAACGTCGAGACCGCCGCTGTCCTGGCCGGGCTGCCGACCCGCACCCGTCGCCGCGAGGCGCATCGGGCCCTGGAGCTGGTGGGCCTGTCGCACCGGCTCCGGGCCCGGCCGCGCACCCTGTCCGGCGGGGAGCAGCAACGGGTGGCGCTGGCGCGAGCGCTCGTCAAGCGGCCCTCGCTGATCCTGGCCGACGAACCGACCGGCGCGCTCGACGACGCCACGGCCGGTGCAGTGCTCGACATCCTGCGCGACGCGGTCACCGAGACCGCGGCGGCCCTGGTCGTCGTCACCCATGACCCGGTGGTCGCGGGTGAGTGCGACCGTCTGCTGGTGCTGCGCGACGGTCAGCTGGCGCCCCTGGTGGCGCCCCCCGGGCTGGGCCCTGACGAGGCGTCTGACCGGGGCGCGGTCGTGGGGTGCGACGAGGAGGACGCGTCCGCAGGCGCGGTCGGGGGGTCTGCCACGTGAGGCAGGCCGCGATCCTGGCCGGGCAGGAGGTCAGGGGCAACCGGGGCCGGGTCCTCGTCAAGGCAGCGATCCTGCTCGGCGCCATCGGCACCCAGCTGTTCACCTCGCTGGCGGCCGAGGCGAGTGAGCAGGCCGTGACCACCTATGGTGCGGCGGTCTTCGGCTACGAACAGACCTTCCGCGCCGACTTCGAGGCGCCGCCCTCGTTGGCGCAGCTGGCGACGATGGACGCCACCCTCGACGACGAGCTCCGCGCGCACCCCGCGGCAGTGGTGGTGCTCCAGGCCGGTGTGCCGGCCGGCCTGACCTCGGCCAAGGCGCCGACGACAGGCCCGGAGACGTCGGCGACGCTGACCTCCTTCCACGGCCCGTGGACCCAGATCAGCGCCACGACGGCCCGGTCGCGGGCGTTCAGCGAGGTGGACGGTGGGCGAGCCATGCCTCGGCTGGTCGTGAGCGGACCCCTGGCCGACCGGCTGGGCGTGAGCCCCACGACCCTGGTCACCGTGACGGCTGCCGACGCTGCGACCGCTCCTCTCGTCGACGGGTGGGCCCACAGCCCGGTCGTCCTGCCAGACGTCCCCGCCCACCGCGGGTCGGCGGAGCAGGACAAAGCCCTGGTCAACGACGTCCTGGCCAGTCGCAGCCTGGTGCAGCTCCTGGGGGCCGCGCCCGACAGCGCCTCGCTCTACTGGCGCTGCACCGCTGCCGAGTGTCCCGACGTCGCGGGGATCGCGGAGGCCATCGCGCGCACCGCCGGGCTGCGTCTGGCCGCTGGCTACCGGGTCGACAGCCACGACACGCTCACACCAGTGCTCCGTCAGCAACGCGAGCAAGGCGACCTCTTCGCGTGGGTCGCCCTCGGCCTCGGCGCGATCGCGGTCGCCGTCGTGGCCACCGCCCTCGTGGAGGTGCGCACCCCCGAGCTGGTCACCTTGCGCACCCTCGGGGCCACTCGCTCGACCCTCTTCGGCGCGGCGCTGCTCGAGGGACTCGTCGTCGCCGTGGCCGTCGGGGTGCTGGCGATGGCCGCCAGCGTGGCGATGGCGCGGCTCGACCCCGACCTGCTGAACCACATCGACGCCGTCAAGCTCGAGCGGTTCCACCCGCCCCTGGGCGTCTACCTGCGCACCGGGACCGTGACCGTGCTCGTCGGCCTCGTCACCGGCCTGCTGCCGGCCCTGCGCGCGTACCGCCTCGTACGGGCCAACTGACGACACAGCCCTGGCGAGGCCTGTTGGCAACTTGTGCCAAGGCGACGCGACCGCCCGACCGGTTGAATCTCACGCATGGCGCAGCGACGGATCAGGATCGGGATCGACACCGGGGGCACGTTCACCGACGTCGTCGCGTTCGAGGAAGGCACCGGCGAGCTGGTCACCACCAAGACGCCGTCGACGCCCAGCAACCCGGCCGACGGTTTCATCACCGGCGTCACCAAGGTCCTCGACCTGATGGGCGCCACCGGCGCGGACGTCACCGCCGTCGCCCACGGCACCACCGTCGCCACCAACAAGCTCCTCGAGGGCAAGGTCGAGCGGCTCGGGTTCGTCACCAGCGAGGGCTACGAGTTCATGCTCGAGATCGCCCGCCAGGCGGTCCCGGACGGTTACGGCAACTCCTACTTCTGGGTGAAGCCCCCGCGCATCGTGCCCGCCGACGCAGTCCGCACCGTCGGTGGTCGGATGGACTTCCAGGGCAACGAGATCCGTCCCTTCGACGAGGCGTCCGCCGTGGCCGCAGCGCACTGGTTCCGCGACCACGGCATCACCACCCTCGGCGTCTGCTTCCTGCACTCGTATGCCGACGACTCCCACGAGCTGGCCATGCGTGAGGTGCTGCGTCGAGAGCACCCTGACGCGATCGTCTCGATCAGCAGCGAGGTGCTGCGTGAGTACCGCGAGTACGAGCGCTCGATGACCACCCTGGTCGACGCCGCGGTCAAGCCGAACGTCAGCCGGTACGTCACCAACATCCAGCAGCGCCTGTCGCAGATCGCCCCGGACGCCGCCTTCTCGATCATGAAGTCCAACGGCGGCGTGCTGTCCGCCGACGAGGTCGTGAACCAACCGATCACCACGGTGCTGTCGGGACCTGCCGCCGGCGCGCTGGGGGCCGGGCTGATCGCGAGACGCGCGGGCTTCCCGAAGGTGCTCACCTGTGATGGTGGTGGCACCTCGACCGACGTGTCGGTGGTGCTCGACGGCGAGCCGACGCTGACCACCGAGGGCACCATCGGCGCCTACCCCAGCAAGATCCCCATGATCGACGTCGTCACCGTCGGCGCGGGCGGTGGCTCGGTCGCCTGGGTCTCCCCCGAGGGCACCCTCAAGGTCGGTCCCCATTCGGCAGGAGCCGACCCGGGACCGCTCTGCTACGCCAAGGGCGGCACCGAGCCGACCATCACCGACGCGCACGTCGTCCTCGGCCGCATCCCCCCACACCTGCTGGGTGGCGAGATCCCCCTCGACGTGGCGGCCGCCCGCCGCGGGATCGACGCGCTCGCGGCCAGGCTGGGCATCGACTCCGTCCGGTGCGCGACCGGCATCCTCGAGATCTCGGCCTGGAACCAGGCCAACGCGCTGCGCCAGGTCTCGGTGAAGCGCGGGCTCGACGTCCGCGACTTCATGCTGACGACGTTCGGCGGGTCCGGCTCGTTGCTCGCCTGCCGGCTCGTCGACATCCTCGACCTCGCCGGCGTCGTCGTCCCGCAGAACCCCGGCAACGTCAGCGCGTTCGGGTTGCTCACCGTCGACGTGAAGAACGACTACGTCCAGACCATGGTGTCGAAGCACACCGCACTCGACCACGCCGCGGTCCAGAAGACCTTCGACCACCTCACCGACCGAGCCGCCAAAGCCCTTGACGCAGAAGGTTTCCCCCGCGACGCCCACCGCTACACCCGCACCGTCGACCTGCGGTACTTCGGCCAAGCCTTCGAAGTGCGCGTCACCGCCCCCGACGGCCCCGTCGACGAGGCGTATGCCGCGCACGTCGCCGAGTCGTTCCACGAGGCGCACCGCGCGCTCTACGGCTACGACTTCGCCACCGACCCGAGCCAGCAGGTGGAGTGGGTCAACCTGCGGGTCACCGGCGTCGGCCCGATCACCCGCCCCGAGCTGCGCGACCTGCCGACCCGCGACTCCGAAGCCGGGTCTTTGAGCGATCCGGCGGACCAGGACCCGTCGGATCGCTCAAAGACCGGGGTCAGCCGGCCCGTCTGCTTCGACGCGGGCGAGGGCTACCGCGACACCCCGGTGCTCTGGCGGCCAGACCTGCGAGCCGGGGACACGTTCGACGGTCCCGCCATCGTCGAGGAGTTCGGGTCGACTGTCCCGGTGCACCCGGGCTTCACGGTGCGCGTCGACGCGATCGGCAACCTGGTCATCACGCGGAGCACCCCGGATACCCCGACCGCCGCCACGACCCCGGCGACCACGACGACCTCGACGACCACGACGACGACGGAAGGTGCCCGATGAACCCCGCTGGCCTGCCCACGGCATACGAGCACGGCAACCGGCTGACCCCGCTGGGCACGCAGGTCGACCCGATCCTCGTCGAGATCGTGCAGGGCACGCTGGCCAGCGTCGAGATGGAGGTCGAGACGGCGATCGCGCGCACCAGCCGCTCGCCCATGATCCGCGACGCCCACGACTTCCGGGCCGGCATCCACGACCGCCAGCTGCGCAAGCTGACCGGTCGCTCCTACAGCGCCCTGGTCCACCCGATCGTCCGTGACTTCCCCCTGGCCGAGATGGCCGAGGGCGACGTCTTCTTCCACAACGACGTCTACGAGTCCGAGGGCGGGATCGGTCACCTGCCCGACCTGTGCGTGACGGTCCCGGTGTTCAGCGGGGGCGAGGTGGTGGCCTTCGTCCAGGCGTTCGGCCACCACGACGACATCGGCGGAGCGGTGCCGGGCTCGATGCCGAGCAACGCCTCCAGCGTCTTCGAGGAAGGACTGGCCGTCCCGCCGATCAAGCTGTGGGACAAGGGGGTTCCCAACAAGGCGGCACTGCGGATCATGACCCGCAACAGCCGGATGCCCGACTCGCTGGCCGCCGACCTCGACGCCGAGTGCTCGGCCTGCCTGATGGGCGCCCGGCGGCTGTCCGAGCTGTTCGAGCGCTACGGCCGCGACACCATCGAGGCGACCTTCGACACCATCCTCGACCAGACCACCGAGACCTACCGGCGCGAGATCCTCTCGAAGATCCCCGACGGCACCTACGTCTGGGAGGACTACGCCGAGCACGACGGCGTCGACGAACCCAGGCTGCACACCCAGCGGATCACCCTGACCAAGGAGCCCACCGGCGGACCCGGCCCCGGCGACGGAGGTCCGCGCCTGGTCATCGACTTCACCGGCACCGCACCCCAGGCGAAGGGCCCGATCAACCACTGCGGCGACTACGTCGGGGGCAACTTCCTCAAGAAGTGGCTGGCTCCGATCCTGCGCAACCTCGCCGACACCCCTGAGCGGATGGCCGAGCTGGACGTCAACGAGGGTGTCGTGCCGCTGATCGAGATGCGGTTCCCCGACAAGGGGACCCTGCTCACCCCGATCTTCCCGGCCCCCACCAACGCGCGGACCTTCGTCATCCTACGGCTGCTCGGGGTGCTGGCCGGGGTCGTGGCGAAGGCGGTCGACGGCAAGATGCCCGCCGACCAGGAGACCATCCGCTACACCGGCGTCTACGGCAAGGACCGGGACGGCAACGACTACCTGATGCGCGAGGTGCTCGGTGGGGGCTCGGGTGGCCGCTACTACGCCGATGGTGAGGACACCATCCACGTCGTGCCGGACTCGCGCAACCTCCCGACCGAGTTCACCGAGAGCCGGTTCCCGTTCATCGTCGAGCGGCTCGGGCTGGCCGTCGACTCCGGCGGCGCGGGGCGCTACCGCGGCGGGCTGGGCTACGAGAAGCAGATCCGGATGCTCAAGGACGCCCACTTCATGTCCATCGCCGACCGCTCGATCCTCGCCTGCTGGGGCGTCAAGGGTGGCAAGGCCGGCAGCTCGTTCAGCGTCACCATCGACGTGGGCGGCCCCGACGAGCGCGAGGTCGACGCCCTGGCCGACGCCGAGCCGGTCAAGGCGGGCCAGGTCATCCGCATCCGTACCACCGGTGGTGGTGGCTGGGGTGACCCGCTCGAACGCCCGTACGAGGACGTCGAACGCGACCTGCGCTGGGGCAAGGTGTCGTTCGAGGGCGCGCGCACGGCATACGGCGTGGTCGCGTCGGGGACGAAGGACGAACCGGCCGTGGACACCGCGGCGAGCGACACGCTGCGCCAGCAGCTGCGCGAGGCCCGACCCGACGCGGCGCCGTTCTTCGACCGCGGGCCGGGCTACGCTCGCCTCGCCGACGGCAAGGACGCCGCCGACGTCGACTGGCTCTGAGGACACTTGTGAACGCACCGCTGGAGGACATCGTCGTCATCGACCTGTCGCGAGCCCTGGCCGGCCCGCATGCAGCGATGATGTTGGGAGACATGGGCGCTCGCGTCATCAAGGTCGAGTCACCGGGCACTGGTGACGACACCCGCGGCTGGGGGCCACCGTTCGTCGGACCCGATGACGAACCCATCTCCACCTACTTCCTCGCCGCGAACCGCAACAAGGAGTCGATCACCCTCGACCTCAAGTCGGACGACGGCCGAGACATCCTCACCAAGCTGGTGCAGCGCGGCGACGTCCTGATCGAGAACTTCCGGCCCGGCGTCCTCGACCGGCTGGGTTTCTCCGCCGAGCGGCTGCACGAGCTCAACCCGAGGCTGGTGCTGCTGAGCATCAGTGGTTTCGGACACGACGGGCCGCAGGGTGGCCGGGCGGGCTACGACCAGATCGCCCAGGGCGAGTCGGGCCTGATGTCGGTCACCGGCCCCGACGCCGACACCCCCCAGCGCGTCGGCGTCCCGATCGGCGACCTGCTCGCCGGCATGTACGGCGCGTACGGCGTCGTCACCGCCCTGCACGAGCGCCACACCACCGGCGTCGGCCGCGTCGTGCGCACCAGCCTGCTGGCCGCGCTCGTCGGCGCCCACGCCTTCCAGGGCACGGCCTACACCGTGGCCGGTCACGTCGGTCGCGCCCAGGGGAACCACCACCCGTCGCTGTCGCCCTACGGCCTGTTCCACTGCCAGGACGGCGACATCCAGGTGGCCTGCGGTAGCGAGTCGTTGTGGCGCAAGCTCGCCGAGGCGTTCGACATCGACCCCGCGACCCCGGGCATGGCCACCAACCGCGAGCGCACCGTCAACCGCGACCAGGTCACCGCGGCCCTCAACGCCGCCTTCGCGGCACACCCCCTCGCCGAGCTGCTCCCCCTCCTCGCGTCGCTCGGCATCCCGGCCGGCGAGGTCCGCACCATCGACCGGGTCTACGACTGGGACCAGACCCGGTCGCAGGGTCTCGTGCTCGACGTCGACCACCCGGTCCTCGGCCACATCGAGCTGCCCGGGCCGCCGATCCGCTTCGACGACAACGCGTATGCCGGTGGGCGCAGCGAGCACGCCGCGCCCCCCACACTCGACCAGCACGGTGCGAGCATCCGTGCGTGGCTGGAGGACTCGGAGCCCAGCAACAAGGACTCGGAGCCGAGCGGACCCTGAGGGCCGGGCCGCAGTCGTACCATCGTCGGGTGGCCGCGAGCGCGAGCGTCTCCCGCCAGGAGATCCGGTTCTGCCGCGCCCCTGACGGGGTGCGGATCGCGTATGCCGTGCACGGCTCAGGTCCGCCGATGGTCGTGGACTCCTGCTGGCTGAGCCACCTCCAGTACGACTGGCAGTCGCCGGTCTGGCGGCACTACCTCACCGAGTGGGGTCGCGACCACACCGTCATCCGCTTCGACGAGCGTGGTCACGGGCTGTCCGACCGCGGCGTCACCGACCACAGCCTGGAGGCCAGGCTCGGCGACCTGGAGGCCGTGGTGGAGGACGCCGGCCTCGAGCGGTTCGCGCTCCAGGCGATGGCCCAGGGCGGACCGGTGGCGATCGCCTACACCGCCAGGCACCCCGAACGCGTGTCCCGGCTGGTCTTCTACGGCAGCTACTCCGGGCAGCAGTCGAAGGACCCCACCGAGGCCGAACTGAACGACACCCTCGACGCGCTCATCAAGGTCGGGTGGGCCCGCCCCGACTCGGCGTTCCGGCGGGTGTTCACGTCGCTGATGATCCCGCAGGCCACCGAGGAGCAGCACACCTGGCTCGACGAGCTGCAGCGCGTCGCCACGGACGCCGACACCGCGCGGAGCTCACGTCGGCAGCGGCTGGCAGCCGACAGCAGCGCCCTCCTGGGTGAGCTCGACGTGCCCACGTTGGTGATCCACTCGCTGGGCGACCGGATGAACGACTTCGAGGAGGCCCGCTACCTCGCGGCACGGATCGACGGTGCCCGCCTCGTCGCGCTCGAGAGCGACAACCACATCGTGCTCGAGGACGAGCCCGCGTGGTCGGCCTACGTCGCGGAGCTGCGTGACTTCCTGGCCGAGGACGGGGCCCCGGCGCCCTCCGCACCGACGCCCTCCGCGCGGGCGACAGCAGTGGCCGGGTCGGGAGGCGGCGGCACCGAGGGCCTCGACCAGCTCTCGACACGGGAGGTCGAGATCCTCCGGCTCGCGTCCGAGGGGCTCGACAACGACGCCATCGCCCGCGCGCTCACCCTCAGCGTCCGGACCGTCGAGCGGCACCTGAGCAACATCTACACGAAGCTCGACCTGCACGGGAAGTCAGCCCGCGCCGGCGCCGTCGCCCGCCTCCTCACCCGCGCCTGACGGCATACACGTAGTCGTCTGCACGCCCGCAATGGGTGCATCCACCGATGCCGGCAGCGGTGCGCCGCTCCTACCTTCGTGATCGCGGGGGAAACCACCCGTGACGCCGCAGACCGAAGGGGACCAGCACCATGAGTACAGAGACATCAGCGACGGCGGTCACCGACACCGACGAGGATCGCGCGCTCAAGGGGCGGCACGCGGCCATGTGGGCGCTGGGCAACTACCCGGTGGTGGCCAGTGACGTCATCGCCTCGCTCGGGCCCTTGCTCGTGGAGGCAGCCGGCATCACCGCCGGCCAGCGGGTGCACGACGTGGCGGCCGGGTCGGGCAACGTCGCGATCCCGGCAGCACGCACCGGGGCGCAGGTCACGGCCACCGACCTCACTCCCGAGCTGCTCGACAAGGGGCGTGCGGACGCCGAGACCGAGGGCCTGACCATCACCTGGCGGGTGGCCGATGCCGAGGCGCTCCCCTTCGAGGACGGCGCGTACGACGCGGCCGTGTCCTGCGTGGGCATCATGTTCGCGCCCCACCACCAGGCCGCGGCCGACGAGCTCGTGCGGTGCGTCCGCCCCGGCGGGACGATCGGGCTGGTCAGCTGGACGCCCGAGGGGTTCATCGGGCAGATGTTCACGACCATGAAGCCCTATGCGCCGGCCCCACCGCCCGGTGCGCAGCCGCCCCCGCTGTGGGGCCACGTCGACCACGTCAGTGAGCTCCTGGGCGATCGGGTCACCGACCTCACGGCTCGGCAGCAGGACCTCGTGGTGGACCAGTTCGCGACGCCCGAGGAGTTCCGCGACTTCTTCAAGGCGAACTACGGACCGACCATCGCGGTCTACCGGGCCATCGCCGACGACCCCGAGAAGGTGGCCGCGCTGGACCGTGACCTGGTCGCGCTCGCGGAGCGGTTCGACCGCGGCGACGGGCACACCGTGCTCGACTGGGAGTACCTCTTGGTCACCGCCCGCCGCGCCTGACGCGGTTCGAGGTGATACCCGACCGGATTGCGGTCGGGTATCACCTCGAACGGGAATGTCCGTGGACGCTGGACCTCAGATCGCCCGCAGCGGCTTGCGGTTGCGCAGCTTGCGCCGCACCTGCTTGCCGATGGCTTCCGCGGCGAGGCCGACGCGGTGACGACCCGGCTCGGGGTTCGGGAGCGCGAGCGAGATGACCTGGCTCCACGCGGAGGCGACCTGCTTGGGCAGCGGTCCCTGCGTGTAGGTCAGGCCGTAGCGCTGGTAGATCTCCTGCACCTTCGGGGCGATCTCGCCGTAGCGGTTGCTCGGCAGGTCGGGGAACAGGTGGTGCTCGATCTGGTGGCTCAGGTTGCCGGTCATGATGTGCATGACCTTGCTTCCCGAGATGTTGGCCGACCCGAGCATCTGGCGCAGGTACCACTCGCCACGGCTCTCGCCCTCGATGGACGCGCGGGCGAAGGTCTCGACCCCGGTCGGGAAGTGACCGCACATGATGACCGAGTGCGTCCAGACGTTGCGGACGAAGTTGGCCGTCGCGTTGGCGGCGATGGTGTGGAAGAACGACGGACCCGACAGCAGCGGGTGGATGAGGTAGTCCTTGCGGGCCTGGCGACCGACCTTGCGCAGCACCATCTTCCCGTTGCGCTTGAACTCCTCCTTGTCGCCGCGGCCGGCGAGCTGCTTGCCGATCTCCAGGTCGTACGCGGCGATGCCGTACTGGAAGAAGCACATGTTGAGGAAGTTGTAGAGCGGCTGACCGAGGTAGGCAGGCGTCCAGCGCTGGTCCTCGTCGACGCGCATGATGCCGTAGCCGAGGTCGTTGTCCTTGCCGATCACGTTGGTGTACGTGTGGTGCAGCTCGTTGTGGCTGTGCTTCCACAGCGCGGCCGGGGTGGCGCTGTCCCACTCCCAGGTCGTGGAGTGGATCTTGGGGTCACGCATCCAGTCCCACTGGCCGTGGAGGATGTTGTGGCCGACCTCCATGTTGTCGAGGATCTTGGCGACGGAGAGACCGGCGGTGCCGACGATCCAGGCCGGCGGGAAGATCGAGAAGAGCAGCACGGCGCGCGAGGCGAGCTCGATCTTGCGCTGCACGTCGATCACCTTGCGGATGTATGCCGCGTCGCTGGCTCCGCGCGACTCCAGGACTTCCTGGCGCAGCGCGTCGAGCTCCATGGCCAGCGCCTCGACGTCCTCGGCGCTCAGGTGACCGGTGGGGTCGGCCTTGCCGGAGCGCTTCGGCACGTGGCGGCGCTCGGCGATGGCGGTGGACAGCCGGCTGTTCGTGGAGCGGGGCGTCGGGGTGCCGGGGGCCTTGGGGGTCGAGGCGGCGGAACCGTCGATGGTGAGGTCATAGGTCTCTGCGGTGGCAGTCATGAGGTCTCCTTAGAGGTCGATCTCGCAGTGGCCGGCAGCAGCCGACACACACGTCTGGATGCGGATGCCGTCGCCCTTGGCGGCAATGGTGAGGTCGCCGTTGCGCAGGTCGCGCACGGCACCTTCCTTCAGGGGCACGACACAGCCGAAGCAGATGCCCATCCGACAACCGGAAGGCATCAGGACACCGGCGGCTTCGCCGGCGTCGAGGATCGGGGTCGAGCCGTCGGCATCGACGGTGATGCGCTGGCCGCCGAAGGTGACGGTGCCACCCTCACCCTCGGCGATGACGACCGGGCGGAAGCGCTCGGTGTGGAGTCGGTCGGTGATCTCGGCATCGGCCCAGGCCGCCTCGAAGGCGTCGAGCATGCCGGCCGGGCCACAGGCCCAGGTCTCGCGGAAGCGCCAGTCGGGCACGAGCTCGTCGAGGGAGTCGGTGCCGACCATGCCCTCGATGTCGGTGTGCCGCTCGACGAGGCGGATGCGTCCGGCCTCGGCCCACTCGCGCAGCTCGGCGGCGAAGATGACGTCGGCCTCGGTGGGCGCGGAGTGGATGACGACGACGTCGTGCAGCTCGTCGAGGTGGTTGCGCAGCATGCCCATCACGGGCGTGACACCGGAGCCGGCGGTGACGAACAGCGCCCTGGCCGGACGGGGCGTCGGGAGCACGAACTCGCCGGTCGCCTGGTCGAGGTGGATCAGCGTGCCGGGCTGCAGCGCGCGCACCACGTGGTTGCTGACCTTGCCGTCGGGGATGGCCTTGACGGTGATCGAGATCAGTCTGTCGGGCGACGCCACCGGCGAGGTCAGGGAGTAGGCGCGCCAGTTGCGGACGCCGTCGACGTCGACCCCGATGCGGATGTACTGCCCGGGGACGTGACCGGCCCAGGAGCGGCCCGGCTTGATCTGCACCGTGACGGCGTCGCGGGTCTCGGGGGTCACCGAGACGACCCGGCCACGCAGGTCGGCGCCGGCCCGCATGGGCGCGATGAGGTCGAGGTAGTCGTCGGGCAGCACGGGGGTGGCGACTGCTTCGGCGACTCGACGGAGGACCGTGCGCAGGGACGGCAGGGGGCTGGTGGACCCTGACGTCGTGCGGAGTGGGAGAACTGCGGTCATGGTTCCATCATGAGCGATCAGGTAGGCTAATTTCCTGACCTGTCAGAGTGACAGATCCGCAGTCTTTTGTTCGCTAGGAACAATATGAGCGTCAAACCGCCGTCTCAAGCCTCATCCTCCGCCACATCGGTCACCCCGTCCACTGGCGCCACCTCCACCACGCCCACCTCCACCACGCCGACCTCCACGGCCGCCGCCGTCGCCACGGCCGCCTCCGCCACGGAGCGGGCGGCCGGCCTCACGATGTCCCCCGAGGTCCTCGCCCGACTCAAGGGCGCCCTTCCCGCGGTCGCCAGCCACGCGGTGGAGGCCATCATCGAGGAGGTGCCGAGCTACGCCAGCGCACGCGAGTACCTCGTCGGCAACATCGAGACCGCCGTGCAGGTCGCGCTCGGCACGTTCCTCTCCATCGCAGCACGCTCCGACGACCCCAGCACCCCCCTCGGCCCCGCGCGCGAGGCGTCGTACAACCTCGGTCGCGGCGAGGCCCGCAGCGGACGCAGCATGGACGCCCTGCTGTCCGCCTACCGGATCGGCGCCCGGGTCTCCTGGCGGGGGCTGTCCGAGGAGAGTGTCCGGGCAGGCATGAGTGCCGAGCTGCTCGCCCGGTTCGCCGAGCTGGTCTTCGCCTACATCGACGAGCTGTCCGCGGCCAGCGTGGCCGGCCACGCCGACGAGCTCGCCACCGCCGAACGCGTCCAGCAGCGCCAGCTCGAGCGGCTCGCCCTCGAGATGCTGCGGGGTGCCTCCGAGGAGCTGGTCAGCCGGCGGGCCGAGCGAGCCGGCTGGGACCTCCCCCGCAGCGTGACCGTGCTGCTGGCCCCCGACTCCGAGCTGCACCACACCCGCACGCTGGTCGACGGCAGGTCGCTCGTCCTGACCGAGGACGTCCCGGGGGTCGACGCCCGCGAGGACGTCGCGGCTCTCATCGTGCCCCGGCTCACCCCGACCGCCCGCCGCCGCCTCGTGCAGGCGCTGGACGGCCACGACGTCGTCCTGGGCCCCACGCGGCCGTGGCGCGAGGCCGCCACCTCCCACCAGCGCGCCCTGCGCGGGCGGGCGACGCGCACGGGGCGGCGCACGGCATACGACACGGACGCCCACCTGGCCGAGATCGTGCTGGGCGCCGACCCGGCCGCCCTGGCCGACCTGCGCGCGCAGGCGCTGGCCCCCCTGGACGACTCCACCCCGGCGAGCCGCGAACGGCTCGAGGAGACGCTGCGGCTCTGGCTGCTGCACCGCGGTCGTCGTGAGCCGGTCGCCGAGGCGTTGTTCGTCCACCCGCAGACCGTCCGCTACCGCGTGGGCCAGCTGCGTGAGCTCTTCGGCGACGCCCTCGACGACCCGCTCCGGGTGGCCGACCTGGTGATCGCGCTCGGGGTCGCCCAGGCGCCGGTCAGCGGCGGCGCAGAGGCGCCGCGCTGACCGGCGCGCGGCCCAGGACCGGTCGCCGCCGCAGAAGTGCCAAGTCGACCCGTGCCATTGGGCAGGTCCTGCCAACGTCACGCGACGCCGGGCATCCCTAGGCTCGCCGCACGGACGACGAACGGAGGTGGCATGCGGGTCCTGATCGCGCTCGGCGGCAACGCCATGACCGGTCCCGACGGCAGCGCCACCCCGCAGGCCCAGCGGGAGGCCATCTCCCGCGCCATGGAGCACGTCGCCACCGTCGTCGCGGCCGGGCACGAGGTCGTCCTCACCCACGGCAACGGCCCGCAGGTCGGCAACCTGCTCGTCAAGAACGAGATCGCCGCCCACGTCGTGCCGCCCGTCCCGCTCGACTGGTGTGGCGCCCAGACGCAGGGAACCATCGGGTTCACGATCCTCGACACCCTCGAAGCCGCCCTCGCCGCGCAGGGCGTGGACGGGCGGGTCGCCGCCATCGTCTCTCGCACCCTCGTGGCGGCCGACGACCCCGGCTTCGCCAATCCCACCAAGCCGATCGGGCGGTTCCTGAGCCGTGACTTCGCCCAGCCGCTGATCGAGCACGGCGAGACGTGGGAGGACCGCGGCCACCAGGGCTGGCGCCGGGTCGTCGCCTCCCCCGAGCCCATCGAGGTGCTCGAGACCCACACGCTGCACACCCTGCTCGCCGCGGGCTACGTCGTGGTCGCGGCCGGGGGCGGCGGCATACCCGTCGTCCGCGAAGCCGACGGCACGGTGCACGGCGTCGAGGCCGTGATCGACAAGGACCTCACCGCAGCGGTGCTCGCCAGCGCCATCGGCGCCGACGTCCTGGTCATCGCCACCGACGTCGAGAACGCCGTCCTCGACTTCGGGACTCCCGGGGCCCAACCTGTCGGGCGGGTGCGGCTGGCCGACATGGAGGCGTATGCCGCGGACGGCCAGTTCGCGTCGGGGTCGATGGGGCCCAAGGTCGAGGCCGCCATGCGGTTCGTGCGCCACGGTGGCCGACGCAGCGTGATCACCGCTCTCGACCGGATCGCCGACGCGCTGCACGGCGACGTCGGCACCGTGATCGGCAACCCCTCGATCCCCACCGAGCCCACCGAGCCCACCGGCGACGATGCCGCCCCGGCAGCCGACGACCCGCCACCAGCTGTCAGAGAACCAGAGAGGTGACCGCCATGCCCGAACCCATTGAGGTCCGCAAGGTCCCGATCCACCACGTGTCCGACGCGAGTGAGCTGGCCAAGCTCATCGACGACGGGGTGATGGACGCCAACCGGGTGATTGCCATCATCGGCAAGACCGAGGGCAACGGTGGCGTCAACGACTACACCCGGATCATCGCCGACCGCGCGTTCCGGGAGGTCCTGGTCGCCAAGGGGGCTCCGGCCGACCAGGTGAAGCAGGTGCCGATCGTGTGGTCCGGCGGCACCGACGGCATCATCAGCCCGCACGCCACGATCTTCGCCACCGTGCCGGCTGACCAGGCTGAGCAGTCCGACGACCTGCGGCTGACCGTCGGGTTCGCGATGAGCGAGCCGATCCTGCCCGAGGAGATCGGCTACACCGGCATGATCACCAAGGTCGCCGACGCCGTGAAAGTGGCGATGGAGAAGGCCGGCATCACCGACCCTGCCGACGTCCACTACGTGCAGACCAAGACCCCGCTGCTGACGATCCACACGATCCGCGACGCCGAGTCACGCGGCAAGTCGGTCTGGACCCACCACACCCACGAGTCGATGGACCTGTCGAACGGCACGACCGGTCTCGGGATCGCGGTCGCGCTCGGCGAGATCGAGATGCCGACCGACGCCGACGTGATGAACAACCGGTCGCTGTTCTCCGCCGTGGCCTCGTGCTCCTCCGGCGTCGAGCTCGACCAGGCGCAGGTCGTCGTGGTGGGCAACACCAAGGGCATCGGTGGCCGCTACCGCATCGGGCACTCGGTGATGCGTGACGCCCTCGACGCCGACGGCGTGTGGTCGGCCATCAAGGACGCCGGGCTCGAGCTCCCCGAGCGGCCGCACTCCTCCGACCTCCAGGGTCGGCTCGTCAACGTGTTCCTCAAGTGCGAGGTCAGCCAGAACGGCGAGGTCCGCGGCCGCCGCAATGCCATGCTCGACGACTCCGACGTGCACTGGCACCGCCAGATCAAGTCGGCGGTCGGTGGCGTCACCGCCTCCGTGACCGGCGACCCGGCGGTGTTCGTCTCGGTGTCGGCCGCGCACCAGGGCCCTGACGGCGGAGGCCCCGTGGCAGCCATCGTCGACCTGGGCTCCGGCGAGCCGACCGGCTACCGCGCCCCCACCCCGGACTGACCCCCCTTCTCCCCCCACTTGTTGCGCTCCGGTGGTCACCGACCCCGAGAATTCCGGGTCTCGTGACGACCTGAACGCAACAAGTCGGAGAGGGGGACCTAGTGGGCGAAGTGACGGGTCCCGGTGAAGTACATCGTCACGCCGGCGGCCTCGGCTGCGGCCACGACCTCCTCGTCCCGCACCGACCCACCGGGGGCGACGACGGCTCGCACCCCGGCGTCGAGCAGCACCTGCAGCCCGTCGGCGAACGGGAAGAACGCATCCGACGCGGCGACCGCACCCCGCGCCCGGTCGGCGCCGTCGGAGTTCGCCCGTGACACGGCGAGGTGGCAGGAGTCGACGCGGTTGACCTGACCCATGCCGATGCCGACGGAGCCGCCGTCCTTGGCGAGCAGGATCGCGTTGGACTTCACCGCACGCACCGCGCGCCAGGCGAACTGGAGGTCGGCGAGCGTCGCCTCGTCCGCTGCCTGACCCGCCACCAGCCGCCACCTCGAGGCGTCGTCCCCGCCGGGCGTCTCGCCCTCGACGACCGCGTCGATCCGGTCGGGCACCTGCACGAGCAGCCCGCCGCTGATCGGCCGCGTCTCGATCGGGTCGCGGTGCGCCGCCAGGTCGGCAGGGAGCTGTAGCAGTCGCCGGTTCTTCTTCTCCCGCAACACCTCCAGCGCGTCGGCGTCGAACGACGGAGCCGCGATGACCTCGCTGAAGGTCTCGTTCGCGGCGAGCGCCATTGCCTTGGTCACGGGCCGGTTCGTCGCGATGATGCCGCCGTACGCGGACACCGGGTCGCACGCGTGAGCCGCGGCATACGCCTGTTCCACGGTCGCGCCCACGGCGATCCCGCACGGGTTGGCGTGCTTGATGATCGCCACCGTCGGCTGGTCGCCGTGGTCGTACGCGGCGCGCACGGCGGCATCGGTGTCGATGTAGTTGTTGTAGGACATGTCCTTGCCGTGCAGCTGCTCCGCGGAGGCGACGCCGGGGCGCCAGTGCGTGTAGAGGGCGGCCGGCTGGTGGGGGTTCTCGCCGTAGCGCAGCACGTTGGCCCGGTGGAAGGTGGCGCCCGTCCAGGCCGGGAAGCCGGTGCCGTCGCTCGTGTCGACGTAGGCGTTGCCCATCCAGTTCGCGACGGCGTTGTCGTAGTCGGCGGTGTGCACGAACGCCTGGGCGGCCAGGCGCTTGCGCTCGGTGAGCGTGAACCCGCCGTTCGCGACGGCCGAGAGCACCGCCGGGTATGCCGCGGCGTCGGTGACGACCGCGACGCTGGGGTGGTTCTTGGCCGCGGCCCGCACCATCGAGGGACCGCCGATGTCGATCTGCTCGATCACCTCGTCGGGGCCGGCACCCGAGGCCACCGTCTCGCGGAACGGGTAGAGGTTCACCACGACCAGCTCGAACGGCTCGACCCCGAGGTCGGCCAGCTGCGCGACGTGGTCGGCCTTGCGGGTGTCCGCGAGGATCCCGGCGTGCACGCGGGGGTGCAGCGTCTTGACCCGGCCCTCGAGGCACTCGGGGAAGCCCGTGAGGTCCTCGACCTTGGTGACGGGGAGTCCGAGTCCTTCGATGAGGGCAGCGGACCCGCCGGTCGAGACCAGGGCGACGCCGGCCTCGTGCAGCCCGCGCGCCAGCTCCTCGAGCCCGGTCTTGTCGTAGACCGAGACCAGTGCCCTGCGGATCGGCCTGCGTCCCGCGTCCGCGGCGTCAGGGGTGGAGGTGGTGGCTGGCTGTGCGGTCACGGAATGGTGGCCTTCCCATCGGAAACGGTGATTCCCTCGCGGGCCGCGCGGCCCACGATCTCGACGAGCAGCGGGTGCTCGACGGCTTTGATGCGCTCGTGGAGGGTGTCCTCGGTGTCGCCGGGCTCGACGTCCACGGTGGCCTGGGCGAGCACCGGCCCGGTGTCGATCCCGGCATCCACGACGTGCACGGTGCAGCCGGTCTGGGTGGCACCGGCCGCGAGCGCGTCACGCACCGCGTGGGCGCCCTTGAAGGACGGCAGCAGGGCGGGGTGGGTGTTGAGGACGGTCCACCGTCCGAGGACCTCGGGTCCCAGGAGCTTCATGAAGCCGGCGGAGACCACGAAGGCGGGTTGGTGGTCGGCGATCCGCTCGGCGAGGGCCGCGTCCCACTCGGCCCGGGTGTCGTAGTCCTCCACCCGGCACACGAACACGGTGATGCCGGCCGCCCCAGCGCGGTGCAGGCCGGCGATGCCCGCGCGGTCGCCACCGACGGCGAGGATCCGCACGCCGTACGCAGGGTCCGCGGTGGCGTCGATGAGGGCCTGGAGGTTGGTGCCCGATCCGGAGACGAGCACGACGATCCCGGTCGGCTCGGGGGCAGTCACGCGGGAGACGATACCGAGCCACGGCCGCGCGGCCGCACCCGCGTCCACGACGCGCTGCCCGGGCCACTCGTTCGATGTAAACACGCCGGGAATCTCCGGCGTGTTTACATCGAACCGGGGGTCAGTGGGTCCGAGGTGGGTCAGCGGCGCAGCTTCCAGCGGTCCCAGACCAGCACGATCGCGGCACCGAGGCCCAGCTCGACCAGCAGGGCCAGGGTCATCGCGCCGGCCGGGGCGCCGATGTCGGACAGCCGAGCCCTCCCGAGCGACCCGCCCCCGAGCACGTCGAGCAGTCCGATCGCCCCGGCGGCGACCACCACCGACGTCCCCGCGACGGTCAGCTTGGTGCGCTCGGTGGACAGCCGAGCCACCGCGCGCAGCGAACGCCATCCAACCAGGGCACCGACGGCCACCGGGAGCAGGACCACCACGGGCAGGAAGCCGGGGAAGGCACCCGGCTGGGGCAGCGCACCGAAAGCCGGCACCATCGGCATCAGCGAGGTGCGGCTGCCGGTCCAGGTGGCCGAGGCGCCCTCGACCGCGGAGAACCCGGTACCGGCGACGAACGAGACGGCCCAGAGGGCGAGGTTGGGGAGCACGGCCACCTGGGCCAGGGTCAACGCGACTCCCCCGATCACCCCGGGCGCCAGCTCCGCCTGCAGGTGGCGGACCTCGCTGAACCGCAGCACGAGCAGCACGAGGCAGATCACGGTGCCCGCCCCGAGCAGCACGCCAGCCCCCTCGAGGCCCGGTCGAAGGGCCCGGCGGACCGCCTCGGGCAGCCAGGCCGGACGGGTCAGGCCCGGACCCGCCAGCTCCGGTCGCCCCTTGAGCAGTCGCTGGAGGGCCAGCAGCACCGAGACGACGGGGACGACGAGCACGGGGAAGACGAGGGTCCAGACGACCGGGTGGGGACCGGCGAGGTAGGCGACGGCCACCCACAGCAGGGCGCACGCGGCATACCCGGTGGCCCAGGCGAGGAGCGCTGCGCCGAGGGGGCGGTGGAGCAGGTCGCGCGCCAGTCGGATGGTGCGCGCGTCGGCGGTCTCGCGGGCAGCGCGGGTCGCGGCCCACGCCCCGACGGCCACGTTCAGTGCCAAGGCCAGCAGCGGGACGACCGTGAGGTGGGTGCCGCCGACGGCCAGGTGCGCGCCCCCCGCGAGCAGCCAGAGACTGGCTCCGACGCCCAGCGAGCTGGTCCAGGTCACGGTGCTCTCGGAGGCGGCGACCCAGACGAGCAGGGCCGGCAGCACGAACACCGTGGCCGATCCCGCAGCGGCCAGGGCCCCGGCCACGAGCGCCTTGCGGTGCACGGCAGAGCCCGGCCCGTCGCCGGTCGACGAGGTCCCCGCCCTCAACATCTCCATCACAGTCATCGCTGCCCCATCGTCTCCGACCGTGCTGCCTGAGCCGCCGTGCAACGCCGAGGACGGGTGAGAAATGTCCGAACGCGCCGCAACCCAACCTCGCGCGAGCGCGTCTGCTGCGGTGTGATGGCCATGGTGGTTCCGACCGGCGCGACAACGCCGACGCAGGAGGTGACGATGGGCGCGCAGTCCGCCGAGGCGGAGTTCGACGCGTTCTACCGTGACACCTCCCGTCGCGTCGTCCACCTGGTCTACGCGTTCACCGGCGACCTCACCGTCGCGCAGGACGCCACCCAGGAGGCCTACGCGAGGGCGTGGCAGCAGTGGTCCACGGTGCGCACCCACGACGACCCCCTCGCCTGGGTCCGCACGGTCGCCCGCCGGGTCGCGATCTCCGGCTGGCGCAAGCGGACCACCCAGGACCGCGCCCACGAACGACACGGGGCCCACGACTCGGTGGGTCCGCCCACGGAGGACCGGGTGGCGGTGGTGGCGGCGCTGCGCACCCTGGCCGAACCGGTTCGCGAGGCCGTGACCATGCACTACATCGGCGACCTGAGCATCGAGCAGATCGCCCACGAGACCAACACCCCCGCAGGCACCGTCAAGGCGCGCCTGCACCGGGGTCGGGCCCAGCTGGCCCAGGCCCTGCAGCACCAGGAGAGTCCCCATGGCTGAGCACGACGACTGGACGGCGGCAGACGACGCCCGGGTCCGCGCTGCGCTGACCTCCCTGCGCACCGACGTGGAGGCGGCTCCCCTTCCCGACGTCCGCTTCGTCAAGGCAAGGGGTATGGCGCGTCGTCGCCGCCGGTTTCTCGCGGTAGGTGCCGCAGCGGCTGCGGCCGCCGTGGTCGCAGGGACGGTCGGGTTCGACCTGCTGGGCCAGGACGGCGACCTCGTACACCTTCCCGCGGCGCGGACCAGCACGGGCACCACCACGAGCGCGTCCGCGTCACCGACCACGACGTCGTCGCTGGACACCCCGGGCCTGCTCCCACTCGCCCGGGAGTGGGAGACCACCCTCGACCTGCCGGCTGACTCGGTCAGGCTCACCCAGGCCACGACCCTCGAGGGTGGGGTGGAGTGCGCCGACTCGATGGGCAGGCCGAGCCTCCAGCAGTCGGTGACGCAGGCCAGCTCGCCGGTGAGCGCGGCCGCCACCTACTGGCGCACCGGCGGCGACCCGACCAAGGTCGTCGCGCTGTCGCACTCGGTGGCCACGTGCCAGGCCGGTCCGAGCTTCACGGTGCGGTCCGAGCACGTCGGCGCCTACTCGCTGTACTCCTACGGCACCAAGGACGCCGGCTCCGGATGGTTCGCCGTCGTGCCCGGCCGGGACGGGGTGGAGCTGCTGCAGCTCATCGACCCTGCCTTCCCGGACGTGAAGACCGGAGGGTTCACGACGGACGAGCTGGGCGCTCTCGCGCTGGTGGCGCAGCAGCGGCTCGACCGCTACGCGACGGCCAGCGACTCCGCCACCACGTCGGGGACCGCGGGCACGCCCGGAGCCAAGCCCGTCAACCAGAAGATGACCGTCACCGGTCCGGACCCCCTGCCGTCGTCCACCCTCTTCGTCGCCGCCTCGCAGTGGGCCTCCCAGGCACTCACCCGCGGGGCCAAGACCTCCGATGGTCCGGGAGCCCTCGAGGGGTCGACCACCGTCGCGAGCTGTGAGACCGACACCCAGCAGGCCGGCATCGGGGGCCGCGTCGGCGTGGTGTCGGTCCGCATCGGCAACGGCACCACCGGCTACATCGGCCGACAGCGCGTCCAGCTCGACGACGCGACCGACGCCGCCGTCCGCAAGAGCTACGTGAGCGCCCGCATCTCGGAGGCCAAGCAGCTGTACGCCAACGGGTGCGACGGTCCCAACTACTCGGTCAAGCCCACAGCGGGACCGACCGACGGGACGTTCCGCCTCGACACCGTCTTCGTCGACGGGTCGCCGAGCCTCTCTGAGTGGGTCGGCGTGACCGCCCAGAGGACGTCGGGCGCGGTGACCACGATCGTCCTGACCGCGGTCGCCGACCCGACGCAGGGCTTCGCCGAGCTCGACCGCCTGCTGGCGCTCGCCCGCCAGAAGTAGACCTCCGCGGGACCGCCACCAGCACCCCCACGGCATACCGCGGAAGCGCGACGGCCGCCACCCACCAGGGTGACGGCCGTCGTGAACTGCGTTGCGGCAGAAGCTACTTCTGCAGGTCTCGCATGATCTCGCGCATCAGCTCGGCGGTCGCGGACGGCGTCTTGCCGACCTTGACACCGGCCGCCTCGAGGGCCTCCTGCTTGGCAGCGGCCGTGCCCGCGGAGCCGGACACGATGGCGCCGGCGTGGCCCATGGTCTTGCCCTCGGGAGCGGTGAAGCCCGCGACGTAGCCGACGACCGGCTTGGTCACGTGGTCCTTGATGTATGCCGCGGCGCGCTCCTCGGCGTCGCCGCCGATCTCGCCGATCATCACGATCGCGTCGGTCTCCGGGTCCTTCTCGAACGCCTCGAGGCAGTCGATGTGGGTGGTGCCGATGATCGGGTCGCCGCCGATGCCGACCGCGGAGGAGAAGCCGAAGTCCCGCAGCTCGTACATCATCTGGTAGGTCAGCGTGCCCGACTTGGAGACCAGGCCGATCCGCCCGGCGCCCGCGATGTTGGCGGGGATGATGCCGGCGTTGGACTTCCCGGGGCTGATCAGGCCGGGGCAGTTCGGCCCGACGATGCGGGTCGCCTTGCCCTTGCTGTAGTTGTAGAACTCCGCGGAGTCCTTGACCGCGATGCCCTCGGTGATGACGACCGCGAGCGGGATCTCGGAGTCGATCGCCTCGACCACTGCAGACTTCGCGAACGCGGGCGGCACGAAGATGACCGACACGTTGGCGCCGGTCGCCTCGATGGCCTCGGCCACCGTGCCGTAGACGGGCACGGTGACGCCGCCGTCGAAGTCGACCGTGGTGCCCGCCTTGCGCGGGTTGACGCCACCGACGATGGCGGTGCCGGAGGCGAGCATGCGCTGCGTGTGCTTCATGCCCTCGGAGCCGGTCATGCCCTGGACGATGACCTTGGAGTTCTCGTCGAGAAAGATTGCCATTGGTGTGTTCTCCCGGCCCTTGTCAGTTGGTCGCGGCCGAAGCCAGCTCGGCGGCCTTGCGGGCCGCGCCGTCCATGGTCTCTTCGATGGTCACCAGCGGGTGGTTGGCCTCGGCGAGGATGCGCCGGCCCTCCTCCACGTTGTTGCCGTCCAGCCGGACGACGAGCGGCTTGGTGGCCTCGTCCCCGAGGTTGTTCAGTGCGCCGACGATGCCGTTGGCCACCGCGTCACAGGCGGTGATGCCACCGAACACGTTGACGAACACCGACTTCACCTGCTCGTCGCCGAGGATGATGTGCAGCCCGTTGGCCATGACCTCGGCGGAGGCGCCGCCACCGATGTCGAGGAAGTTGGCCGGCTTCGGCTGACCCGGGAACTCCTCGCCGGCGTAGGCGACGACGTCGAGGGTCGACATGACCAGCCCCGCGCCGTTGCCGATGATGCCGACGGAGCCGTCGAGCTTGACGTAGTTGAGGTCCTTCTCCTTGGCGGCGGCCTCCAGCGGGTCGGCTGCGGCCTTGTCCTCGAGGGCCTCGTGGTCGGGGTGGCGGAACCCGGCGTTCTCGTCGAGCGTCACCTTGCCGTCGAGGGCGACGATGTCGCCCGCCTCGGTCTTGACCAGCGGGTTGACCTCGACGAGCGTGGCGTCCTCGTCGCGGTAGACGGTCCACAGGGACTGCAGCACCGGGACGATCTTCGCAGCGGTCTCGTCGTCGAAGCCGGCCGCGGACACGATCTCCTGCGCCTTGGCCTCGTCGATGCCGGTGTTCGGGTCGACCTCGATGCGGGCGAGGGCCTCGGGGCGCTCGACGGCGAGCTGCTCGATCTCCATCCCGCCCTCCTTGCTGCACATCGCGAGGTAGGTGCGGTTCGCGCGGTCGAGCAGGACCGAGAAGTAGTACTCCTCGGCGATCTGGGCGCCCTGGGCGATCATCACGGTGCCGACGGTGTGGCCCTTGATGTCCATGCCGAGGATCGCCTCAGCGTGCTGCTGTGCCTCGTCGGCGGACTTGGCGACCTTGACGCCGCCGGCCTTGCCTCGACCACCGGTCTTGACCTGGGCCTTCACGACGGTCACCCCGCCGCTCTTGGCACCGATCTCCTCGGCGGCGGCGCGAGCCTGCTCCGGGGTGGTGGCGGTGGCGCCGGCGAGCACCGGCACGCCGTGCTTCTCGAACATGTCTCGGGCCTGGTATTCGAACAGATCCACGTCTGACGTCCTCGTCTACGGATGGGTGTGGTTCGACGCCGAGACTAGCCCTGTCAGGACGCCGTGGCCCCCTCGGGTGCGGGCCTCGGAGCCAAGTGGGACCAATCTCACCGTCAGCCGTGGGTATGCCGCGTGGGCCGGTCCCTGCCGTGCCCACGGGCTGGACACGGCTCTCCTCTGTCAGCGGACGACGACGCTCTGTCCGGGCGTGACGAGCAGGACCCACACCGGGCCCACCGGGTCGAAGGTCAGCCACTGCTTGCCGACCGTGAACGAGGTCGGTGCCGTGACGCCCTTGCGCGACCAGCGGCCCTGCCACGACAGCCCGCCGCGCAGGACCACTGCAGGACCGTTCCCGACGACGTCGACCACCGGGGTGGGCTGGCCGTTGACGTCGCGGTTGCCCGACTGGTGCGTGACGACGTACTGGACCACGACGGTGCTGGCGCCGTACTGACGACCACTCGGGCTGACCTCGGGGCGGCCGTCCGTGGTGACGAGGTACTGCTTGCGCTGGGCACTCCACGTGAGGGTGACGCGCGAGGAGGGCCAGCGGGCGGCGACCGAGGTGGCGGGTGTGCCGCCGGCGGTGGGGGCGCCATAGCGGAACCCGATGTCGGCCGGCTTGACGCTGCCCCCCGCCCTCGCGAGCAGCTCCTTGGGGTTGCCGATCACGTTGTAGGGGGCCGGCCTCGACCGGTCGCGGTGGTACCCGCGGGTGCTCTGGTCGAAGCTGAGGTTGACCTGCTTGCCCCGGTCGAGGATCCGCTTGGTGTAGCTCGACGACCCGGAGAAGGCCAGCGCGACCCTCCCGTAGTTGGCCACGAGGTCGACGTCGGACTCGCGGCCGCTGCGGACCGGCCCCACCTCGGGCGCCTGGGTGCGGCTGAACACCGCCAGCAGCCGGGTCAGGCCGCCCTCGACCGGCTCGACGTAGACCACGTCGGCGACGTCGAGCCCGATCCGGGGACGCGCGGCCGGCGTGTTGTCGATCTTCACCGCGAGCACCGGGCCACCCACCAGCGGCAGGGGTCCGGTCGGCGTCGGGGCGGGCGCGGTCGTGGTGGTCGTGCTGGTGGCCGACGTCGCGCTCGTGGTCGGTGCCGCCGCTGGCTTGTCGCCGGAGCACGCCGAGAGGCCGAGGGCGACCACCGCCAGTGCGGCGAGGACGGGTGTGACGCGGGGGCGGGGCACGGCTCCGAGGATACGAGCCAGGGGTGGACCAGCAGCCGTCCCGAGAGACGACGCGCCGGATCAGGCGTGCGGCGTGTGGCCGGCCAGGACCGTCGCGAGCAGGTCTGCGTCGCAGTTGCCACCGCTCAGGATCACAGCGACGCGCCTGCCTGCCTGGGTCTCGCGCTCCGACAGCAACCCCGCGAGCGCGATGGCCCCAGCGGGCTCGGGCAGCTGGTGCGTGGTGCGCAGGAGCACCCGCATCGCCTCGGCGGTGTCGTCGTCCGGCACCGCCAGCACGCGGGCAGCGCCACCCACCAGCTCGGCGACCGCCTCGGGCACGGGTGCGCGGCAGGCGACCCCGTCGACGAACGTGTCGGCGGTGGGCGTCGTCACCACGGATCCCGCCTCGAACGACAGGGCGGTCGCCGGCGCCCGGTCTGACACCACCCCGACCACCTCGGTCGAGAGGCCCAGCAGGTCGCGCACCCCGATCAGCCCGCAGATCCCCGAACCCATGCCGACGGGCACGTAGACGGTGTCCAGCGGCCCCGCCTCGTCGAAGAGCTCGAGCGCGTAGGTGCCGACCCCGACGACCAGGTCGGGGTGGAACGGCGGCACCGCCTCGAGCCCGAGCTCCTCCTCCAGTCCCATGGCGTGCTCGCGCGCCTCCTGGTAGTCACGGCCGTGCACCACGAGCTCAGCCCCGAAGCCGCGCATCGCGGCGTTCTTGTCGGGGCTGTTGCCCTCCGGCACCACGATCACGACGCGCAGCCCGGCCGCCCGACCGGCATACGCGAGGGACTGTCCGTGGTTGCCACGGGTGGCAGACACGAAGCCCTTGACGTCAGGGCGCTCGCGGCTGGCGCGGTCGGCGTAGACCAGACCGCCACGGACCTTGAAAGCCCCCGTGGGCGTGGCGTTCTCGTGCTTCACCCAGACCTGCGTGCCGACGTGCTCGCTGAGCAGCGGCCACTCGAGCTGTGGCGTTGCGGGGAAGTGGCGACGCACGACGGCGGTCGCTGCGTCGAGCTCTGCGCGCGTGAACGGCATGTCCCGCAGTCTGCCCCAGGGGTGGCAGGTCGGCGCGACGCACGTGGCGCAAGGGATTGGGAATGGGCAGGATGGGCGGTATGTCGCGAACCTCCCCCTTGCCCCTTGCCGCCGTGTCCTTGCTCGGCGTCCTCGTCGCGGGGACGCTCTCTGCCTGCGGTACGGCCGGTCCCCAGCCGCCGCAGGCGCCATCGTCGAGCGCCACGAAGAAGGCGAGCTTCCCGCTCACGGTCCAGCGCACGGGCGGGATCGCGGGCTTCCGTGACACCCTCTCGATCCAGGACGACGGCGGGGTCATCGCGACGACCAAGCAGGGACAGGTGACCTGCACGATCGACAAGGACAGCCTTGCGGTCCTCAACGACGCCGCACTCCAGGTGCACGACACYGACCAGCCGACCACCCCACCCGCCGGGCAGTCCGACTCGATGCCGGTGGTGTTCGGGGCCGGCACCGGGCTCCTGGCCCTCGACGACGCCCGGGTCGCCAAGGCCGCGCCCGTGGTGAGCCAGCTGCTGGCCGACGTCACGGGACCTGCCAGCGACCGCAAGGTCTGCACCTGAGGCACCGCCGCCCCCAAACCAGTGCGCCGCCGGCCCGAGGGCCGACGGCGCACTGTCGTCACCGCACGCGGTGAGCGGTGGTCAGCAGGTGGCCGAACCGGCCGGCACCGCGATGGCGTCGAACGCGTTCTTCACCGCGACGCAGGTCGGCGACCCGGCGCCATACAGCTCCTTGGCCGAGGTGATCGCGCCCTCCCGGGCGGCCTTGTAGTCACTGCGCGAGGTCAGCTTCGTGGAAAGCGTGCGGTACCAGACCTTTTCGATGTTCCCGCGGCCCGCACCGTTCATCGTCGCGCCGTTGCAGGTGGGGCTGTTGTAGGCCACGCCGTTGACGGTGCGCGCCCCACTGCCCTCGGAGGCGAGGAAGAACCAGTGGTTGAGCGGACCCGACGAGTAGTGCGGGTCGAGGTTCTTCAGGCCGGTGCTCCAGCAGTCCTTGGAGGCGCCGTCCTTGCTCGGCTGGTCCATGTAGCGCAGCGGGGTGCCGTTGCCACGGATGTCGATCTTCTCGCCGATGAGGTAGTCGCCCGGGTCGGCGGGCGAGTTGGCGTAGAACTCCACCGCGGTGCCGAAGATGTCGGAGGTGGCCTCGTTGAGGCCGCCGGCGTCGCCGCGGTAGGCCAGGCCCGCGGTGTTCTCGGTGACCCCGTGGCTCATCTCGTGGCCGGCCACGTCGATGGCCGTGAGGGGCTTGGCGTTGCCGGCGCCGTCACCGTAGGTCATCTGGGTGCCGTCCCAGAACGCGTTGTTGTAGGCGTTGCCGTAGTGCACCCGGCTCCGCGCGCCGACTCCGGTGTCCCAGATGCCGTTGCGGCCCTGGACGTTCTTGTAGTAGTCGAAGGTCTTCTCCGCGCCGTACTGCGCGTCGACCCCGGCCGTCTGGCGCGAGCTGGTCGAGCCGTTGCCCCAGACGTCGTCCGCGTCGGTGAACAGCGTGCCGTTGCCCGTCGTGGCCCCGAGGAGGTCGGTGGTGTAGTTCCCCACCGTGTCCTTGAGCTGGTAGCTGCCCGCGGACAGCGTGGTCCCGAGCGAGACGGTGCCGGAGTACATCGAGTTGCCGGTGCCCTCGACGACCTCGTCCCACGAGTCGAGCGTGGCGCCCGACGTCGCGTCGACCACGGTGTGCAGCCGGCTGGGCGTCTGGTCGGCCTTGGTCCCGACCTCGACGACGTCGTAGGCCAGACGCGGGCCGGAGTCGCCGGCGTAGACCACCAGACCGGCGGGCGCACCGCTGTCGGCCTTGGCCGCGCTGCGGGCCTGACCGGCGGTGAGCTTCGGCGAGGTGCCGACCTCGACGCCCTTGGTGGCGTTCCAGCGGACCGTCTTCATCGACCCACTGGCGGTGCGCTCGACCACGAGGTCACCTCCGATGACCTTGAGCCCCTGGAAGGTGCGCTCGTAGCGCACGTGCCTCGTCCCGTCGGCGTCGGTGACGACGCTCTTGACCTGGAGCCGCTGGCCCGAGCCCAGGCCGAGCGCCCGGGCGGCATCGGCCGTCCTCGACTGCTCGGCGGTGACCGCCGCTGGTTGGCGTCCGTGGTCGGACGGGGCGGCGTGCGCCGCGGCGAGCGGGGTGGCGGCGGCCGTGGCCACCGCGATACCGAACGCGAGGCCTGCTGACAGCTTCTTCACGTGATCTCCTTCGTGGGACGTGCATGGTGGTGCGGACAGGCGCCCGGGGGCAGCGCGGTGGTGCTGTGGTGGTGCTGTGGTGCGGTGGTGGTGCTGTGGTGCGGTGGTGGTGCTGTGGTGGTCCTGCAGTGGTGGCGGTGGGCGCCGGCCTGGAGGTGCCCGGACCCACCGCCACCCGTCGGGGGCGAGAGACCGGGCCGGCGCTCAGGGGGAGCGCCGSCCCGGCCGGCTCGGACTAGCTGGTCGCCAGCGCGGTGTCGTCGACGACGAACGAGGTCTGCAGTGAGGAGTCCTCGTTCATGAGGAACTTCACCGAGATCGTCTTGCCCTTGTAGGCGGTGACGTCGAACGACTTCTGCGTGTACGTCGCGTTGGTGCCCACGTTGGAGTAGGTGGCGAGCGTGGTCGTCGTCGCCCCGTCGACCACCTGCACCTTCATGGTGTCGTATGCCGTGCTGCCGGACTCGGCCGTGTCGGTGCGCAGCCAGAACGACAGCGTCGCGGCCGTGACGGTCGACGGGATCGCCACGCTCTGCTGCTCCGTCTCGGTGGAGGTCGACCCGTTGCCACCGAGCCACAGCTTCCAGCTGCCGGTGCGGGCCGGACGTCCGGTGTTGTTGGTGATCGGCCCCGAGGTGCCCGTCCAGTTCACCGCACCCGACTCGAAGCCCGGGTTCAGCAGCAGGTTGCCGCCGGTGGGCGGGGGCGTGGTGCCCCCACAGGTGGCCGCACCCGCAGGGACGGCGATGGCCGTGAAGGCCTTCTCGACCGCCACGCACGTGGCGCTCCCCGCGCCGTACAGCTCCTTGGCCGAGGTGATCGCGCCCTCCCGGGCGTTGAGGTAGGTGCTGCCCGAGGTCAGCTTCGTTGACAGCGTGCGGTACCAGACCTTCTCGATGTTGCCGTGGCCGGCGCCGGTGAAGGACGAGCCGTCGCAGGTGGGGCTGTTGTAGCTGACGCCGTTGACGGTCTTGGCGCCGGAGCCCTCGGAGGCCAGGTAGAACCAGTGGTTCAGCGGGCCGCTCGAGTAGTGCGGGTCGAGGCTGCCCAGGGTCGAGGACCAGCAGTCCTTCGACGCACCGTCCTTGCTCGGCTTGTCCATGTAGCGCAGCGGGGTGCCGTTGCCGTTGATGTTGATCTTCTCGCCGATGAGGTAGTCACCCGGGTCGGCCGGCGAGTTGGCGTACCACTCGACGGCGGTGCCGAAGATGTCTGACGTCGCCTCGTTCAGGCCACCGGCGTCCCCGCTGTAGTTGAGGCCGGCGGTGTTCTCGGTGACACCGTGGCTCATCTCGTGGGCGGCCACGTCGATGGAGGTCAGCGGGTGGGTGTTGCCCGACCCGTCGCCGTAGGTCATCTGCGTGCCGTCCCAGAACGCGTTCACGTACGCGTTGCCGTAGTGGACGCGGCTGCGCGCACCGGCTCCGGTGTTCCAGATGCCGGCGCGGCCCAGGACGTTGTTGTAGTAGTCGTACGTCTTCTCCGCGCCGTACTCGGCGTCGACGCCGGCCGTCTGGCGGTTGCTCGCCGTGCCGTCACCCCAGGTGTTGTCGGCGTCGGTGAACTGCGTCCCGGCTGCCGTCGAGCTCGTCGAGCCGTTCAGGTCAGTGGTGTAGTTGCCGTGGCTGTCCTTGAGCAGCCAGGACGAGCCGGACTGGATGGTGTTGAGCGTGACCGTGCCCGAGTACATCGAGTTGCCCGTGCCGTTGACGATCTCGTCCCACGAGGTGATGACGGCGCCGCTGTTCGCGTCGACGACGGTGTGGAGGCGGCTCGGCGTCTGGTCGGCCCTGACGCCTTGCGTCACGACGTCCCACGCGAGTCGGGGGCTGCCCTGGCCGGCCCAGACGACGAGCTCGCCGTCGTTGGACTTGGCTGAGTAGCCGGCTCGTTTCGCGCCCGACGACTCGGCCGACGACTCGCTCACCTTCGGGCTGGTCGAGGAGACCGCGACCTTGCCTGAGGCGTTGTAGTGGACGTCCTCCGTCGCGCCCGACTTGGCGTGCTCGACGATGAGGTCGCCGCCGAGGACGCGCAGGCCCTTGTAGGTGCGGTCGTAGCGGACGTGCTGGGTGCCATCGGCATCGTTGACGACGTTGCGCACCACGAGCTTCTCGTCCTTGGACAGACCCAGCGCAGCGTGGTCCTGGTCGGGACTCGGCTGCGAGGAGGCTGAGCTCGCGGCCTGGTAGGGCGCAGCCTGGGGGGAGGCTGATGCAGCAGACAGTGGAGTGGCCACGGCCGCGGCGACTGCGACGCCCAGTGCGGCGCCGGTGGACAGTCGGATCACGAAATCCTCTTCTCGGACATGCGCAGGTTGGGTGACCTGCACGTGGGCGGCGGGATCCCCCTCCAGGGGCGGCACAGGGTTTGCCGTGGGCTTCGCGCCGTGCCGACCTAACCTTTCGCGCGAACGGCGGGTCAATGTTTATTGCGAAGACTTGACCAAATGCGTGGGAACCTCCGGAATGGGACGTTCCACAACGACTTTTCTTCTGCTCTTGCCCAAGATCGCGTCATCGCCACGTCATCGCCGCTCGGTCGTCGCCCCCTGCCCGTCCAGCCACTGGACCTGCCAACTCATCATGCGGACGCCGTCAGCGACCGTAACCGCACCCCTCCCCCCGTCGTTGTCACGGCACTGCAGCGGCGCCAGCCCGGCCCGCCCGCCACCGTGGAGGCCCGATGTCGCGCCGCACCTCGTCCTTGCCCCGCTCCGTCGCCGTCCTGGCCGTCGCCGCCCTGGCCACCCCTGCTGTCGTCGCGACCCAGGCGTCAGCGGCTGCACCACCGACGAGCACAGCGGCCGCCTCCACCGCGGCCTTCGACACCGTCGACACCTACTCCGGCCTGACGTTCACCGTCCCTGCGGGGAAGAACGACCTCGGGCAGCCGCAGACCTGCACCATCGACGCCGACCTCTACAAGCCACACTCGGCCAACCCCGGAGCCCGGGTGCCGGCCATCCTCACGACCAACGGGTTCGGCGGGAGCAAGGCCGACCAAGCCGGCCTCGGCGCCGCGTTCGCCAAGCGCGGCTACGCCGTGCTGTCCTACACCGGCCTCGGATTCCCGAACAGCGGCTGCAAGATCTCGCTCGACGACCCCGGCGTCGACGGGGTCGCGGCCACCTCGTTGGTGAGCTTCCTCGGCGGTGCCGGCCCGGCGGCATACGCCTCGTCGCAGGTGGGTGGGGTCGCCGGCGGCGCAGGGACGCTGTCGGTCGACTTCACGGTCCTCGACAACCCTGCCACCCACGACCCCCGCCTGGGGATGATCGGAGGGTCGTACGGCGGCCAGATCCAGTTCGCCACTGCCGCAACGGATCCCAGAGTTGACACCCTCGTCCCCCTCATCACGTGGAACGACCTGCGCTACTCCCTGGCCCCGAACAACACCAGCTTCACGAGCGGCGTGACCTACGCCGGCTCCAACCCGGGCACCGAGAAGATCGGGTGGGCCGGCCTGTTCTTCGGGGTCGGCATCCTCGACGGGCTCCAAGGCGCGGCCATCGACCCGGCACGCAACGTCGGGTGCCCCAACTTCGTGCTGGAGGCCTGTCAGGCCAAGGCGACGCTCGACACGCTCGGCTACCCGACGGCGGCGACCACGGCACTGACCGACCGCGTGTCCGTGGGGCACTACATCGACAAGGTGAAGGTGCCCACGTTCCTCATCCAGGGCGAGAACGACACGCTGTTCAACCTCGAGGAGGCCACCGCCACCTACCGCTCGCTCAAGTCACGAGGCGTGCCGGTGACCATGGCGTGGCAGTCGTGGGGCCACTCCGGCGGCACCGGCACCAACACCGGAGCCGCTCCCGGTGAGCTCGACCTGACCGGGGAGCACATCGAGGACACCTACCTCGGCCTGCGCATCAAGAACTGGTTCGACCACTACCTCAAGGGCTCGTCGGTCTCGACCGGTCCCGGCTTCTCCTACTTCCGCGACTGGGTGCCCTACACCGGCACCGCCGCTCCGGCCTACGCCAGCGCGAGCAGCTACCCCGTCGGCTCGCGCACGAGCTGGTACCTCTCGGYGGCCGACCAGCTCGTGTCGTCGCGGTCGGCGATCCTGCCCGGGTCGACGTCCTGGACCAACCCCGGCCTGGGGGCGCCCGCGTCCTACACCGAGGTGTCAGGACTCGAGGGACAGGTCACGGTGCCCGACGGGCTGACCGTCCCCTTCGACACCCCCGGCACCTTCGGCGCGTGGTCGACGCCCGCACTGACGAAGCCGCTGACCGTCGTGGGTGCCCCGACCCTCGACGTGCAGTTCGAGTCGCCGGCCGTGGCGCTGACCCAGGCGGCCGGCCCCAGCGGCCAGCTCCAGGTCTTCGCCAAGCTCTACGACGTCGCCCCGGATGGCTCGATCACGCTGGTGCACAAGCTGATCAGCCCGGTGCGCGTCGCAGACGTCACCCAGCCGGTGCACATCGAGCTGCCGGCCATCGTGCACCGCGTCGAAGCCGGGCACCGGTTGCGGCTGGTGCTCGCCAGCACCGACGCGGCCTACAAGAACGCGTATGCCGTGCAGCCCGTCACGGTGCGCGCCTCCCCCACCGCGCCGGCGACGCTCAGCATCCCCGTGGTGCCGTAGCCGAACGGCTCACCCAACGCGTTCTGCTCACAGCAGCAAGCGCTGGCCACCGTGGGACGACCCGTCCCACGGTGGCTCCATGCGCGACACCACCAGCTCCCCGCTCGCCCCGTCCGACCACCTCACCACCCGCCTGCTCGAGCAACGGATCATCGTCCTCGACGGCGAGCTCGACGACCACGGCGGCACCCGCCTGTGCTCCCAGCTCTTCCTGCTGTCGGCCGAGGACCCGCGGGCCGACATCAGTCTCTGGATCAACTCCCCCGGCGGCTCGGTGCCGGCCATGCTCGCGATCCACGACGCGATCCGGCTCATCCCGAACGACGTGTCCACCCTGGCGCTCGGCCTGGCGTGCAGCGCCGGCCAGTTCCTCCTCACGGCCGGCACGCACGGCAAGCGCTACGCGCTCCGGCACTCACGGATCCTCATGCACCAGGGGTCGGCCGGGATCGGGGGGACGGCGGTCGACATCGAGCTGCAGGCAGACGACCTGCGCCACACCGTCGAGACGGTGCTCGGCCTCATTGCCCAGTACACCGGTCAGCCGCTCGAGCGGGTCCGCGAGGACTCCGCCCGCGACCGCTGGTACTCCGCGGAGCAGGCCCTGGCGTACGGCTTCGTGGACGGCGTCCTCGAGTCGCTCGACAGCATCCGGCCGCGACGAATGGCTCGCACCGGCCTCGGGAGCCCGCAGTGAGCACCTACACGATCCCCAACGTCGTCCGCACGCATCCGCGGGGCGACCGGGTGATGGATGTCTACAGCCACCTCCTGAGCGAGCGGATCGTCTACCTCGGCACCGAGATCGACGACGGCGTGTCCAACGCGCTGATCGCCCAGATCCTGCACCTCGAGTCCGAGGACGCCGAGCAGCCCATCGACCTCTACATCAACTCCCCCGGCGGATCGCTCACGGCGACCTTCGCGGTCTACGACGCGATGGAGTTCGTCAGGGCGCCGATCGCGACGACCTGCATCGGGCAGGCCTGTTCGACCGCGGCCATCCTGCTGGCCGCCGGAGCCCCGGGGAAGCGCAGCATCCTCCCGCACGCACGCGTGCTGTTGCACCAGCCCTCGGCTCGCAGCCAAGGCGCCATACCCGACCTCATCCTGGAGGCCGACGAGGTGATCAGGCTGCGCGCTGAGGCGGAGCGGGTGCTCTCGCACCACACCGGCCAGCCGCTGGACACCTTGCGGCGGGACACCGATCGCGACCGGATCTTCACCCCCGAGGCGGCCGTCGAGTACGGGTTGGTCGACCGGCTCGTGGCCTACCGGACCGCCGCCGACCTCTAGCCTGCGGCGATCAGACGCCCGCCCTCGAACTAGGCCGGTGCTAGGCGGCCAGCCGGATCTCGCCCGGAGGGGGCGTCGCCAGCCCGCTGTGCTGGCGGCGCAGGTCGAGCGAGGCGAGGTGGGTGACCTCGACCAGCGGCGCGCCGAGCGCCCCGGTGATCGCCGCCAGCACCTCGGACGTCGGGTCCTTGCGACCGCGCTCGACCTCCGACAGGTACTGCGGCGAGATGCCCGCGAGCGCGGCGGTCTCGACCAGGGTCAGTCCTCGCCGGCGCCTCAGGTGTCGCAGCCGGGCGCCGACGACCTCACGCCACAGGGGTTGCCCTGGGAGGTCTGCGGGGTGCACCAGGCGTAGGGGCGGGGCAGCGCTCATGGCACCACGCTAGGCGTGGGTCCGCGACCCCGGAAGCAGGGTTCGCGCACGGCATAACGAGCGGTCCGGCGCGGGTGTGACGTGACAGACACGACGACGACCTCGCGGCGGGACCAAGTGCCCTGCTGCGGGCCGCGACCCGGTTCGAGCATGGAGGTGCAGGCAACCGGGCAACTCGGCCCACCAAGGAGGAAAGCAGTCATGACAACGATCCAGCGCCACCCCAAGCTCGATGTGCTCGTCGAGCACGACGTGGTGACCCACTCCACGGCCCGCAGGGCGCTTGCGGTGCTGCGGGTCGCCTTCGGCCTCACGTTCCTGTGGGCCTTCGTCGACAAGCTGTTCGCCCTCGGCTTCCACACCGGCGTCAACGCCGATGGCGTGACCGACCGCTTCGGTCCGGCCGCGTGGATCCACGGCGGCAGCCCCACCACAGGGTTCCTGAAGTTCGGGGTCCCTGCGAACAATCCCTTCCAAGGTTTCTTCAACGGCATGGCCGGACAGGCCTGGGCCGACTGGCTGTTCATGGCCGGACTGCTCGGCATCGGTCTCGCGCTCACGCTCGGCATCGGCATGCGGCTCGCCGCAGCCGCCGGCGCCCTGCTCTACGCGCTGATGTGGGCAGCCTCGCTGCCGCTGGAGAACAACCCGGTCATCGATGACCACATGATCGGTGCCATCAGCGTGGTTGCCCTGGCGGCCCTCCTCGCCGGCGACACCTGGGGCTTCGGCCAGAAGTGGGCACGCACCGGGATCGTCCGGCGCTACAGGTTCCTGCGGTAGCACGGACAGAGCGAGGGGTCAGACGAAAGCGTCTGGCCCCTCACTTCGTGCGTGCCTGCATCCCGGGCCGTCCCGGTCGACAGCCGGCGTCAGCGGGACGGGACTGCGCCCCGGACCCACGCGACGATGTCGGTGGTCGTGGCGCCGGGGGTGAAGACCTTGGCGACGCCGATCTTCTCCAGCTCGGGGATGTCGGCCTCGGGGATGATGCCCCCGCCGAAGACGACGATGTCGGTGGCGTCGCGCTCCTTGAGGAGCTCCATCACCTTGGCGAAGAGGGTCATGTGCGCGCCGGACAGCACGGACAGCCCGACGAGGTCGGCGTCCTCCTGGATCGCCGCCTCGACGATCTGCTCGGGCGTCTGGTGCAGCCCGGTGTAGACGACCTCCATGCCAGCGTCACGCAGGGCCCGGGCCACCACCTTCGCGCCACGGTCATGTCCGTCGAGTCCGGGCTTGGCCACGACGACGCGCAGTGGAGAGTCAGTCATGGCCGCAGACTAGCCACTCTCGGGCCGGGACACCGCTCCCGGGTGGCGCACGCCACGGCCGGACGGCTCCGCCCACACCCCGACTCCTGGCCACTGGTGCGTCACCAACCCCCTCCCACCGGCCCCCCGTGCCCCACCGGTGGCCAGAAGTGCGGGAACACCCCGACTTCTGGCCACTGGTGCGTCACCGAAGCCCTCCCCTGGACTCCTCGTGACCATGAGGTGGCAACCCGTCGCAGGATGGCGCAACCGGACACGCGTGTCACTTGGGCCACAAGTCTCGAAAGTGGTCGTTTCACCCACTAGGTTCAGTGGGATGTCGCAGAGCGTCCCGCGCCCTCGCCGACCTGCCGCACCGAAGCGGCACCCGTCGGGTGGTGACCCGCGTCCCGGCGCGCTCGCGAGGGCGACCCGCGGGGTGCGGACGGCCACCTCGACCGCCGGCGACATCGTCGGTGGGGCCGCCAAGGCCCTGGCCACCCCGACCGGCGCCCTCGGGGCCGCGGTCGAGGCAGCCTGGGTGACCACCCATCTCGCGCTCTACCCCTGGGGCCTGATCGGGCGACACGGTCGAGACAGCCAGCTCGGCTTCCGGGTCGAGCACCTCCCGCCGATCCAGCGGGGTCTGGTGATCTCCGACGTCGAGGCCGCAGGCACCCCGATCCTCCTGGTGCACGGCATGGTCGACAACCGGTCGATCTTCACCCTGCTCCGCCTCGGCCTGCGTCGCCGGGGCTTCGGTCGCGTCACGAGCATGAACTACTCCCCGTTCACCGCCGACGTCCGCGTCGCCGCGGCCCAGCTCGCCGAGGAGGTCGAGGCCCTCGTGGCCGAGACCGGGTACGAGCGGATCCACGTCGTCGGGCACTCGATGGGTGGGCTCATCGCCCGCTACTACGTGACCCGGCTCGGGGGCGACGAGCGCGTCCACACCCTCGTGACCCTGGGCACGCCCCACCAGGGCACCTACACGGCATACGGGTGGCACAACCAGCTGACCCGGCAGCTGCGCCCCGGCAGCGGTCTGATGCGAGAGCTCGACCAGCCGGTGCCGGAGTGCCGCACCCGCTTCGTCGTCTACTGGTCCGACCTCGACCAGATGGTCTTCCCCCAGCGCAACGCCGCCCTGAACCACCCTGACCTGCAGGTTCGCAACATCGACCTGCACGGCGTGGGTCACATGTCACTGCCGATCATCGGCAGCGTCGTGCACGGGATCTCCAGCACGCTGGCCCACCTGGACTCCGAGGGCCATACCCTGACCCCCGGCGTGACCGAGCTGCGGCGCCGCACGTCGTGACCTCAGCCGTTCGGTCCTTTGTCGACACGCCGGGTAACGATTCTTCCCGAAGGATTTTGGATAACGAACTGATCACGCTAACCTCTTGGCTTCCGTGTCCCCCCGCACGCAAGGTTTCCCTTCTGTGAGCAACGCTTCCTACTCGGGCCGTCACCGCGCCCCGGGCCGTCACCGCGCGCCTCGAAGAGGTGTCCGCTTTGCGAAGAGCGGTTACCTCCTGCCGAGTGCTGCCGCGGCGGCGCTGGTCGTGACCGCCACCGGGGCCACCGTCGCGGAGTCGGCGCCGGCGTACTTCGACCTCACCGGCGCGGCGGCCAAGGCCAGGGCGACCGATGCGGCCACGGCCCGGTTCGCACGGATCGAGGCGCAGCAGCAGCGCGAGGTGCAGATCACCGCCGCGCAGACCCGCATCCTCGAGGCCCAGCAGATCGCCCGCAGCGCGGAGCGAAGGGCTGTCGCGAAGAAGGCTGCCCTCGCCGCCGCGATCCAGAGGGCGGAGGCGCAGCGCAAGGCCCGGGAGCAGTGGCTCATGCCGATCAAGGGCGCGACCTTCACCTCCGGGTTCGGCTGGCGTTGGGGCCGGATGCACGAGGGCAACGACTTCGCCACCCCGGTCGGCACCCGGCTCGGGTCGATGTCGACGGGCACGGTGACCTTCGCCGGCTACCAGGGTGGCTACGGCAACAAGGTCGAGATCGAGTACTGGGACGGCACGGTCTCCGTGTACGGCCACATGAGCGAGATCGACGTCACGGTCGGGCAGAAGCTGGCCCCCGGCGACCTGGTCGGGCTGTCCGGCAACTCGGGTCACTCGACCGGGCCCCACCTGCACCTCGAGATCCACCCCAACGGCGGTTCGGCGATCGACCCCGCTCCGTGGCTGCGCGAGCACGGCCTGCAGTAGCACTCCCGCACCACCCGACCACCTCACTCCACGCCAGGCGCCCTCCGGGGCGCCTTTCGCGTATGCCGCGTCAGCCGGGCGCGCCGAGATCCCACCTTTCGGGCCTGGGAGGTCCGCAGCGGCCCGAGAGCTGGGATCTCGGAGGGTCTGGTCAGAGCTTCTCGAGCGGCGCGTAGCGCAGCAGGAACCGCTTCACGCCGGTGTCGCCGCCGAAGTCGACGTGGGCCTGCGTCTTGTCGCCCTCACCCTCGGTCTTGACGACGGTGCCCATGCCGTAGCTGTCGTGCGTGACCTTGTCGCCCGGGTGGAGCGCGATGAGCGGCCGGTTGCCAGGTGAGCGCACGCCCGGCCGGGCGGCCAGCGTGGCGACCGCGGGCAGCCCGGGTCGGCGGGTGGTGGTCGCCGCCTCGGCGCGCTGCCACTCGACCAGCTCGGGCGGGATCTCGTCGAGGAACCGGCTGGCCGGGTTGTACTGCGGCGCCCCCCAGGCCGAGCGGACCGCCGCTCGCGAGAGGTGGAGCCGCTCGCGGGCCCGAGTGATGCCGACGTAGGCGAGCCGGCGCTCCTCCTCGAGCTCCTTGGGGTCGCCCAGCGCGCGCAGGTGCGGGAAGGTGCCGTCCTCCATGCCGGTGAGGAACACCACCGGGAACTCCAGGCCCTTGGCCGTGTGGAGGGTCATCAGCGTGACCACGCCCAGGTCCTCGGCCTCCTCGGAGTCGGGGATCTCATCGGCGTCGGCCACGAGCGACACCTGCTCGAGGAAGTCCTCGAGCGAGGCCACCTCGCCTGTCGAGGCGCGGGTCTCGTCGAACTCCTGCGCCACCGCCACCAGCTCGGCGAGGTTCTCGACGCGGGTCTCGTCCTGCGGGTCGTGGCTCGCCCGGAGCTCGGCGAGGTAGCCGGACTTGTCGATCACGGCCTCGAGCAGTGCGCCGACCCCCTGCTCGTCGTCCGCGTGGATCTGACCCAGCTGCTCGAGCAGGCCGGTGAAGCCCTTGATCGCCGCCACGGACCGCGTGGCGATGCCGGGGGCGTCCTCGGGCCGCCCGAGGGCCGCGATGAACGGGATCCGCTCACGCTCGGCGAGGGCGGCCACACATGCCTCGGCCCGGTCTCCGATGCCGCGCTTCGGGACGTTGAGGATGCGCCGCAGGTTGACCGTGTCGGTGGGGTTCGAGATGACGCGCAGGTAGGCCAGGGCGTCCTTGACCTCGCGGCGCTCATAGAACCGGGTGCCGCCGACCACCTTGTAGGGCAGGCCGACTCGCACGAAGACCTCTTCGAGGGCACGGGACTGGGCGTTGGTGCGGTAGAAGACCGCGACGTCCTTGGGCTTGACGCCCACGGAGTCGCCGAGCTCGTCGATGGTCTTGGCCACGAAGGCGGCCTCGTCGTGCTCGTTGTCGCCGACGTAGCCGATGATCGCCGAGCCGTTGCCGCTGTCGGTCCAGAGGTTCTTCTTGCGGCGCTCGGGGTTCTTGGCGATGACCGAGTTGGCCGCCTGCAGGATGGTCTGGGTGGAGCGGTAGTTCTGCTCCAGCAGGATCGTCCTAGCGTTCGGGTAGTCCTCCTCGAACTCCACGATGTTGCGGATCGTCGCGCCACGGAAGGCGTAGATCGACTGGTCGGCGTCGCCGACCACCACGAGCTCGGCGGGCTCGACGGCGGGGCCGTCACCGACCGGCATACCGGGGCTGCCTGCCGCGCCACCCACCAGCTCGCGCACGAGCTGGTACTGCGCGTGGTTGGTGTCCTGGTACTCGTCGACGAGGACGTGGCGGAACCGGCGGCGGTAGTGCTCGGCGACGTCGGGGAAGGCCTGGAGGATGTTGACCGTCGTCATGATGAGGTCGTCGAAGTCGAGGGCGTTGGCCTGGCGCAGGCGACGCTGGTAGCCGGTGTAGGCCTCGGCCAGCATCCGCTCCTGGTGCGTGCCTTCCCCCACGCGCGAGGCGAAGGTCTCCTCGTCGACCAGCTCGTTCTTGAGGTTGGAGACCTGGTGGCTGAACGACCGGGGCGGGTAGCGCTTGGGGTCGAGGTCGAGGTCACGCATGACCATTGCCATCAGGCGCTGGCTGTCGGCCGCGTCGTAGATGGAGAAGGTCGACTTGAGCCCGACCTTGGCGGCCTCACGGCGCAGGATGCGCACACACGCGGAGTGGAACGTCATGACCCACATCGCCTTCGCCCGCGGCCCCACCAGGGCGGCGACGCGCTCGCGCATCTCGGCCGCGGCCTTGTTGGTGAACGTGATGGCCAGCACCTGGCCGGGCTGCACGCCTCGGGCGGCCAGCAGGTAGGCGATCCGGTTGGTGAGGACCCGGGTCTTGCCCGAGCCAGCACCCGCGACGATGAGCAGGGGGCCACCCTCGTGCAGGACCGCCGCGCGCTGCTGGGGGTTGAGGCCCTCGAGCAGGGTCTCGGGGTCGGCGCGGTGGGAGTCGCCGTCGTCGGGACCGCGGCCCTCGGCCGCCGCCTGGGCCCACGTCGGGACACCGCGGTCGTCGACGGCGGTCGCCCGGGCTGCCGCCGCGCTGGGGCGGCGGGTGGAGGGGTCGGAGGACCCGGGTTCGTTGAGGGGCGCGAGGTCGTCGAAGAGCGTGCTCATGTTGGTCCCAGCCTACGTGGCGCGGGCGACAGACCCGATATCCCGTGGCCCGCCCGTGGACACCCGGCTAGCGTCGTGGCGTGACCCGCCTCGTCGACCCGCACGTCCGCTACCACGCGGGCTACCTCGCCGCGTCGGACGAGTTCGCGATGTCGGGAGAGCAGCGCGACGGCGACGGCGACCTCGCCCAGCCTGCCGAGCCCGGATATGCCGGCTACGCGTTCACCCGTGAGGGCCTGGCCGACCCCGCCGAGTTCGCCCGGTTCGTCGCGCAGCGGGTGCGCGCCCGCGACGAGCACGCCCCGCGCAGGTCCGGGTGGACGGCCTGCCACTTCTTCTGGGTCGTGGATGACGACGACGAGTACGTCGGGTCCCTCGCCCTGCGCCACGAGCTGACCGAGTTCCTGCTCCGCGAGGGTGGACACCTCGGCTACAGCGTGCGCCCCTCGGCCCGGCGCCGCGGCCACGCCCGCGCGGCGCTGCGGCTGGCCCTCCGGGTCGCCAGGGCCGAGCTCGGCCTCGAGCAGGTGCTGGTGACCTGCCGCGAGGGCAACGAGGGGTCGCGTCGAGCCATCGAGGCCAACGGCGGGGTCTACGAGGACACCCGCAACGGCACGCGTCGTTACTGGGTGCCGACATGAGCCTCGACCCCCACCCGGTCACGGGCCAACCCTTCGAGTCCCCGGCGCCACCTGGCACCGGATGGCCCGGCGACCCGGCGTCAGCGGGCACGCCGGTGGCCCGCACCGCATCCCAGACCGACGCCCTGGCCTGCACGTCGCCCGACGTCGCCGAGCTCGACGCGCGGGTCAGCGTCTGCCGTGCCTGCCCTCGGTTGGTCGAGTGGCGCGAAACCGTTGCGGCCCAAGGCCGCCGGGCGTCATTCGCGGACCAGCCCTACTGGGGCAGGCCCGGACCCGGTTTCGGAGACCCGCACGCCGAGGTCCTCGTCGTCGGCCTGGCGCCTGCCGCCAACGGCACCAACCGCACGGGCCGCATGTTCACCGGTGACCGCTCCGGCGACTGGCTGTATGCCGCGTTGCACCGCGCGGGCTACGCCAACCAGCCGCAGTCCCTGGCCAGCGGCGACGGCCTCGAGCTGACCGGGATGCGGATCATCGCGGCGGTCCGCTGCGCCCCGCCTGCCAACAAGCCCACCACCGCCCAGAAGGCCACCTGTGCGCACTGGCTCGACCGCGACCTCGAGCTCGCCGCCCCACGGCTGCAGTCGGTGCTGGCCCTCGGGTCGATCGCCTGGGACGCCACCCTCGGCAGCGCGCGACGGCTCGGCTGGGCCGTCCCGCGGCCCAAGCCCCGCTTCGGGCACGCCGCCCACGCCGAGCTCACGACCCCCGAGGGGCGGTCGGTCCGGCTGGTCGGCAGCTACCACGTCAGCCAGCAGAACACCTTCACCGGCAAGCTCACCGAGGCGATGCTCGACGCCGCGATCGCCCTGCTGGGCCGGGACTGACCATGGTGCTGCTCGCGACCCCGCACGTCCGGTTCCACCGGTCCTTCCTCGCTGCGGCCGACGAGTTCCGGGCGGCCGGCCAGGCGGTGCACGACGGGATCGTGCACTGGCCTGCGGAGGGCGACTTCCCGGGGGTGGTCTTCACCCGCGAGGGGCTCGAGGACCCCGCCGAGTTCGCGCGCCTGGTGGCCAACCGGGTGGGCGACGCCGAGGAGGACGGGCTGCGTCCGCCGGGCTGGACGCCGGCCACCTACTGGTGGATGGCGGACCCTGACCGGCCGGACGAGTTCGTGGGCGCGATCTCCTTGCGCCACAGCATCGACCACCCGATGCTCGCCTCCGTGGGTGGGCACGTCGGCTACGGGGTGCGCCCCAGCGCCCGACGCCGCGGCTTCGCCAGCGACGCGCTGAGGCAGGTCGTGCCGCTGGCTGCCGCCCGCGGCATACCGAGGCTGCTCGTGACGTGCGACCTGGACAACGTGGCGTCGGCGCGGACCATCGAGGCGAACGGTGGCGAGTTCGAGGGCGAGCTGCGCGGCAAGCGCCGCTACTGGATCACGACGGGGGCCTGAGGCCCCAACGACGGCCGACGGCTCACGCGAGCGGCAGCTCGACCCGGAAACACGTGCCGCCCTCGTCGGGCGCCGGCTGCACGGCGACCGCGCCACCGAGCCCGTCGACGAGGGCCTTGACGAGCGCCAGCCCGAGACCGGTGCCCACCCGGCGCACCCCGCGGTAGCGCTGGTAGAGCTCGGACCGCTCGAAGGCGACGGCCATGTCGTCGGCGGTCAGGCCGGGACCTCCGTCGCGCACCTCGAGCACGGCACGGTCGCCCTCGGCCCGCAGGGCGAGGACGAGTGGGGCTCCGGCCTCCGTGACCCGCAAGGCGTTCTCGGCCAGGCCGTCGATCACCTGGCGCACCCGCACGGGGTCCGTACGGACCGGCACCGCTGCCGCCGGTCGCTCGACGGTGAAGCGGACGCCCTCCCGACGGCACCGCTCGTCCCACACCTCGGCGGCCTGGTCGACGACGTCGCGCAGGTCGAGGGGCACGGCGTCGAAGCGGAAGTCGTCGGCGCCCAGCCTCGCGAGGTCGAGGAGGTCGGCGACCAGCCGCTCGAGCCGGGCCGACTCCGCCACGATCGTGCGACCAGCGGCGACCACCGCCGCGCCGGTGATGACGCCGTCCTGCAGCCCCTCGGCGAACCCCTTGACCGCCCCCAGCGGAGTGCGCAGCTCATGGGAGACCGAGAGCAGGAACTCGCGCTGCCGCCGTTCGCTGTGCTCCAGCGCCTCGGCGAGCGCGTTGAGCGACTCCCCCGTCTCGGCGACCTCGGCCGGGCCCTCGGGCACCACCCGCACCGACCGCTCCCCCGACGCCATCCGGTGCGCTGCGGCGGCGGTGCTGCGCAAGGGAGCGGCCAGCCGTCGGGCGAAGAGGACCGACGCGAGGACCGCGAGGACCAGCCCGATCACCAACGCCAGCAGCACGCGGTTGAGCAGACGCAGGCTCTGGCCGGTGGCGAGGCTGGTCCGTTGCGCGAACACGACGGTCGCGCCCGTCGACAGCGTCCGCACCTCCACCAGCACCTGCCGCCCGTCGATGCGCAGGGTGTGCGAGCCGCTGGTCGTCCGCTGCGCCTGCGGCAGCTGGGCGTATGCCGTCCGGGCCAGTGCGTCCCCGGCCAGCCTCCCGCCGGGGCCCTCCCAGGCGACGGGGGTGTCCTGCTGGCGGACCACGCGCAGGGCCGGCGCGATGTCGACAGGGCGGCTCGCCTCCAGCACCGCACTCACGAGATCGGCCTTGCTACGCAATGCTTTTCGCGCCTCGTCCTGTGCCGCGCCACGCACGAGGCCGACCGAGACCAGTCCGGCGACGACGACCGCGATGGTGACGACAGCCGCCATCAGGGCGGCGGTCCGACGCTCCAGCGAACCCCGGCCGACCGGGTCTCCGACGCTCATGGTCGCTCGACGCTGTAGCCGACGCCGCGCACGGTGCGGATCGGGCTGTCGTCCCCGAGCTTGGCGCGCAGCTGGGCGATGTGGACGTCGACGGTGCGGGTCGGGTCGTCGGCCGGGTAGTCCCACACCGCCGCCAGCAGCTCGCCGCGGGTGTACACGCGCCCGGGCCGTGCCATGAGGTGCGCCAACAGGTCGAACTCCGTTGTCGTCAAGGGCAACGGGCGGTCGTGGAGCCGGCCGCGGCGGGTGTCGGTCTCGAGGACCAGGGCGCCGACGGCCAGCGACCGCGGCTGCTCCCCCGCGGACCGGGCGGCCCGCTGCTGGCGGCGCAGGAGCGCGCGCACCCGCGAGGCGAGCTCACGCGGCGAGTACGGCTTGGTGACGTAGTCGTCCGCGCCCAGCTCCAGCCCGATGATCCGGTCGACCTCGTCGTCCCGAGCGGTCACGAAGATGACCGGCGTCCAGTCGTCCCGGGCGCGCATGCGACGGCACAGCTCGATCCCGTCGACGCTGCCGGGGAGGCCGATGTCGAGCAGCACCAGGTCGTGGTCGCGGCGGTCGAGGGCAGCGAGCGCGGCATCGGAGTCGCCCACCACGTCGACGCGGTGGCCGTCGCGCTCGAGGTAGAGGCGCGCGAGCTCGGCGAGGGCGGGCTCGTCCTCGACGAGCAGCACCCGCGAGGTCGCGCCGGTGTTCGCGCCCGAGGGTTGAGCGCCCGGCCGCGCGCCCGAGGGTTCGCCGCCCGGCCGCGCGCCCGAGGGTTCGCCGCCCGGCGTCGCGCCCGAGGTCGTCGTCATGGCGCAACGGTCGCTGACGCGAGGGTGCGTCGGCAAGCGGCCTCGCGGCATACCGGCGAATCGGTGCCCGGTCGTGGCCGAACCCGAACATTCCCCGAACACTGCGATCACCTCGCTCGCACATCGGCGGTCCATCGTCGAGCCATGGACACACGAACCCTCCTCATCCGCTGCGCGGCACTGCTCACCGTGGGCGCCGCGCTCATCCACGTCGGGGTCAGCACCGACCACTTCCAGCAGTGGTGGGCCGCAGGCCTCTTCTTCCTCGTCTCAGCAGCCGCGCAGCTCGGGTGGGCCGGGTGGTGCTGGTCGCGACCGTCGTCGCGACGCGTACTCCTGGCGGGGGCCGGGGGTTCGGTGGCGCTGGCCCTGGTCTGGGTGGTGTCGCGCACCAGCGGCCTGCCGTTCGGACCGGGGGCCGGCGTCGCCGAGCCCGTGGGCGTCGCCGACTCGGTCTGCGTCGCACTCGAGGTGCTCAGCGCCGGGCTCGCTGTCGTGGCCGCGACCGGCTGGGCGCCCGCGCGGCTCAAGGCGCCGTCGACACCACGCCGAGCAGCCGTGCTCACCGGCGCCGTCGCCGCGCTGACGCTCGTGGCCAGCGGTGCGGCGATCGCGGCACCGAGCCACGACCACCCGACGGCCGACGTCGCCGGGGCGGCTGCGGGGCACAGCCACCTGCTCGCCGACGCCGACGGGTCCGCCGACGGATCCGCCGACGGCACTGCCGCACACGACCACGCCGACGTGCCGAACCTGCCCGACACCACGGCGGCGACTCCTGCCCAGACCGCCGCAGCGAAGGACCTCCTCGCCCGGACGATCGCTGCGACCGCGGCCTACCGCGACCCGGCCGTCGCCACCAGGGCGGGGTTCGACGTGCAGGCCGCCTGGGACCGCAAGCAGAAGCTGCTGGCCGCCGCAGGCAAGAAGGGCAGTGACAAGACGCTCAAGCAGGGCTTGGTGCACGTGCCCAACAAAGCCAACCGCACCGACGGGAAGATCCTCGACCCCAACGCTCCCGAGACCTTGATCTACCGCCGCAGCGCCGACGGGTCGTTCACCCTCGTGGGCGTGATGTTCACCGCCGAGAAGAAGGCTCCGCCGACCAGCTACCAGCCGTACGTCCGCTGGCACACCCATGAGGCCTGCGTCGGTGGCGGCGTGCAGAAGCTCAAGCCGGTCGACGGGCTGAATCCTGCCAACGGCAACTGCGCCGCCGGCACGACGCTGCGCACGTCCGGCGCCATGACCCACCTGTGGTTCGTCGACCCGTCGCAGCTGGCCCAGGCGTTCGCGGTCAAGCCTCCGCTCAAGGCCATGGCCGCCTACCAGAGGGCGCTCTCCTAGGCCTCTCGCCTAGGGTCGGAGCATGGCTTCTGACTCGACCACGGCCCGCGCCCTCGTCGTCCCCCGCACGGGTGACTCCTCGGTCCTGGAGGTCCAGGACGTGGAGGTCTCGCCGCCGGGGGACGGCGAGGTTCAGGTCGCGGTCGCTGCGGTGGGCGTCAACTTCATCGACGTCTACCAACGACAGGGCATCTACCCCCTCTCCCTGCCCTTCGTGTCCTGTTCCGAAGGCTCCGGCACGGTCACGGCGGTCAGGTCGGGCGTGACCGGCGTCGCCGTCGGCGACCGGGTGGCGTGGGGCTCCGGCCTCGGCGCGGGCGCCAGCGTGGTGAACCGGGCCGCCGACAGCCTCGTCCCGGTGCCCGACGGCGTCGAGCTCGACGTCGCGGCGGCCGCGATGCTGCAGGGCATGACCGCGCACTACCTCGTCAACTCCACGTATGCCGTGGGGCCCGGCACCACGGCGCTGGTCCACGCCGCGGCGGGTGGCGTCGGCCAGCTGCTCGTCCAGATGGTGAAGGCCAAGGGCGGCCGGGTGGTCGCGACGGCCGGGTCACCCGACAAGCTGGAGATCGCCCGCGGACTGGGCGCAGACGCCGTCATCAACTACCGCGAGGCCGACGACCTGGCCGCTCAGGTGCGCGAAGCCAACGGTGGTGCCGGGGTCGACGTGGCCTACGACGGCGTCGGCAAGGCGACCTTCGACGCGTCGCTCTCGTCGCTGCGGCCGCGCGGCATGCTCGTGCTGTTCGGCGGCGCGAGCGGGCAGGTGCCGCCGTTCGACATCCAGCGGCTCAACACTGCCGGATCGCTGTTCCTCACCCGTCCCACGCTCGGCAGCTACACCGCGACCCGGGAGGAGCTGCTCGAGCGCGGCACGTCCGTGCTGGCCGACATCGCGGCCGGCCGGCTCGTCGTGGAGATCGGGGGCCGTTACCCGCTCGCTGACGCGGCCACGGCATACGACGACCTCGAGGCCCGCCGCACCACCGGCAAGCTGCTCCTGGTCCCCTGAGTCCCCCGGCTGCCCCAGCTGCCCTGGCTCCCGGGCGCTGACACCGGCACGCGGCAGGATGGACCCGTGACGACGGAACCCACCGGGTCTACCGAGCCCCCAGCACCCGCGGCGCGGCCGTGGGTGCTGCACGTCGACATGGACCAGTTCATCGCGGCGGTCGAGATCCTGCGCCACCCTGAGCTGGCCGGGGTGCCCCTCGTCGTCGGGGGGCGCGGCGACCCCACCGAACGCGCCGTCGTGTCCACCGCCTCCTACGAGGCGCGCGAGTTCGGCGTGCGGTCGGGGATGCCGCTCAAGGTGGCGGTGCGCCGGTGCCCGGAGGCGGTGTTCCTCCCCGTCGACGGGTCGGCCTACGAAGAGGCGTCCGCGCGGGTCATGGAGACGCTGAGAGGTATGCCGGGTGCGGTCGTCGAGGTGCTCGGCTGGGACGAGGCGTTCGTCGGGGTGACGACCTCGGACCCGGTGGCGTACGCCGAGTCGATCCGGGCAGCCGTGCTGGAGGCGACCGACCTGCACTGCTCGGTGGGGGTGGGTGACACCAAGGTGCGGGCCAAGATCGCCACCGACTTCGGCAAGCCCCGCGGGGTCTTCGTCCTCACCCGGGACAACTGGTTCGAGGTGATGGGCGACCGGCCGACCATCGCGCTGTGGGGCGTGGGCTCGAAGATCTCGCAGCGGTTGGCGTCCCACGGCTACAGCACGGTCCGCGACCTGGCCGCCGCCGACGAGGCGACCCTCGTGGCGGAGTTCGGTCCGTCGATGGGTCCGCACTACGCCCGGCTGGGCCGCGGGGTGAGCTCGGCCACGGTCGACGACACCCCGTGGATCGCGAGGGCCCACGGTCGGGAGACGACCTACCAGACCAACCTCGTCGAACCCTCCGAGATCGCTGAGGCGATCCGCTCGCTCGCCGGTCAGGTGGTCGAAGACATCCGGCGCGAGGAGCGGGCCTGCCAACGGGTCTTCCTCAAGGTACGGTTCGCGCCGTTCTTCACCACGAACCGGGTGCGCAAGCTGGCTGAGCCGACCTTCGACGCCGATCTCATCGCACAGACTGCGCTCGACCTCCTCGGGGCACTCGAGGACGACCGGCCGATCCGGCTGCTGGGCGTGCGCGCCGAGATGGTCCCGCCCGAGGGAGGGTACGTCGACCCCCGGACCACCGGTCGCGGCGGTCCGAGCGCCAGGGCAGCCGGCACCGGTGGCGGCACCGACGACCTCACCCCCGAGGCCTGACTTGTTGCGACCCGGTGGTCACCAGCCCGCCAGATCGGCCGTCCGTGACCACCAGAACGCAACAGGTCGCGCCGGCAGCGAGGCTCAGAGGAGGCGGCGTCCCATCGCCCAGGCGGTCAGCTCGTGGCGCGACGACAGCTGGAGCTTGCGCAGCACTGACGAGACGTGGGTCTCGACCGTCTTGACCGAGATGAACAGCTCCTTGGCGACTTCCTTGTACTGGTAGCCGCGGGCGATCAGCCGCATCACCTCGCGCTCCCGAGCCGACAGCCGGTCGAGCTCCTCGTCCACCTGGGCGACCTCTCCGGCTGCAGCGCCGAACGCGTCGAGGACGAACCCGGCCAGTCGCGGCGAGAACACCGCGTCACCGTCGGCCACCCGCTGGATGGCGCGGGTGAGGTCGACGGCGCTGATGGTCTTGGTGACGTAACCACGGGCACCGGCTCGGATGACGGCGATCACGTCCTCGGCTGCGTCGGAGACCGACAGCGCCAGGAACCGCACGGGCTGCCCGTCAGCGGTCTCCAGTCCCTTGCAGCCGTGGATGACGTCGATGCCGCCGTTGCCGTTGCCGCCGGGCAGGTGCACGTCGAGCAGCACCACCGGCGGCTTCACCTGACGGATCACCGCGATGGCGGCATCGACATCGGGAGCCTCGCCCACGATCGACACGGCGCCGCCCAGCTCGGCTCGGACCCCTGACCGGAACATGCGGTGGTCGTCGACGAGGACGACCTCGACGGACTTCTTCTCAGGCGTGTTCACGGGTTTCCTCCGCAGTGGGCTGGATGGTCGTGGGCTGGACGGGCGGGGGCGGGACGGGCGGGGGCGGGACGGTCGGTGGCTGGGCGGTCGGTGGCTGGGCGGTCGGTGGCTGGGCGGTCGGTGGCTGGGCGGCGTCGGTCGCGGGCTGGGGCGGGCGCAGGTCGGGTGGCAGGCTGAGGCTGACCTCGGTGCCGTGCTCGAGCCGGCGGACCCTGGCCGCACCGCCGTGGCGCTCCATCCGCCCCAGGATCGACTGGCGCACCCCGAGGCGGTCCTCGGGGACCTCGCCGACCTCGAAGCCCGGGCCGTGGTCGCGGACGAACGCCTCGACCCCGGCAGGTCCTACCTCGAGGTAGAGCGAGACCGGCGCCGCACCGTGACGGACCGCGTTGAGCAGCGACTCGCGGACAGCCCGCACGAGGGCCTGGCCGCCGTCGTCGAGCGGACGGTCACCGGTGGAGACCACCTCGATGGGTATGCCGTGCAGGTCCTCCACCTCGTGCGCCGCCTCGACCACCGCGGTGGCGAGCGTCGCATCGGAGTCCGCGGGCCCGGCATACAGCCACGAGCGCAGCTCGCGCTCCTGGGCGCGGGCGAGCTGGGTCACCGCCCCCGCGTCGCCGGCCTTGCGCTGGATGAGGGCGAGGGTCTGGAGCACCGAGTCGTGCAGGTGCGCGGCGATGTCGGCGCGCTCGGTCGCCCGGGCCAGCTCGGCCTGCTCGTGGCGCAGGTCGGACCAGAACCGCAACGCCCACGGGGCGGCGATGAGCGCGACGCCCGCGAGCACGGCGAGCACCGCTGCCCCGATGTCCCAGATCGCGGCGAGGGAGCGACCGCGAGTAGCCATGATGACCAGACCGGTCAGTGCCAGCACCCCACCGAACGCGAGGCGGGCAACGCTGAATCTCCTGGTGCCCGTTTCGGATCCGAGCCAACGACCGCGCTGCGAGTCATCGAGCTGGGACCACGCCAGGACGGCTCCGGCGGCGACGACGAGCAGGGGCACGAGGATGCCGAGGCGCGCGTTGAGGCCGGCGTTCTGGGCCACGACGACGAGTCCGATGCCGAGCATCAACCCACCGACCAGCAGCACCCGGGTCGCGTCACGCTCGCCGGCGCCGGTGACGGGCTCGGCGACGATTCCAGCCCTCGCGACGGCCTCGGGGTCGGCCGGGTCGACGGCCCGACGACCTCGACCTACGACTCCTCCACGGGACTGTGGCGTGAGCGCCCAGAGGAAGATGTACGCGACCAGGCCTGCGCCGGTGGGGATCGAGAGCAGCACGAACGCCAACCGGATCCACCGCACCGGCCAGCCCAGGTGGTGGGCCAGACCGATCGCGACCCCCGCGATGACCTTGCCCTCGGCGGGGCGGGTCAGCTGCGGACGTGCGGCGCGGCGTTCTGCGGCCCTCGCCACCGCTGGGGGGACGGGCCGCTCGTAGGGAGTCGGCATGACCTCATCCTGACGCACGAACGCGTGGATACCGAACGTATTCAGGGTGGTCTCGGCACCCTTCAGGGTCGGTTCAGGGTCGACCCTCATGGCAGCACGCTCCCGCCGGCGACACCATGGATGACATGACGCAGAACCCTGGGCCGTCCGCAGGCCCGACCAACCAGACCCACCCCGACGGCCACGCCAGCGGGCTGGACCGCTTCTTCGGCTGGATCCGCTCCGTGGACCTGCGCCGCGACGGCGACGACAAGTGGCTGGCCGGCGTGTGCTCCGGCATCGCCACCCGCCTCGGCGTCGACCCGATCGTGATCCGCGCGGTCCTGGTCCTCCTGGTCGTGCTCGGGGGCGTCGGCATCACCGTCTACCTCATCGCGTGGGCGTTCCTGCCCAACAACCACGAGGAGATCATCGCCGAGAAGGCGCTGCGCGACGGTGACGTGCTCGGCATCATCCTGCTCGTCGTGATCGGCCTGTCGCTCATCGGCGGCGCCGGCCTGAGCGGCGACAACTCCGGCCTCGGCTGGGTCTGGTGGGTGGTCGTCCCGGTCGGCCTCGTCGTGTGGCTCGTCACCCGCAACCGTGACGGTCGCAAGGGGCGCGTGGGCCAGCCGACCTACGGCCCGCCGCCCGCCTCCTACACCCCACCGTCCGCCCCCTACGCACCACCACCGGCTCCCTACGCCGCACCACCGGCGTACGGCCCCCAGCCCGGAGCCTCCTGGCCCGCCGCCACCTCGCCCGCCGCAGCGTGGCCCACCGCCACCTCGCCCGCTGACCAGGCGCAAACCAGCGCCGTTCCCCAGACCACCGATTCCCCGACGCAGGAGTATGCCGCCGTGTCCACCACCTACGCCCCCGCCCCCGGAGCCACTGCTCCCGTGGCCACACCCCCCGGTGGGGTCTACGGACCGCCACCCACCCCGGTCGCGCCGCGGCCCAAGCCGCCGAAGGTGCCCCGCCGTCGCAGTGGAGGCTTCGTCGCCACCCTGCTCGTCGGCGGACTGGCCCTGGCGGCCTACGGTGCGRCCCTGTCGATCCACGACGCGGCCAACTGGCCGGGTAGTGACGAGACGGTGGCCCTGGCCGCAGCTCTCGGCGTCCTCGGCCTCGGCACCCTCGTGCTGGGCCTGCTGGGCCGCCGCGCCGGCTTCACCGGCTTCCTGGCGATCGTCCTGGCGCTGGTCACCTGGACCGCCTCGGTGGTGCCCGACGTGACCTTCGGCGGCGGGGTCGGCGAGCGCACGTGGCGCCCGTCAGCCACCGACACGGCCGACAGGTACCGCCTCAGCATCGGCTCGGCCGCACTCGACCTCGCCGACGCCCCGGACAACCCCGGCACCCCTCGCACGATCGAGGCCCGGGTCGGCATCGGCGAGCTCAGGATCTACATCCCGGAAAACCTCACCGTCGAGGTGCACAGCTCCGTCGGCGCCGGTGACATCTCACGGATGGACACGGCCGGCCTCGGCCCGGTCGCCCCGCTCGGGGTCAACGGCGATGGTGGCCCGATCCAGCTCGACGGGAATGACGGCCGCAACATCAGCACCGTCGAGACCTTCGGCACCGGCACCCCTGACGTCATCGTCGATGCCCACGTGGGCCTCGGCCAGATCCTGATCGGCAAGGAGTGATCCCCATGGCCACGCCCGACACCCCCCGCAACGACGACCAGCAGAACGACCCCCTCGACGACACCACGTTCGAGACGACCGCCGGCGACACGTCCGACGACACCCAGCAGTTGGAGCAGACCGTGCACAGCGACACCACCCACCAGTCCGAGACGACCGAGCAGTTCGAAGGCACCGAGCAGTTCGACCGCACCGAGCAGCTCGACGGCACCGATGCCACGCGGGCCCTCGGGGTCGGTGAGTCGACCACCGGCCACGACCTGTTCGGCAACCCGGTGCACCACGCCGATACCCCGTTCGCCACCTCCAGCGCCGCCGTCGCGGACGAGCACGTCATCGCTCCCCTGCCGGAGCGGCCGACCGGGCCGCACGCCCCAGCCATCGTGCTCGGACTGGTCTGCCTCGCCGTCGCGGGGATCATCCTCGCCCAGGAGCTCGGCAGCCTGACGGTCGACTGGGGCGACATCGGCCCGTTCGGCATCGTCCTCACCGGGGCCGTGCTCGTCCTCTTCGGCCTCGTCGGCCTGCTCACCTCCCGCCGCAACAGCAAGACCAGCTGACCCGCGGCATACCTCACCCGGGGCTGGGCGGCGTGGGACGGGGCCGGGCTGGCTGGTGAGGGGTGGGGACTGGATCGCGGCGTCAGGTCGCGAGCCAGCGCCGCATGTGGGGGGAGAACGACCGGCTCAGGTGGTAGCGGTCGAGCCGGTCCCGGGCCACCCAGCGCACGTCGGCCGTGGACCCGCCCACGTCGTGCACGACCGGGTCGGACGGCTGCGGGCACCACGCGGCATACACGATGCGCACGGCGTGGAAGTCCTCGAGCCGGCCGCTCGGGGCACGCCCGATCCAGTGCGAGGTGTGCGCCTCGAGCAGGCGGACCGACTCGACCTCCTGCCCGCTCTCCTCCCAGACCTCGCGGTGCAGGCCTGCGACCGGGTCCTCGCCGGGGTCCAACCCGCCGCCGGGGAGCGTCCAGCGACCCGGGGCGCTGGTGAGCTCGGAGAGCTCGGTGAGCAGCACCCCACGCTCGCTGGTGACGACCCCGTATGCCGCGGTGCGCTGGTAGGGGCTCGCCTCCTCCCCGGGTGCGAGCACGAGGCCGGGGTCGGTGGGCACCGGTGCGTCGACGTGCGAGACGGCCGAGGCCGGCGTCACGGTGTAGTGCAGGACGAGCGAGCCGTCCTCCCCGCGGCGCGCGTCGTGGAGGTGCGGACGTGACCACCCGAGCCGGGCCAGCTCTCGCACGGGGTCGGCACCGTGGGCAAGGACGAACTCTGCCACGCGCCGGCCGTGGGCTACGTCGGCGCGGACGATGATCGGGTCTCCTTGCGGCACAACGGATTCGGTCATGAGGCACCCGCCCGCTGGTACTCACTCTCGGCCAGCGCGGCCACCGACGGCCAGTCCTGGTCGGGTGCCACGTCGCGGTTGTGGCCCGCGATGCGGGCGCGCAGCCCCGAATCGGTGACGAGTCGTGCCAGCCCTTCGGCGAGCGCGTCGTCGTCGGCGCCGAGGAGGCCGCTGACCCCATCGACGACGAAGTCCCCCACGCCGGTGTCAGCGCGGGCGACGACGGGAAGCCCTGCGGTCCGGGCCTCGAGGGCTGCGATGCCGAACGCCTCCAGCCGGGCCGGTGTGAGGTAGATGTCGCTCTGCCAGTAGCGCTCACGCAGCTCGTCGCGCCCCACGCGTCCGGGCATCGACACCCAGTCCGTCAGGTCGTGGCGCTCGGCGAACCGCTCGAGCCGCGCTCGTTCCGGCCCCTCCCCGAAGAGCGTCAGCCGCATCGGCACGTCGCCCGCCATGAGGTCGCGAGCCCGGGCTGCGACCTCGAGGACCGCCAGCGGTCGCTTGCGTGCCGCGAACCGCATGGCGGCCACGATCTCGACAGGTGACCCAGGCTCAACCGAGGGCCGCTGCGGGGGTCGCCACAGCGCGGTGTCGATGCCGTTGGGAAACACGCGCACCTCGGGCCCGCGCCCGACGACCGCCTGCACGGAGACCGCCGCCACCTCCGACACGGCCGAGAGTGCGGCACCTCGGGCACCCCACCGCCGGGCGTGGCCGAGGGCCCTGAAGACGGGCTGCGAGCGCTCCATCAGGCAGTGCCAGGTGATGGCGGTGGGCATGCCGAGCCCGAGGGCGACGCCGGCGAGGTCGGTGGCGAACGGGCTGACGACCCCCATGTGCACGTGTGCCACGTCGAACCCACCGGCCGTCAGCCGACGCCGCACCTCGGGTGGGGCGAACGGGTTGACGGGCAGCTGCCACGGGAGCCGGAGCGCCATCCGGTGGACCGGGACGCCGTCGACGTCCTCGACGAAACCGTGTCGCTCGCCCTGCGCCCCGAGGGTGGCGGTGAAGACCTCCACCTCGTGCCCGCGCGCCTGCAGCTGGGCCGCGAGGTCGTGCGTCTGGACCTCGATCCCGCCCAACCTGGGCAGGTAACAGTCCGTCAGCAGGGCCACCTTCACAGGCAAGAGCCTGCCATGCGACAGGATGGCCGGTGATGACCCACACGCTCGTGGCCTTCCACGCCCACCCCGACGACGAGGCACTGCTGACCTCGGGCACCTTGGCGCGGGCGGCCGCAGAGGGCCACCGGGTGGTCGTCGTGGTGGCCACCGACGGCAACCTCGGGCTGGCGTCCGACGCCTTCACGGCCGATGGCAACCTGGGTGCGCGCCGGCTCGAGGAGCTGCGCCGCTCGGCGTCGGCCCTGGGGGTCGCGCGGGTCGTCTACCTCGGCTACGCCGACAGCGGCATGGGCCCCGAGCTCCACCCCGACCCGCCTGACCGTCTGCGCTTCCTCAACGCCCCGCTCGACGAGGCGGCAGGACGCCTCGCCGACATCCTGCGCGAGGAGCACGCCGACGTCCTGCTCAGCTACGACCGCAACGGCGGCTACGGCCACCGCGACCACGTCCGCGTGCACGAGGTCGGTGAGCGGGCGGCATACCTCGCGGGCACGCCGCGCGTCCTGGAGGCGACGGTCCCCCGCGACACGATCGCCCGCGCGGTGGACCTCGCCGCGAAGTTCTACCGCTTCCCGCCCGAGTTCGACCGGGCGGCGTTCGGGCGCGCCTTCAGCGCCCGCTCCGAGATCACCCACCGCATCGACGTGCGTCGGTATGCCGCCGCGAAGCGGGCTTCCATGCGCGCGCACGCCTCGCAGGCGAGCGCGCAGGACGGTGCCGACCGCACGCTGGCGGCGTTCCTGCGGATCCCGAGGCCGGTCTACGACCTCGTGTTCGGACGCGAGTGGTTCGTCGACCGCGCCCGCCCAGCAGGCCTTCCCGTGTCGCACGACGTCTTCGAGGGGCTCTCGTGAGCACGGCCGAGGTCAGCGGAGCGCCCGCCGACGGCCCGGGCACGCGACCGCGGTCGCGCGTGCGGACCGTGGTGCAGGGGGCGTTCGGGCTGGGACTGGCGGCGTTCCTGCTCGCGTGGGGAGTGCCGCACTTCGCGAAGACCTCGTGGTCGAAGATCTGGGACGTGCTGACCCAGGTGCCGGCCGGCTCGGCGGTGCTGCTGCTGGGTGGGGTCGTGGTGGGGCTCTACTGCTACACGTTCACCCTCACCGGGTCGATGCGCGGGCTGCGCCACTGGCAGGCGCTGATCGTCAACGTCGCAGGGTCCTCGGTGGGCAACCTGCTGCCCGGGGGCGGCGCCGCAGGCCTGGCCGCGACGTACACGATCTGCCGTTCCTGGGGCTTCTCCCGCCGCGACATCTCGACGTCGGCGATCGTCACCGGGGTCTGGAACGTGTTGGCGCGCATCGCCTTGCCGGTGCTGGCCATCCTCGGGCTGCTCGCCGGCAACGACCAGGACGTCCCCAGCAAGCTCGAGGACCTGGCGGTCGCAGGGGCGATCAGCGGGTCGGTCATCCTCGCGGTGTTCGTCTCGATCCTCGCGTCGGAGCGCGCGGCGGTGGCGATCGGGCAGGGCATCGACAAGGTCATCGGTCGGCTGTGGAAACGACGCAGCATGGCCGTTCGGTCCTTGGTCATCGACCTGCGCACGCGCATCAACGACGTCGTCCGCACGGGCTGGCTGAGCATGACGCTGGGGCTGGTCGGCTTCTTCGGGGTGTACTACCTGCTCTTCCTCGTGTGCGCGCACACCACCGGGGTCAACCTGCCCTACGGGCAGCTCTTCGCGGCCTACGCCATCGGTCGACTGCTGACGGCGGTCGGGGTGACCCCCGGCGGGCTGGGCGTGACCGAGGCGGCGACGACCGTGGCGCTGGTCGGGTGGGGCGCGGGTCGGCCCGAGGCCGCCGCGACCGTGGTGCTCTTCTCCGTCTTCACGCACTTCATCGAGATCCCGCTGGGTGCCCTGGGCTGGGCGGCCTGGTCGATCAGCCCGAAGAAGGCCCCGGTCGAGGAGACCGCGGTGCCCGAGCAGGAGCTGGAGGAGCGCCTCGATGGCTGACGCGGACGACGTCGAACGGGAGAAGGCCGAGCGAGCCGAGCGGGCGGCATACCACGTCGAGGCGGACCGCAAGCGGCGTGAACGCGAGTCGGCGAAGGCCCAGGTGCTGGTCGACGCGTTCGTGGCGAGCGCCCGTGAGGCGGGGTTCCCCACGGAGGAGCTGACCGCGAAGCCGTGGTCCGGAAGCGGGCGCTACCGCACCGGGGTGCAGGGCTGGTACCTGCGGCGCGACCTCTCCATCGGCGTCGGGACCGACGGTGGCTACTACGTGCTCGTCACGGCGCCGCAGCGCTTCGGGCGGTGGCGCACGGTGCCGCTGGAGCCGAGCCCTCCCCCGCTGCAGGTCGGAGCGGGCGCCCGGGACGGCGAGTCGATCGCGCTCGACGCCCTGTTGAAGCTGCGGCTCGACGCCGGTCCCACCACGTTCGCCTGAGCCACCCGCCACTTCTCACCCCCGGCACTTCTGGCCACCCAGCCGTCAGCGCCAGCCGGTTTCAGGGGTCTCGTGCAGCACCCGTGGCCCGAAGTCAGGGGAAGGGGCGGGACTCAGCGCTTGAGGAGGCGACGGACCTGGCGCGAGCGCGCCTCGTCGGCGATGGCGTCGTCCTGCGGGGCCGGCTCGAAGGGTCGCCCCGTCGCCTGCTCGGCGGCGAGCGCGATCAGTGCGTCGGCGAGCCGCGGGTTGGCCGGCAGGATCGGGCCGTGGAGGTAGGACCCGAACACGTTGCCGGTGCGCGCGCCCTCGGTGCCGTCGCTGCCGTTGTTGCCGAACCCGGACCGCACCGTCCCGAACGGAGCCTGCCCGTCGCCGAGCGTCGTCGAGCCTGAGTGGTTCTCGTAGCCGACGACGTCACCGAAGTCGGTCGAGAGCACCACGGGCCCGATCATCCGCTTGGCGTTGCCCTGCGTGGTGACGTCGAGGATGCACAGCCCGGGGAGTCGCTTGCCGTCGACGGTGATGAAGGCATTGCCGAGCAGCTGGTACATGCCGCAGATCATCAGCATCGGGGTGCCACCGTCGGCCAGCGCCCGCAGTCGGTCGGCGATCTGCTCGAGGTCGGCCTCCACGCGCACCTGCCCCGAGTCCTGGCCGCCACCGCCGACGACGAGGTGGGCCTGCTCGGGGAACACCCCGCCGGGGTGGTGCTGGTGGACGACCGGGCTGTAGCCGTGGCGGCGGATGCGGGCCGCGAGCGTGCGGGTGTTGCCGAGGTCGCCGTAGATGCTCATCTCCCGCGGGTAGAGGTGCACGACGTGGATGGCGCCCTTGCCGGCGCGGTCGGCGTCGGGGACGAGCGCGGAGCCGGCGGGCTCACCGGGGATGTGGACGTCCTGCGGGTATGCCGCGGAGTCACCGGGGGTGCTCATGACGCCTCCTCGCCGATGTCGGGCAGGTCGTAGCGCGAGGCGAGCGTGCGGCGCAGCGCCATCATCGCGGTGTAGGTGCAGAAGATCCGCTTCGGCTCGTCGGGGTGCTGGGCGAGGAAGGCGTCGAGCGCCTCGTCGAGGTCAGGCTGCACCGCGGCCACGGGGACGTCGTCGTACTGGAGGCGAAGCGCCATGTCGTAGCCGCGCACACCCGAGGTCACCGCGACGCCGCGCTCGCGCAGGCTCTCGAAGCTCACGTCGTAGAGCCACGACACGTCGCGGCCGTCGGCGTAGTTGTCGTTGATGGCGATCATCGTCGCGACAGGGGTCGAGCCGTAGGTGCCGAGCGCCACGGTGAACCCGGCCGGGTTCTTGACGAGCACGAGCTCCAGCGGCTGGCCGTCGACCATCACCACCTCGCCGCGACCGAAGGGCGGCGTCACCGCACGCAGGGCGGTCGCGGCCGCTTCGGGGTCGAAGGCATCGCCCAGCAGCATCCGGGCTGTGGCCGTGGCTGCCGTGGCGTTGATCATGGCGGCCAGCCCGCGCTGTTGGAGCTCCAGCGGACCGACCGTGCCTGAGCCCGGCCCGCCGTCGCCAGCACCGAACAGCACCTCGAAGGTGCGCTCGTCGCTCGGCTTGAGCAGGCCGTCCTCAGGGCCCGCGACCGGCGGCACGAAGTCGTCCTCGAACCGCACGTCCTGCTCCTGGAGCTCCGGAAGCCGGTCGGCGATCGAGGCGTCCACCCCGAAGTAGCGGACGGCGACGCCCTCGCCGACCCGGTCGCGGATCCGCGACACGAAGGAGTCGTCGAGGTTGAGCACGACGCCGGTGGTCGCCTGCTCGGCCAGCGACGCCAGCAGCTGGGCGGTGTGGTCGATCTCGGCGAAGCGGTCGAGCTGGTCACGGGCCACGTTGAGCAGCAGGGCGTGCGTGGGCCGGACGGCGGCGGCGAACTTGAGCGCGTGCGCCTCGTCGAGCTCGAGCACCGCCATGTCGGCCACCAGCCGGCCCCGCAGGGGCAGCTCCCCGAGCATCGACGAGATGACGCCGCGGGTGAAGTTCGAGCCGGTCGGGTTGGTGAAGACGGTCCGGCCGTGCGCTCGCAGCACCGCGACCAGCATCTTCGTGGTCGTGGTCTTGCCGTTCGTCCCGGTGACGACCACGATCCCGCCGGGCACGTCGGCCAGCGCGTGGGCCAGGAACCCGGGGTCGACGCGCTCCGCGACCAGACCCGGGAGCGCGGAACCGCCGCCCCGCAGTCGCGAGACAGCCCTCGCCGCCTTGCCCGCGACCACCGCCGCCGTCGTCCTCAGCACGCCCCAAACCCTAGTGCGTGCCGTGGCACCCGCTAGGAGCGCCCCGCGCCCTGCGGCGCCACGCGGCATACCATCCACGCATGTCGTCCGCGCCCTTGCCGTCCGCTCCCGACGAGGCCTGGCTGGCGGGTGAGCGCCGACGGCTGTGGAGCTTCGCGCGTGGGTCCGTCCACCCGGCCGGTGGCTTCGCCTGGCTCGACGACCATGGCGCACCCGAGCTCGAGCGACCGGTGCACGCGTGGTTGACATGCCGGATGACGCACGTCGCGGCGCTCGAGGTGATGCAGGGGAACGCCGAGGCAGAGGCGGCGCTCGACCACGGCGTCCGAGCCCTGCGCGGGGCGCTCCGCGACCCGGAGCACGGGGGCTGGTTCAGCGCCGTCGACGCGACCACGCACGAGCCGGTGTCGTCGACGAAGGAGTGCTACGCCCACGCCTTCGTGCTGCTGGCCGCCTCGAGCGCCACTGCGGCCGGGCACCCCGATGGGCAGGCCCTCCTCGACGACGCCCGTGACGTCTTCGCCACGCACTTCTGGAGCGAGTCAGACGGCCTGGCGATGGAGAGCTGGGACCGTGGGTGGCGCACCCCCGAGGACTACCGCGGCGCCAACGCCAACATGCACACCGTCGAGGCGTTGCTCGCGGTGCACGAGGTGACCGGTGATGCCGCGCCGAGGGCCCAGGCCGCGCGCATCACCGAGCAGGTCGTGCACGGGTTCGCCCGGGGCAACGACTGGCGACTGGTCGAGCACTACACCCCTGACTGGCAGCCGCAGCCCGACTACAACCGTGACCAGCCGAACGACCAGTTCCGCCCCTACGGCGTCACCATCGGCCACCTCCTCGAGTGGTCGCGCCTCTCCTTGCACCTGCGCGCCGCCCTCGGTGACGCCGCACCGGCATGGCTGCTCGACGACGCGGTGTCGCTCTTCGACACCGCGGTCGGCACCGGCTGGCACGTCGACGGCGAGGACGGCTTCGTCTACACGACCGACTTCGACGGGCAGCCGGTCGTGCGCAACCGCCTGCACTGGGTGCTCGCGGAGGGGATCGGCGCGGCCTGGGCGCTGGGGCTCCAGGTCGACGACGCGGCATACCGAGACTGGTATGCCGCGTGGTGGGCCCAGGCGGAACGACACTTCATCGACCGCACGAACGGCTCCTGGCGGCACGAGCTGGACCCGTCGAACCGTCCCGCGTCGACCGTCTGGGCCGGCAAGCCGGACGTCTACCACGCCTACCAGGCCGCCCTCCTGCCGTCACTGCCCGCCGCAGGGTCCTTCGCCGRCGCGCTGCTCCGCCGAGGGTAGGACTGCCCGAGGGTCCCCTGACCCCCGCGAGTCTGAGTGATCCGACGGACCAGGGTCCGTCGGATCACTCAAACTCCGCACGCGCGCTGGCGGGTTTGCCGCGCGTGCGGCTCCTCAGAGCTGCAGGACCCGAGCACTGATCTCGTATGCCGCGGCGACGCCCCTGGGGTCGTGCAGCTCGCCCGGGTCGTCGAGCACCGACTGCGGACGTCGGCGCACCGCCTCACTCGGGGCGCCGGACACGAGGTCCTCGCACAGCCCTGCGACGACCAGGTGGGCGTCGTGGTCGTCCAGCCCGTCGAGGGCGAGCCCGTTGTAGAGCAACGTCGCCGCCTCCTCGAACACCTCCCGTGCCATGTCGGGATCCACCTCGGGTCGCTCCCGTGACACCCGCGCGGCGGTGGCGAGCAGCTGGTCGTACGGCGGTTCGAAGGCAGCTGTGGTCATGTGCCGAGGGTCCATGGCCGACCGGTCGTCGGCAACCGAAATACGGGACGGCTGGGCGAGATTGCCCTGAAATGTCACCCTGAACACTGCAGAAGTTCTAATGGCGCAGGTGGAGGCGGTGCCACCGGGGCTGGCTCTAGCGTCGGGGCACGCCCCGCGATGGGCAGGGCGGACATCCGCAATCGGAGGAGCACCATGCGCCTTTCTCGTCTGGTCATCGTCCCGGCCTTCGCCGGGGCGCTCGTTCTCGTCGGGATGTCGGCGGCCAGCGCCGGCGAGATCACCGGCAGCGGCAAGCCACCTGGCGGTGAGGGTCTCGGGTCGGCCCACGCCAACTCCATCTGTGCGTTCTCCGGTCTGGAGGACGGCGATGGTGCCGGCTTCCCCGGACCCGGTGGAGCACCGCCCCAGAACTGGGGACACGTGCAGCAGGCGGAGCGGGCCAACGGCGCCACCGTGCAGGACCTCAAGGCCTCCGGCTTCCAGCCGGGAGACTCCTGCAACGGTCACACCGGCTTCCTGGCCGGGGGCGGCGGAGAGCCGTAAACCGCTGAGGCCCAGCGCGGCTCGCGCGGCGCCGGCTATCCCTCCTTGTGCGTCTTGAGGTCGTACCTGAAGTGGACGCCGGCGTCGAGCGAGCCGTCTGCTTTCTGCGGCTTGTACTCGAGGTCGACCTTCGCGAACGAGAGCCCGACGCTCTCGAGGGTGGCGTCGCCCTCTGCGGTGACACTCGTCGACACGCTCGTCACGAGGAGGTCGGTCATCGTGATGACGAGGTACTCCTGCTGACCCCTGCCGCCCTTGCGCACCGTGATCGTCGCGTCGTTGAGGTGCGCGCCGGTGGCGCAGGCCTTCATCAGGCTCGGCGAGGCCTTGTCGACGTGGTGGGTGAAGGTGAACTCGTGGAAGCTCACCTTGCCGGCGCCGCCACCGCCTCCCTGCCCGGTGGCACCCGACTGGGACAGGCCCCAGGCCCAGGAGAGGACCTCGATCTCGTCCTTGTGCCTCGCGTCCTTGGACTCGCCCTTGATCGTGCCGATCCGGGCGAAGATCGAGCTGGCCATGACGTGTCCTCCTCGGGCTCGGCGCTCGGACCACCCCAAGGTCGACCTGTCGGGTGCTGCTGTCAACCGCCCCGCTGACAACGGGTGGGGCCTCACTCCCCGGGTCGTCTTCACCGCGTCCTCGACGGCATGATGTCGACCGTGGAGCAAGAGCTCGGCGAGACCACCCTGGCGGACGGCACAGTGATCCGGTTCGCTGTCGCAGGCAAGGGCCCGGTGGCGATCTACGTGCCGGGCTGGGTCTCCCACCTCGACCTGGGGTGGGCGGTTCCGGCGGAGCGGCAGTTCTACGAAGGGCTCGCGACCGGCCGGACCCTGGTGCGGTACGACCGGCCCGGCTGCGGCCTCTCCGGACAGACCACCCGCACCGACGTGGTCGAGCTGGAGCTCGAGGTCCTCCAGGCCGTCGCGACCGCCGCCGGGGTGAGGGTCGGGGTCGAGCCCTTCGACCTGGTTGGCGCTTCGTTCGGCGCACCACTGGCGGTGAGGTGGGCTGCCCGCCATCCGGAGTCGGTGGATCGGCTGGTCCTTTACGGCGGCTGGGTCGACGGCGACGGCGTGGCCGACCCTGCCGTGCGAGAGCACGTGCTCGGGCTGGTCGACCAACACTGGGGATTCGCGTCGGACGTCCTGACCGAGATCTTCGCCCCCGACGCGGAGGCCGGGTTCCGCCGGATGTTCTCGCGTTACCAGCGCGAGTCCGCGCCCGCAGCCTGGGCGCACCGGCTGTTGGCGGCATGCTACGCCATCGATGTGTCCGGCGACCTGAGCAGGATCACTGCACGCACGTCGGTCATCCACCGCGAGGGCGATCGAGCCGTGCCCCTTGCCGAGGGCCAACGCCTGGCCGCAGGCATCGACGGCGCCACGCTGACCGTGCTGCCGGGACGGACCCACATCCCGTTCGCCGGTGACTCGCACTCGGTGCTGGACGCCATGCGTCACGGCTTGGGCCTGCCCCCACTGGAACGCGAGGCAGCTCGGCCCTCGTTGACCCAGCGCCAGATGGAGGTGGCGGAGCTGGTGGCGCAGGGCCGGTCGAATCGGCAGATCGCCGACGCGCTGGTCATCACCGAGCGCTCCGCGGAGTCGCACGTCGAACGGATCCGCGCCCGGCTGGGTTTCCGGTCCCGAGCCCAGATCGCGGCCTGGTACGTCTCGTCCAACCGGGCGGACTGACCCTCGCAACTGCGGTATTTCCACTGCTGACGGCGTCACCCCACGTCCGGCAGGCTCGACGAATGACCATTCACCCCAAGCAGTTCGAGACATCCACGACCACGCGCGCCGAGACCCGCACGGACGCCGACCCGTTCGACGAGCACCCCGTTCGCGGGCGCTTCAACTCCGCCTTCTTCTGGCTCATGGGTGGATACATCAACTGGCACATGAACGCCCGCAAGTCCACGGCGTTCGCCRACCTCCCGTCGACCGTGGTCGAGCTGGGCGCGGGCGTCGGAGCGAACCTGCGCTACCTGCCGCCCGGGGCTCGCCTGGTCGCGATCGAACCCAACCCCCACATGCACGCCCGGCTCCGGCAGGCGGCTGGCGCCCATGACGTCGACCTCGAGATCCACAGTGTCGTCGCCGAGCGGATCGACCTGCCCGATGCCAGCGTCGACGCGGTGATCTCCAGCCTCGTGCTGTGCAGCGTCCGCGACCCCGACGCGGTCCTGGCCGAGGTCCGTCGCATCCTGCGGCCCGGTGGGCGGTTCAGCTTCGCCGAGCACGTGGCGGCGAAGTCCGGCACTCCGACGCGCGTCGTGCAGAGGATCCTGCGTCGGCCGTGGGCGTGGGTCTTCGAAGGCTGCTCCTGCGAAAGGGATCTGGCCGGGGCGGTCGAGTCAGCCGGCTTCACGAGCGTCGACCTCACCCACTACCGGATCCGGTCGCCGCTCGTGCCGTTCAACACCCACATCGCCGGCACCGCCATCTCCTAGCAGTGAGGGTGGGCCCCGTCACGACGCGTGCACCCCTTGCCGCGCCCGGATCGTCCTGCCCTGCAAGGGCCCACCCAGGGCGGCACTGATCCAGCAGATGTCGAGCAGCCCGGCGGAGAGCGGGAAGACGCTCCAGGCCACCGCCGCAATCCCCCACCAGCGGTCGAGGAAGAGGATGCCGAACGCCAACCAGGTCACGCCGGCCCCCAGCCGGAAGGCGCGGCCGGTGGGTCCATTGACCCAGCGGGAGAAGTCGCTCGCGTTGAACCGCTCGGCGCGCGACATCAGAGTCGCCCATCCCCGTAGTGCGTCATCGCGGTCTCCTTCGTGTGCTGATTCCCGTGTGTCGTGGTGACAAACTCAGTCTCATGACCACGGCGCGCTCGGACCATGACCGGGATGCCGCACCAGTTGACCGATCCGCCGGACTGGCGGGTGCCCTCGCACGGATCCGCCTCACCGGGGCGATCTTCCTGCACAGCGAGTACACCGAGGCGTGGGCGTACGAGTCGATGGCGTCGCACGACCTGGCCGCGGTGTTGGCTCCCGACGCTGCGCAGATCGTCATCTTCCACGTCGTCGTCTCCGGCAGCTGCTGGGTCGAGGCTGGGTCCCACAGGGTCTGGGCCCACGAGGGCGACGTCATCGTGCTGCCCTACAACGACCAGCACCGGATGGGCGGGCACGAGACGGCGGAGATCGTCCCCGTCATGCAGCTCATCGACCCACCGCCGTGGAATGCCTTGCCGCACATCGTCCATGGCCTCGGCGGCGCGCGCAGTGAGCTCGTGTGCGGCTTCCTCGCGTGTGACGACCGGTTGTTCGACCCGGGCCTCGGTGTCTTCCCTCCGGTGTTCGTCGTCACGCCGCCCGAGGGGCCGATCCGCTCGTGGGTCAGGGCCAGCAGCGACTTGGTCCTCCAGCAGACGAGTCTCGCCGACGACCGCATCGCGGCACCGACCGACATACCTCAACTGCTCCTGCGTGAGGTCCTCAAGCTGCACCTGGCCAACGCGCCGACGACGGACACCGGCTGGCTGGGCGCGCTCCGCGACCCGGTCGTTGCGCCCGCGCTGGCTGCCATCCATGGGGATCCCGGCCGCAAGTGGACGCTCGCGGACCTCGCCCGGGAGGCCACCACCTCATCCACCGTGTTGGACGAACGATTCCGGGCGGCGCTCGGGCTCGCACCGATCCGCTACCTCACCGGCTGGCGGATGCACGTGGCTGAGGATCTCCTGCGGACCACGACGTTGCCTGTCGCCGCGATCGCCCCGCGGGTCGGGTACGAGTCGGAGGAGGCGTTCAGCCGCGCCTTCAAGCGCGACCACGGGACGGCGCCCAGCGTCTGGCGCGTCGTGCGCTGACTTCACCGAGGCATCCTCGGGAGGGTCAGTCCGGTCGAGGAAGCCAGTGCTCCGGTGGACCCTGCGGGTACTGCTCCATGCCTTCGCGCAGTCTCGCCGCGAACGCATCGAAAGCGTGGCGTGGCCAGCCTTCGGGGGGCGCGGAGGATCCGTAGCTGGTCACCCGGAGGCCGCGCAGCGGCTCCGGAACCTCTGGAGGGGGACCACTGAACCGCGCAGCGATCTCGGTCAGGCGCTCCTCCGCGGCCGCCACGTCGCCCTGCAGCCACAGCGCGGCGGTCAGATAGGGCGTGAGCCGCATCGGTCCATGGCCTGCGCGCAGCTCACGGACCATCGCGTCGAGACTGGTCCGCTGCTCGATCCACGGGAGCCCGAATCCCCGCACAGCACGGGCCACCTCGTGGCTCACGGCTTCATTGGCCTCCGGGGCCGCGGCCGCGATCAGCCAACGATCACGCGTGAGGTCATCCGGCCCATCCAGGAGCGCGACGAGGCTGTGGCGGATGGTCGGCTGGGGGTACGGGCTCTTCGCCGTGGCCGCGGTGAGTGCACTGGCAATGGCGTTCACGCGCTCATGGATGACTCCCACCCAGGGGTTGAGCCGCCACTGGTGCGGCAACCCGCGGTTGGTGGCGAGCGCCAGCAGCCCGCTGACTCCCGGACTGAGGGGGAGCGTGTAGAAGGCGTCGGCGCGCTTGCGCCAGCCGTCGGCGACGAGAGGAGGCCACGCCTTGAGAGCCGGGTTGGACACACCGGGAGCATACGAAGGACACTCGGCCGGCGTCGTCGTTTGCTCAGCCCACGCGGTAGTTCAGCAGCAGTGCTCCACTCGGCGTGGGTCTGGCGCTGACGAGGTCGAGCTGCCGGGTGCCGTCGACACCGGAGAACAGGCGTCGTCCGCTGAACCCGACCGTCGGCCCCACCACCAGCTGGAGCTCGTCGACGAGCCCCGCGGCCAGCATCGACTGGGCCAGTTGGACGCTGCCGTGGACACCGATGTCGCCGCCGGTCCCAGCCTTGAGGTCACCGACGACCTGCGCCAGGGGGCCATGAACCGCCTCGGCGTTGTGCCATGGCGTCGACAAGGGCGATGACGTCACGACGTACTTCCGCACGCCGTTGATGAAGCTGGCGAACGGCTCGTACTTCGCAGTGGGCCAGAACCGTGACCACTGGTCGTACATGGTCCGACCGAGCAGGACCGCATCCTGCGTCGCGATGACGCTCGCCTCGTTCTCCTCCATCACGGCATCGAACTCGGGGACCTCGGCCTGCTCTTGGCTCGAGGCGAAGAACCGGTCCGGGTCGTCAACGGCCCCGTCGAGGGACATCAGGGTGTAGAGCACGACCTTGCGCATGGGGACTCCTGGATCGCTGGTGGGGTGGGGCGAAGAAGAGACCGCGCCGGGCTCCGGAACTCAGCGGTGCATCCCAGGCTGACCTGACGAGAGCTCTGTCGGTGAGCGGTGACAGGATCGCAGCATGTCAGGCGACRACACGCCCGAGGAGCTGGCTGGCCAGCCAGTGATCTCGTTCGCGAGTGTGCCCGACTGCGAGGCATGGTTCGCCGAACAGCGCGTCCCCCATCGAGGCTTCTGGCTCAAGATCGGGAAGGTGGGCGCGGCAGAGACAGTCAACTACGCCGAGGCGCTCGAGATCGCCCTCTGCCACGGCTGGATCGACGGGCAGAAGCGGGCACACGACGAGTCCTACTGGTTGCAGCGCTTCACCCCGCGCGGGCCGCGGAGCACGTGGTCGCAGATCAACAGGGACAAGGCCGAGGCGCTGATCAAGGCGGGTCGCATGCACCCCGCCGGTCAGGCACAGGTCGACGCGGCCAAGGCGGACGGCCGGTGGGCGGCGGCGTATGCCGGCCAGAACAGCGCGACCGTTCCCGAGGACCTGGCTGCCGCGCTCGCGACCGACCCGCAAGCCAAGGCGTTCTTCGACACCCTCTCGGGCTCCAACCGCTTTGCGATCCTCTACCGCGTCCACGAGGCGAAGCGGCCGGAGACTCGGGCCGCGCGCATCGCGAAGTTCGTCCAGATGTGCCACGACCAGGAGACCCTCCACTGACTCGTGGCGAGCTGCGGCGAACCGCGTGCGTATGTCGAAGTGTGCAGGGTGACCGGTGGACGCATTGCTCACTCGGCTGGCTGCGCCGGCTCGAGCACGAACCACACAGCCATCCCTCCTGCGTCCAGCTGGGAACCCCACCTCGTGGAGAAGGCGTCCACGAGCTGCAGCCCCCGACCGTGGACGGCCAACGGATCCTGACTGACGTGGGTGGGATCGATGATGACGTTCGAGCCGCTGTCGCGAACGGTGGTGGTGAGCACCCCTTCGTCGAGGACGAGGCGAAGCTCGCAGCCGGCCTCGGTGTGGATCACGGCGTTGGTGACCAGTTCGCTCAGGCACAGGAGGGCGCTGCTGATCGTGGCTCCGTCGACGTCCCATGCCGTCAGGGTTCTGGACGCGAAGTGGCGCGCATGAGCGACTGCCTGGGGGTCCGCAGTGACGGAGAAGGTGGCCGCGCGGGCACCCTCGGGCACCGGCTCTGCCTGCAAGGACAGGCTGGCCCGGGTGGTGGCCCGCTGGATCCGGCGGAGCTCAGCGCCCAGCCGTGCCCCCAGCTTCTCCAGGTCCATCAACTGTGGCTGGTCGAAGGGCTGCGGCGTGTCGAAGAACAACGCGAATCCGCCGAGGACGTGGCCGGCCGCGACGATGGGGACCGTTGCCAGCGCTCGCGTGTTCGGGGGCTGGCGCTCGGTGAATGCCCGATAGCGGCGAGCCAGCTCGTGCAGTGACCCCAGCACGGCTTTCCCGGTGCGTACGGTGTGGGTCAGCGGGACGTCCTCATAGGCGTCGATCTCGCACCACGGGATGCTGCTGCCGCCGTCGCGGTCGCTCGCGGTGAACAACAGCCGTCGCCCACCGCCCTCCGCGAGCGCCAGCCCCGCCCGATAGGCGCCTGGCACATCGGCCAGCTGTGCGAGCACGGACCGAGCCCATGGCTCCCCCTCAGGGACGGGTCTGCTTGCGACGTGAGGCGTCACCCTCGCAGGCTAGCGGCGTGCCACCGAAGCCCGAAACCCCGCGGGCGTCCGCGGGGGCACCTCACGAAGTCTGTCGGCGACGTGGCAGGCTCTCCCAGCATGAGTCCTGTGAACCTGGAGACGTTGCGCCTCTTCCTGCATGTACTGGCCGCGACGGTCTGGGTCGGGGGCCAGATCACTCTCGCCGCACTGGTCCCGGCGCTTCGCGTGGCCGGGACCGACGTGCCGAAGGCTGCCGCCAATGCCTTCAACCGAATCGCTTGGCCCGCCTTCGGGGTCTTGCTGCTGACCGGAATCTGGAACGTGCTCGCGGAGGGCGACAAGGGACCGGCATACCAGCACACCCTGATGGTCAAGTACACCCTGGTGATCGCCTCCGGCGTGACCGCCTTTCTGCACGCTCGAGTGGCCTCGCGCAAGGCAATGGCGATCTTCGGGGCGCTCACCGGACTCACTGCGCTTGCCACGTTGTTCGTCGGGATCATGCTCGCCGCCTGACTCGCCGAAGCTGCGATGCGTAGCTCAGCGCACGAGCAGGTTGAGCACGACCGTCAGCACGACCGACAGAAGCACTGACACGAGGATCATCGTGAGGCAGCCTGCAGCGCCACCGAGGGGCCGGACGTCGACTCTTCCCATACGCATGGGGCATGTCTACCCCGCCTCATGGACCTGAGTCAGTCGGGGCAGTGGTGGCCGCCTACCGCTCGGTGTGATGCGGCTTGTCCTCGGTCGTCCTCAGGGCAGGGTCACAGTTCCCAGGTCGACGGATGGTCGGCGTCCGGCTCGTAGCTGCAGGTGAAGCCGGTCCGGATGTGGGTTGCCAGGTGGCGGCCGACGACTGGATCGGCAGTCGTGATCGTGTCGATGGCAGAGACGATCGCCTTGCGCACTGTCACGCGGGCGCGTTCGCTGCTGCCTCCGACGTGCCGGGGCTGTCCACCGAGTCCGGTGGCCGCCGAGACCTCGGCCAGCAGTGCGGCTCGCTCCGCGACCAGGGTCTCCGCGCCCGTGGAGTCGCCGGTCGCGTCGGCGGCATCGAGCGCTTCATCAAGTTGTCGGAGGCGACGGCGGTAGGCGGCTAGCGCCGTTGCGTCGGCTCGGGTTCCGAGGTCGCTCTCAGCCACGGCACCCCCGGCGAGCGTGAAGGCGTCGATCCCGGTGCCCGGCCGGGAGAGCAGCACGTGCAGGTGGGCCATTCCCTTGCGTGCTGGCGCTGGGGTCGTGGTGCCGCCGTGGCCGACCAGCCACGTCCCGGGAGGGCCGGGACGCAGCGTCATCCGGCTGTCCGTCGTCCGGCTCACGCTGCCGACCGCCGGCACCGTGGGAGCCCATTGCTCGAGCCGCTGGTGCCACCAGGTGGCGCCGATCCGCGTGTACGTCGCCAGCGCCTGCGCCCGAAGGCGTGCGGCCTGCGCGTGATCGCCGCGGAGCTCCGCGGCTCGGGAGAGCGTGTCGTCGGTGACGCCGTGGAACATCACCCCACCTGAGGCGACAACTGGCCGGCCGGCGTATGGCGCGAGCAGAGGTGCAACCCGAGCGATGAGGTCAGCGTCGTCGGCCTGCAGAGCGACGTCCAGGACCAGCTGGACCGTCGGCAGGAAGCTGAAGTCGCGCGGCAGTGCAGCCAGCACACCGAAATCGAAGGTCGCCGCCAGCGCGTGCGCGCGCTCGATCTCGCCCGCGCCGACCCACATCCAGGCCGCCTCGGCGTAGAGCTCGCGGATGCCTTCAGCGGTCGCGAATTCCTCTGCCAACTGGGCCAGCTCGGCGGCCGTGGCCCGGTCGCCACTGTGGACCGCGGCATACCCACGCATGCCGGAAACCACGAGCCAGCCGTCGGCCAGCCCGGCTGGCTCCAAGGCCCTGCTTGCCAGCTCGACGAGTGCTGCGGCGGTGTCCGTCCGCCCCCGAAGCAGGTCGAGGGTGAGGCGTCGTGACGCCGCGAAGAACATCGCTCGCGACGATTCCTCCCCGAGCACCTCCAGGGCACGCATCTGGCGGTTCATCGCCGGTAGGTCGAGCAGTTCCATCGCGACGGTGAGCATCCACAGGTGGGCCTGAGTGCGTGCCTCCACGTCGGTGAGGTGGGCGGTGACATCGTCGAGCTGCCGCGCCAACCCCGTGCGGACCGTCAGCTCGTCGGGCCCCCAGTGCGTGGCCAGCGCGGCGTCGAGCGCATCGGCGAGGAGTGCCCCGTCACCGGTTGCGGCCGCGTGGGTGAGGGCGGCATCCGCGAACGGGACCGCGCGGGTGTGGGCCCCGGCGTAGGCCCAACAGCGCGCCAGGGTGGCGCCAAGCCGGGCGCGGGCGCGGTCGTCGCTGGAGGCCTCGAAGGCCTCGTGCAGGACCGCGGGGATCCTGCCGGGCTCGGTGCCGAAGACATACGTCTCAGCCAGGCGCAGCGCCTGGCCTGCCGGGTTCGGGAGGTCCCCCGCGGTGGGTCCCACAGGCTCCATGGTGGCACTACGGACGCAGCAGGGTCACCGTGCTCGCGTGCTCGCGCTGGCGGTCCTCGTCCCAGTCGCCGGTGCAGTAGAGCGTGAAGTCAGAAACGGCACCGTTCTCGTCGAGGTCGAGGATGAAGCCCTCCCGGCAGTACCACTGCTGGCCGCCATCGTCCCAGCGCTCCTCCAGCTTGATCAGGTAGCCGGTCTCCGTGGGCGTGACCCGCTCCAGCCGGACGCGCCCGGGCGGGGCATGCAGCCGCCGCCGGCCGGCGATGAGCTCGTCCGCACCGTCAGTCTGGATGCGCCAGTGCGGGAAGGTCAGGTCGCCGAAGACGGTCGGCGCGAACAGGCCCTCGGGGGCAATGCCTCCGCTCTCGAGGAACTCGACGAACTTGTCGAGGCTGGTCTGGACGGTGGGYGACAATGACATCGTCGAGGTCGTCATCTCGCACCCGCTCCCGCTGCGGCGAGGTTGCGCTCGACAACCGCCATCGTCTCGCCGAGAGCGTCGGTCGGGCTGAACTCGACGACGCTGGTGCCGGCCGAGACCAGCGGCAGGTGGCCGGGCGCTGCGTAGTAGGCCTCACCGGCAGCGTAGGTCTCCACGTGGTCGGCCCATCGGAACGTGATCTGGCCGGACTGGACGACGCCCCAGTGGGGGCACTGGCAACGGTTGTCCGCCAGCCCGACGAAGAGCGGCGCAGGGTCCGCGTCTTCCGGATAGGTCTCGAAGCCGACGGTGTAGCCGCCGAGCTCGGCGTACCGACCCTGGATCTGGGGA
>NZ_JBFUCW010000020.1:0-86423 GCF_056405035.1 Pedococcus sp. P2_A3 | reverse complement strand
TCGATGGCGCGCGCCGCCGGTGCGGACCTGGTCATCGTGACGACGTGGGTGAGCCCGGAGCGGGAGCCGTGGATGGGTGACCTCTGGCACGACCCCGCGCGCGCTGCCGACCTGGTCGCCGCCGAGTACGAGACCGCAGCGGCCTGCGTCCGCGACGCCATGGCGCAGGTGGCTGAGAGCCACCCCGGGGTCCACACCGTCCCCCGCACCCCCGAAGGGCGGCCGGGGGAGGCGCTGCTGTCCGAGTGCGGGGAGGCGGGACTCGTCGTCGTCGGCTCCCGGGGCCACGGTGGGTTCGCGGGACTGATGCTCGGCTCCGTGAGCCGAGCGGTGCTCCGGCAGGCCACCCTGCCGGTCGCCGTGACGCGGGACGGCGGACTGTGATCCGACGCCCTACGCTGTCCCCACAACGAAAGGGTGCCGATGGTGATTCGCGTCTACCTGCTGGACGACCACGAGGTGGTGCGGCGTGGCCTGCGGGAGCTCCTGGAGGTCGAGGACGACCTGGAGGTCGTGGGTGAGTCGGCCAGCGCGAACGAGGCGACCCGTCGCATCCCGGCGCTGCGCCCGCACGTGATGGTGCTCGATGCCCGACTGCCCGATGGTTCGGGCATCGACGTGTGCCGCGACGTCCGGTCCGTGGACCCGTCCGTGGCGGGCATCATCCTCACCTCCTACGACGATGACGACGCGCTGAAGTCGGCCGTGCTGGCCGGCGCGATGGGGTACCTGCTCAAGGACATCCGGGGCAACGACCTGGTGGCCTCGATCCGTCGGGTCGCCGCGGGGGAGTCGCTGTTGGACAGCGGGGTCGTGGAGCGCCTGCGGGCGCAGTGGGGGCACAACGTGGAGGACCCTCGACTCGCAGGGCTCTCCCCCCAGGAGCGCCGGATCCTCGAGCACATCACCAAGGGCCTCACGAACCGCCAGATCGGTCAGGCCATGTCGCTGGCGGAGAAGACGGTGAAGAACTACGTCACGTCGGTGCTGGCGAAGATGGGCCTGGAGAGCCGCACCCAGGCGGCTGTCTACGTCGCCGGCCACGCGTCCCACACCGACGGGACCAGGGACCCCCGCAGCAGCGGTTCGGCCTGACGGGAGGGGAGCCGACGCACGTCGCGCCGACTGCGGAGCCGGCGTCGCTGGACGTGGTGTGCGACCTCTGTTTCCTCGAGAGGTCGAGCACGCCCTCGGCGGGACCAACGGCCCTGTGAGCAGGAGTTCGCCGGTGTCAGGCTCGTCCTACCCAAGCCGTGCGCTTCCCTGGAGGACTCGATGGACACCAACGTCTCTGGCCGCCCCGTGGTCGTGGGCTACGACAGCTTCGGCACCGGTGATGCTGCGTTCGACTGGGCGGTCCGCGAGGCTGCCCGGCTGCACGCGCCGTTGCACCTGCTGGTGGCGCGCGGGATCGTCTACCTCGCCGCTCCCGGGTTCGGGGCGGCGTCACCGTGGCCCGACGACCTCACGGGTCAGATGGTCTCGGAGGCGCGCAGCTATGCCGCGCAGCGCGCACCGGGCACGAAGGTCACGGTCGACTCGTCGGTCGGGACCTCGGCCGCGTTCCTCGTCGACGCCTCACGCGAGGCCGCGCTGGTCGTCGTGGGTCGCCGGGTCCACTCTGCGGTCCGAGAGGCGTTCTCGGGATCGACGTCCGCACAGGTGGTGGCGCACGCCGCGTGCCCCGTGGTGGTGGTCGACCGCGAGCTCGAGCTCCCCGCGACTGCGCCGATCGTCGTGGCTGTCGACGGCTCCTCGGCCAACGACTCCGCGATCGCCTTCGCGTTCGACCGCGCCGCCGCCCTCGGCGCCTCGGTGGTCGCCGTCCACGCCTGGTGGGTCGACGCCGCGGAGCGGATCGGGGTCGCCTGGCTCACCGAGGAGCAGATCGTCGAGCTCGAGCACGCGGAGCAGCGGCTCCTCGACGACGCCATCTCCCCGTGGGCCGACAAGTACCCGGAGGTGCCGGTCCGGAAGGTGTTGGTCCGTCAGGTGCCGGTCGCCGCAGTCCTTGCGGAGGCCACGGGCGCCCAGCTGATCGTGACGGGCAGCCGCGGTCACGGCGGGTTCGTGGGACTGTTGGTCGGATCGGTGAGCCAGGGGCTCCTCCACTCGGCGGACCGTCCCTGCCCCCTCGTCGTCGTCCACACCGAGGACCGCAGTCTTGGCCCGGTGCAGGGGCAGGACCCGGTCAGATGAGCACCGACCTCCCCACCGACCACAGTGGTCTGCGGGTCATGGGCACCGAGGAGTGCCTGGAGCGGATGCGCGGCGCAGCCATCGGGAGGGTCGCCTTCGCCCGGGACGGTGCCATCGTGGTCCTGCCGGTGCACCACGTCGTGCACGGTATGGACGTGTGCTTCCGGACCAGCGGAGGGTCCAAGATCGAAGCCGCTGCCGACCACGACCCCATGGGCTTCGAGGTCGACGCCTACGACGTGTCGGCGGCGACCGGGTGGAGCGTCAGCCTGACGGGCACCGCCTGCGTCGTCGAGGACGACGAGCTCCTGGGAGAGCTCGACGGACAGCTCGACCGGATGAGCGGCGGGTTGTGGCCGGTCGGGGACGTCGACCGTGCCGTGTGGATCGAGATCCGCTCCGACCAGATCACGGGACGCGCGTTGCCGGCTGCTGCGACGTGACCCCTGCGACGTCCGCGTGACGGACCCCCGTCACGGCCTCAGCTCGGGGTGACGGGAGCGCTCGGGTGCGGCCCGAGCTCGACGCTGCGGATCCCGGGGACGGTCGAGGCGGTCGCCAGGGCGGCCTCGACGAGGTCGGGCGGTGGAGGCTCGACCGTCACGCGTCCTGAGTGGACCACCGCCACCCACTCCGGATGGCCGGCTGCCGCGAAGGCACCGAGGACGGCCTGGGTCAGCAGTGCGTCGGGCACGGCCAGTGCGCGCAGGATGTCGCTGCGGCTCACCATGCCGACCAGCCGCCCGTCCTCGACGACCGGCATGCTCTTCCACCCGGTGTCCGCGAGCGCCAGGGCCACCTCGGAGCAGTCGGTGTGGGCCAACGCGCAGACGGCATCCACGGTCATGACGTCCTCGACGAGGAGGTCGGTGAGGGGCGAGGGCTCCACGGGTCTCAGGTGGGACCGCGGATCCTGCGGGAGCGGCTGGCGAAGGATGTCGGCCTCCGACAGGATGCCCACCACCCCCTGCTGTGCGTCCACCACGGGGAGTGCACTGATCCCTGCGGTGCCGAGCAGCCGGATGGCCTCCTCGAGCGGCCGGTCGCGCGTGATGCTCACGACGGGCGCAGTCATGACGTCGGCTACCAACATGGTGAGGACCTCTTCTCTCAGGTGCCAGCTCTCAGGTGCCAGCGTGCTGGGTCCCGCCTGACGGGCACAGGGCCCTTGGTCCTGAGGGACCAACGGCCCTGTGCTGCGAGGAGCCGGGCCCGGAGGCTGGATCCACCCGCTGCGACGGCGGGGGACGTGTCGGAGCGACGAGAGGCGTCGGGATGAGCATGGTGGCGGCTCGATGAACATGGTGGTGGCTCGATGAGCACAGTGGTGGCGCCGGGAGCGTTGGTCGCGGGTCTCGACGGTTCGCCCCAGTCCTGGGCGGCGCTGGACTGGGCGATCGACCTGGCCCAGCTGGAGAAGCGGGCCATTCACCTCGTGCACGCCCACGGGACGACCCCCGACTCGGCGAGCCAGGGAGAAGCCCTCCTCCAGTCGGCCGTGCACCGCGTGCACGCCATGGACCCGGGGCTGCGCGTCAGCAGCACGAACGCCGCGGAGCCGGGCAGGTCCGCCTTGCTCGGCGCCTCGGCTCAGGCTGCGCTCCTGGTGGTCGGCGCCCATGGACGCGGCCACCCGGCGACCGGTCGGCTCGGGTCGACCACTCTCGCCGTGGTCGGGGCCGCGGCCTGTCCCGTGGCGGTCATCCGTCCGGCGGCCCTCAACCGTGAGCACGTCCGACGCGTCGTGGTGGGCGTCGACGAGTCCGCCGGCTGCCACGACGCCATCGGGTTCGCGTTCGCCCAGGCCGACCTCCGTCGCCTGCGCCTCACCGCGGTCCACGCGTGGCACGCGTCGGACCGGATCGGGCTGCGTGGCGCGATCACTCCGCCCCACCTGTGGCGCACGTCCGTGGGCAATGAGGAGGCGGCCATGGCGGAGTCGCTGGCCGGCTGGGGTGAGAAGTACCCCGACGTGGAGCTCCACCGCGTGTCGATCCGCAAGGAGTCCTCCGCGGCGATCCTCACCACTGCCGGCGACGCAGACCTGGTGGTGCTGGGGTCGCGGCCGGCCGGGCCCCGCTCGGAGACGATCGGCTCGCCGACGGTCCGCAAGGTGCTGCGGTCAGCGGCCTGTCCGGTGGCCGTGGTGCCCGAGGGTTCCCTCTGAGCAGGGTGCCCGCCTCGCTCTGGGCAAGGGTCCTTAAGGCCCGCACCCTCACGACCGCACCCTCACGACCGCACCCTCACGACCGCACCCTCGGGCCCGCCCCTGCAGGCCCGCTCACGCAGCCCGGTGACCCCGCGGGGAGGGCACGACGACAACGGGGCAGTGCGAGTGGTGCAGCGCGCGGCTGCTCACCGAGCCGAGGAGCAGACCGGCGAAACCGCCTCGGCCGCGAGTCCCCACGACGAGCAGCTGCGCATCGCGGGACGCCTCCTCCAAGGTGGACGTCGCCTCACCGCGGACGAACTCGGTCCTGGCCTCGACGTCCGGGTACTTCTCCCGGCACCCGGCCACCATCTCGCCCATCATCAGGTGCTGCGACTCGGCGGCAGCCTCCCAGCCAGCGACCCCGTGCTCACGCTCGGCAGCGATGTCGGACGCCATCGGGCCGAATGCCTCCCACCACCACGCGTGCACCGCCACGAGCGGGGCCCGGCGGACCGAGGCCTCGGCGAAGGCCCATTCCACTGCGGGACGGGAGTGCTCGTCGTCGTCGACGCCCACCACCACGGCGAGGTCCTCGGTCGGACTCCAGTCCTCCGGGACGACCAGGACCGGGCACTGTGCGTGACTGGCCACCCGGCCGGTGGTGGCCCCGAGCATGATGCTGCCAGCTCGTCCGAGCCGACCAGCGCCCATGACCAGCAAGGAGGCCGTCCGGCTGGCTGCCACGAGGGCGGCCGACTGGTCATCGACCACGGTGGCGGAGGTGACGGTGAGGTCGGGTCCGAGGGCGCGGGCCCGGGCCAGGGCCATGGCGGTGCGCGCTCGCTGCCGGTCGAGGCGCTCAGGGGTCCAGGGGACGATGCCGATGGCGGTGGCATGGAGGACGTGCAGGGGCCGTTGGTGCAGGCGAGCGTGGATGACGGCAGCCTCCAAGGGCCGGGTGTCGCTGCCGGTCCCCTCGACACCCACGACGACGGCGCCCTGGGCGTGGACCCTGGTCTCGGTCATGGCTCAGCCCTCTCTTCCTTCCGTGCGTTCTCGCACTGACGCTAGGTGGGAGGCCCCCCGGGCACGAGAGGCCAAGGTCCTGTGACCGGAGCGGTGCACGGCGCCGCGGACCGGCTGCCTTCAGCGCGAGCGAAGGCTCACGTCGTGCTCACCGGTGACGCCTTCGATGTCATCGGCGGCCGTCTCGAGCAGCTGGTCCGCGAGACGCCGCAGGGCCCGTGCCACGGCGACCTCGTCCCCGATCTCGGGGACGACCCTGTCGCCCACACTGCGGTGGCTGTGTCCGTGGGCGGTCAGGTGCGTGGGGGAGTCGGCCAGCAGCACGACCGTCGCTTCGGCGTCGTCGTCCGACCCGAAGATGGACACCCTCACCTGCCAGTCCCGCACCCGCGGATGCTCCCCGGGTGCGTGCGGCTGGGGCTCTCTCGGCCTGGCTGGGCCGGCGCTCTCCGTGGGGTGGGAGGTGAGCCGCAGGATCGAGCCGGGCCCGGGGTACAGCAGTCCCTCGTGCCCGTCGCTCCAGCGGACGAGGTACGGAGGTTGGCCATCCTCGCCCCGTGCCTCGAACACCTCGCCGTCACGCAGCGGGCCGTCGATGGTGGGTGCGGCAAGGATGATGCGATCTCCGGGCTGCGCTCTCATGGTGTCCTCCAGCCGTGGTTGGTCTTCCAAGGCTCGTCCCACCGGGGGCCGGGCAACCGGGCCGAAGGTCCCGCATCGGCGGGCAGGTCTCCCGGGGCGCGGCGGAGTCAGGACCAACGGCCTGTCCGCGCTGGCCGCCGAGGACGACAGTGGAGCCATCCACCGACGTCGCGACGGTGAGAGGAGAGCACGATGAGCAACCCTGGAGGCAGCGGATCGTCGTCCGTCGCCCTCCCCGACGTCATGTCGGCGTGGGAGGCCACGGGCGAGTCGGGCCGGCGAACCCGCATCCGGATGACGGAGCGTGCCGTCCCCACCCCGGGCCAGGGTGAGGTGCTCGTGGAGGTCGAGGCCTGCGGGGTCTGCCGGACGGACCTGCACGTGACCGACGGCGACCTGCCGACCCACCGTCTGGGTGTCGTCCCCGGACACGAGGTCGTGGGGACGGTGGTGGGGGTCGGACCCGGCGTGCACGAGCTCCGTCTCGGAGACCGGGCCGGGATCGCCTGGCTGCGCAGCACGTGTGGTCAGTGCCGGTGGTGCCGCAGCGGGGCCGAGAACCTGTGCCCACGATGCACCTTCACGGGGTGGGACGCCGACGGTGGGTATGCCGCGTACGCCACGGTGCCCGCGGCATACGCCTATCGCGTCCCTCCGGGGCTGGACGCCCTCCAGGTGGCACCCCTGCTGTGCGCAGGCATCATCGGCTTCCGTGCCCTGCGTCGCACCGGGTTGCCGCCCGGGGGCCGGCTGGGCATCTACGGCTTCGGTGCCAGCGCCCACCTCACCGCCCAGATCGCGCTGCGCCAGGGCGCGGAGGTCCACGTGCTGACGCGCGGTGAGGGGGCGCGACGGCTCGCCCTGGAGCTGGGTGCCGCCTCAGCAGGTCCGGCCGGCGCAGCGCCGCCGGTGCCGCTCGATGCGGCCATCCTCTTCGCTCCTGCCGGTGAGCTCGTGCCCGTCGGCCTCGAGGCACTGGAGCGGGGTGGCACCCTGGTGCTGGCCGGGATCCACGTCAGCGAGGTCCCGGCGCTGGACTACCAGCGGCACCTGTTCCTCGAGAAGCACCTGACCTCGGTGACGGCCAACACCCGCCGGGACGGCGCTGACCTGCTTCGGCTGGCCACCACCCTGGGTCTGTCCGCAGAGGTGACCAGCTACCCGTTCTCGGAGGCGGACCGGGCTCTCGACGACCTGGCCGGCGACCGGGTGACCGGGGTGGCCGTCCTGCAGATGGCCTGAGGCCTGGAACCGGCACGGCTGCCCTGGACAGGACATTGGTCCCTGCCAGCAGTCTGCGACACCGGGGAGGGTGGGGTCATGGAGCAGGTTCTCGCGCGTGGGGGACGGGTCCTCACGGTGCGTGAGGTCACGCCGTCAGACCTGAGGGCGATCGAGGACCTGATCAGGCGGCTGTCCCCTCGGTCGGCCCGCCAGCGCTTCCTGTCGACCTCGACCACGGCGGCGCCCCTCTACGTGCAGGCGTTGGCGGACCCCCTGCGGACGCTGGATGCCGCCGTGGTCGAGCTGGGGTCGCGCATCGTGGCGGTGGGGTCGACCCACCCGCTCCCCGACGGCACCGTCGAGTTCGCCGTGGCGGTCGACGACGAGGACCAGGGCCGTGGCATCGGAACGGTGCTGGTCGAGGCCCTGGTGACGAAGACTCGCAAGCGCGGGGTCCGGACGATGGTGGGAACGGTGCTGGGGGGCAACGCGCAGATGTTCGACCTCCTGCGGCACCTCGGGCTGACGTGGCGTTCGGTGGTGCAGGACGGCACGGCGGACGTCGTCCTCACCATCGCGGCGGACCCCGGCTACGTGGCCGCCCACGAGTCCAGGAAGCAGGTGGCTCGGGGGGCGGCAGTGCGGCCCCTGATGGCACCGGCCGCCGTGGCGGTGTTGAGGTCAGACCCTGGCACGCGTGGTCGTCGCGTCGCCATGTCCGGGCGCCCAGAAGTCCCCGTGTCCCCGATCCACCGGGCAGGTGGCGGGTTCGAGGTCCCGGCCGGCGCTGAGCTCGCGCTGATCCCCGACGGGTTGGGCGACGCAGGCCCGGCGGCGTTGGCCTGTGCTGAGGCGGGGGTCCCTGCCATCGCCCTGATCGGATCCGGTCGCGGTCGCAGCGGCGTGCGGCACAGTACGGACGTGTTGTCCGCGGAGGTGCTGGGGCGCATCCTCGCGGCGGGAGCCCGCGTGCTCGGGCCCGGGTCGCAGGCCTTGGTCAACACCGACCCGCTCGTCCGCCTGCAGGTCGGGCAGAGGGGCACCCGGGTGGCCGGCGGCACCGTGGCGGTCGTCACCGACGACGCCGGGAGCCTCGATCCGTTGCGAGCGCAGCTGTCCGCTCGTGGGCTGGGTGTCTCGGGCATCGTCGACATCGGCCGCGGCTGCGACCTCGCGGTGGAGGACCTGGTCGCCTGGTTTGCCCGGGACCCACGGACGGAGGTCATCCTCGTCAGTCTGCGCGGCGCGGCCTCGGCGACCCTGCTGCACGAGCTCGCCCAGGTGCACAGCACCCTCAAGCCCGTCGCCCTCCTGTGCTCCGACGTCCACGGCACCGACGGAGCGGCCACGCGCAAGGGCACCGCACCAGTGCGGGCGACGTCCCCCGGCAACCTCGCCGACCTCGCCATGATGTTCACCCTGGGTGGGCGACCGCTCGGGCGGCGGGTCGCCGTGGTCACCAACGAACCCTGGCCGGTGCTGGCGGGAGCCAACCGACAGCTGGCCCGACTCAGCATGTTCGGTCCCTCCCTGACGCAGCACTCCGAGATGCGGATCCACTTCCTCAGCCCTGAGAGCACCACCCGCGGAGCCGTCCTGGCCCTTCCGCGCGACGTGACGGCTGAGCAGATCCATGACGTCCTCGAGACCTTGGAGGAGGACCCGGGTGTCGACGCGGTGGTCATCGACCACCGCCCCAGCGCCGTGCTGAGCAAGAGATCTCTCTGGCAGGTCATCGGTGCGCTTCCCCGTGAAGCGGCGACGGGTCGCCCCGCTCCTGTCATCGTCGCGGTTGACCCCCGTAGCCCCCAGCACCACGGGGCGGTCCCGGTGTTCGCCAGCGTGGAGCAGGCGCTGGACGGCCTGGCCAGGGTCTGCCCGCGGTAGCGGGGGGCGACCTTCCGGTGCGCTGACTCTGTCAGGTGCCGGGGTGCAGGGGGGGCTGGGGTGCAGGGGGGCTGGGGTGCAGGGCCCCGGGGCGCCGGTGCCGGCACCTCACCGACGCAGGGCCCGTCGGCGGCCCACGGTCTTCGCCACGGCGTCGACGAGGACCACCCCGAGCGCCGTCACGGCCGCTGCGGCCAGCCCTAGCACGGGTGGCCACTCACCGCCCAGGACGTCGGCCAGCGGGGGAGTGACGAGGAACCCGATGCACAGTGCGACATCGACCAGCAGGGCCCATCCCAGGAGCCGGTTGCCCTTCAGCCGGTTGCGCCACGCCGGCCGGGTCCAGCTCCGGCAGGCAAGGGCGTTGGCGAGCTGGCCCAGCGCGATGGCGAGGAAGCACCCGCCGGAGGCGGCGGCCAGGAGGCCGGGTGGTGGGGTGGTGCCCCATCGCCACCCACCGGCATACAGCACGGCCGCGAACGCGCAGAGGGACAGGACTGCCTCGGTGGGTCCCAACAGCCCGAACGCCCGACCCAGCACAGCACTCGTGACGAGTCTGCGGGAGCGCACCGGTCCCACCATGGTGCGTCGACTGGGGGGTTCGGCTCCCAGGGCGAGCGCCGGCAGCATGTCGGTGCCGATGTCGAGGGCCAGCACCTGGAGCACCCCGATCGCGAGGGGGAACTGACCGCCCGACAACGCCCAGAGGACGAAAGGGGCCAGCTCGGCGACGTTGTCCGTGAGGTGGTAGGTGAGGAAGCGGCGGATGTTCGAGAACGTCGCTCGGCCGAGCTCGATGCCGGCCACGATGCCGGCGAAGTGGTCGTCGAGGAGCACGATGTCAGCGGCCTCACGCGCCACGTCACTTCCTGACGCCCCCATGGCGATGCCCACGTCAGCCGCCCGCAGCGCAGGTCCGTCGTTGACGCCGTCACCGGTCATGGCCACCACGTGCCCGGCGGCGCGCAAGGACCGTGCGATGCGCAGCTTGTCCTCCGGCGTGACGCGAGCGACCACCACGCCGTCGTCCCGAGTCATCAGCGCAGCAAGGTCGGCATCAGCCGTCGGGAGCTCCGCCGAGGTGACGGCGATTGTCCCCGGCCCGGCCAGACCCACCTCGCGAGCCACGGCGAGGGCTGTCGCAGGGTGGTCGCCGGTCACGACTGCGACGCGGATCCCAGCCAGGTGGCAGGACCGCAGCGCCCCGGCGACGTCCGAGCGCGGCGGGTCCTCGAGGGCCACCACGCCCAGCAGCTCGAGGTCACGCTCGAGCTCCGAGGGGGAGTCCTGACGCCAGGTGGGTGGGGCCGTCCTCCGCGCGGCCGCGATGACGCGCAGCCCCCGGGAGGTCAGCTCGTCGACCGCTTGCTGGAGGGCCGGGACGCCCCCGGACATCCCGGCCGCCAGGACGTCCGGGGGCCCCAGGACCAGCACGTCCTCACCCTGGCCGTCGACGCGCCGCACCACGACCGAGGACCGTCGGCGCTCGGCCGTGTAGGGCAGCCGGCGCAACACGTCCGCGTCGGGCGAGGGCGGCGCCTGCAGGCGATGGGCGAGGACGTCGAGAGCCACCTCCATGGGGTCGCCGTGGGGCCGCCAGCCCTTGGCGTCGGGCATGATCCGGCCACGGACACAGGACGCGGCCGCCCAGGCCAGCGTCTGCACAGGTGCGCTCGGTGTGGCCCCCGGGTCGGCGGTCGGGTCGTATCCCGCGGCCGTGAAGCTCGTCCGTCCCCCCGCGGGCGTCCACGCGGCGACCGCTGACATCTGGTTGAGGGTGAGCGTGCCGGTCTTGTCGGTGCAGATGAAGGTGGTGGCGCCGAGGGTCTCGACGGCCTCGAGCCGACGCACCAGCACGCGACGCTCGGCCATCCGCTGCGCCCCGCGGGCGAGGGACAGGGTGACCGTCGGGAGCAGGCCCTCGGGCACGAGTGCGACCGTGACCCCCAGACCGAAGAGGAAGGCCTTCGGGACGGAGAGGCCGAGGAGGACCGAGACCCCGGTCAGGGAGACGCCGACTGCCGCGGCGATGAGAGCGACGGCCCGCACCACGCGGTTCAGCTCGCCGGTGAGCGGACTCACCCCGGGGGGTGACGACACCGTGAGCTCGGCGATGCCCGCGAGTCGGGTGTGTCCACCGGTGGCGGAGACGACACCCTCGGCCTCGCCCTCGACCACGAAGGTGCCACACCAGAGCTGGGCTCCCGGGGTGGGGTGGACGGGCAGGCTCTCCCCGGTCAGGAGTGACTCGTCGACGGCGAGCGAGTGCGCCTCGACGACGAGGAGGTCGGCGCAGATGCGTTCCCCGGGCACCGTCAGGACGACGTCCCCCACCACCACGTCGCGGACCGCGACGGACCGCAGGACGCCGTCACGGCGCACCTGCGCCCGGGCGGGGACGAGCTCGCGGAGCCGGCTGGCGGCCTGGTCGGCCCGGAACTCCTGGAGGAAGGCGAAGGCACCGTTCACGAGGACCACGACGACGATCGCGACGGAGAGCTGCGGCATGCCCGCGAACAGGGCGAGCACTGCCGCGATCCACAGCATGGCCGCGAACAGGTGCGTCATCTGGGCCAGGAGCTGCCACGCCGGGTGCCGTCTCCGGGCCGGCGGCAGCTCGTTGGGGCCATCGCTCGCGAGCCGCGCGCTCACCTCCGACGAGGTCAGTCCCGGCAGCCCATGGCCCGGGAGGCCCCGTCCCGACGACCTGCCTGTGCCCGCCCTAGTCGGCGAGGACACGCTCGCCCAACCGGGGGACGACGACGGCACAGTCGAGCGCCTCCCGGACGCGGGCGGCCAGGGCTGCGCTGGCTTCAGGCTCGCCGTGGACGAGGTACACGGTCTGGGGCGGCGCCGGCATCTGCTGCAACCACCCGAGCAGCTCCTCGGCGTCGGCGTGCACGGAGAACTCGTCGTCCGCCACGACCTCGGCGCGCACCCGGACGTAGCGCCCCATGATCTTGACCTCGTGGGCGCCCTCCAGGAGGTCGCGCCCCCGCGTGCCGACCGCCTGGTAGCCGGTCAGGACCACGGAGTTGCGGGCGTGGGGCAGGAGGTTGCGCAGGTGGTGGACCACCCGTCCTCCGGTGGCCATCCCTGATGCCGACACGATGATGCACGGGCTGCCGGGGTTGTTGAGGGCCTTGGACTCGTCGGCGCTGCGGGCCGCTCGCAGACCGTGCAGGACCGACAGCTCGTCCAGACCCGCGTCGAGGAGCTCGGCGGCGGCCTCCGGCTGGCTGTAGACGTCGAGTGCACGCAGCGCCATCGGACTGTCGACGTAGACGGGTACGTCCGGGATGGATCCGGCCGCACGCAGCCGGGCCAGCGCGAGCAGCACGAGCTCGGTGCGGTCCACGGCGAAGGCCGGGATGACCACCGTGCCGCCGCGGCCGATCGTCCGACGGACTGTGGCGGCGAGCACGGCGTGCGACTCGTCGACTGCTGGATGGGTGCGGTTGCCGTAGGTGGACTCGAGGACCACCGTGCGCGCTGCTGGTGGGGCTGACCGCGGTCGAAGGAGTGGATGCGCGGGTCGGCCGAGGTCGCCCGAGAACAGGATGCTGCTGTCGCCGAGCTCGACCAGCGCGGTCGCCGAGCCGAGGATGTGCCCGGCGCGTGCGAAGGCCACCGAGCCCCCTGACGTGAGGGTGAACCGTTCGTCGAAGGGCTTGGGCTCGAACCGCTCGATGGCGCGCTCGGCGTCGGCGGCGTCATACAAGGGCACTGGCGGGTCGTGCCGCGACCACCCGCCGGAGGCCGCGCGGAGGGCGTCCTCTTCCTGGAGGTGCGCGCTGTCGCGCAGGACGATGGCCGCAAGCTGCGCGGTCCCGGACGTCGCCCACGCTGGTCCCGTGTAGCCCTGGCGCACCAGCGCGGGGAGGTAGCCACAGTGGTCCAGGTGCGCATGGGTGATGAGGACGTCGTCCACGCTCGTCGCAGCCAGCACCGGCTCCTCCCAGTTGGCCCTGCGCCAGCGTCGCTCCCCTTGGTAGAGACCGCAGTCCACCAAGAGGCGGGACGACTCCGCCTCGACGAGGAACTTGCTCCCGGTGACGGTTCCGGCGGCGCCCAGGAACGACAGCGCCGTCGTCACGGGGTCCCCCTCGGGGGACGTAGGGCGATCATCGGGTGTCCGCCTGGTCCGCACTGGCGTCGCGGACTGCCGCGCGCCCGGCCTCGAGCCGTGCGACCGGCACCCGTGGCGGTGAGCAGGACACGTAGTCGAGGCCCGCCTCGGCGAAGAACTGGATGGACGCCGGATCGCCCGCGTGCTCGCCACAGGCGCCGAGACCGAGGTCGGGCCTGACCCCGCGCCCGAGTCGCACGGCGGTCTCCACGAGCTGACCGACGCCGGCCCGGTCGAGGGTCGTGAAGGGATCCGTCGCGAGCAGTCCCTGCTCTCGGTATGCCGCGAGGAAGCCGGCTTCCGCGTCGTCGCGGGAGATGCCCCAGGTGGTCTGGGTCAGGTCGTTGGTGCCGAAGGAGAAGAAGTCGGCGTGCGTCGCGAGCGTGTCCGCCGTCAGGGCCGCCCGGGGCAGCTCGATCATCGTCCCCACAGGGATGGGCACGGTGGCGACGTCGCCGCGCAGAGCCTCCTCGATGTGGGTCCTGGCGAGGACCAGCTCGGCCTCGACGGCGACCAGCGGCACCATGATCTCCGGATGCGGGTCACACCCTTCGGCCCGCAGCCGAGCGGTGGCCGTGGCCAGCGCCCGGACGTGCGCGACCACGAGCTCGGGCAGCACCGTCAGCAACCGCACGCCGCGCAGCCCCAACATGGGGTTGGTCTCGTGCCACCTCCTCGCGGTCGCCAGCCGTGCGTCCTCGGTCTCGTCGGGCTGGTGGCGTTCGTCCCGGTGGACGGCTGCGGCGGTGAGCTCGACGAGGTCGGGCAGGAACTCGTGCAGGGGTGGGTCGAGGAGCCTGACCACGACCGGCAGGCCGTCCATGGCGCGCAGGATGCCGGTGAACTCCCGGACGGCGATCTCCTCGATCTCCACCAGCGCGTCCGCACGACGGTCGTCCACGACGACGCGTTCGACCAGCTCGCGACGGGGCCCGAGCAGCATGTGCTCGGTGCGGCACAGGCCGATGCCCTCGGCGCCCAGCCGGCGCGCCAACAGGGCGTCCCGCTCCGTCTCGGCGTTGGCGCGCACGCGCAGCGCACGCCGCGTGTCGGCGTGCCCGAGGAGGGTGGTCACGGCGTGGACGAGCGAGTCGTCCTCATCGACGGACCCGGCGCCCAAGGCCTGCGCGACGCGGCTGGGACGCACCTCGAGCGCGCCCCGGTAGAGGTGACCGCTCGACCCGTCCACCGAGAGGATGTCGCCCCGGCTGATGACCACGCCGTCAGCGGTGACGGCACGACCGGCCGCGGTGTCCACCAGCAGCCCCGCGACCGAGGTGACACACGTCCTCCCCAGCCCGCGCGCGACGACCGCTGCGTGGGAGGTGAGCCCGCCGCGTGCGGTCACCACGGCCTCGGCGGCGATGATGCCTGCGAGGTCGTCAGGGGAGGTCTCCACGCGGACGAGGATGGGGGCCTCACCTCGGGCGCGCGCGGCCACCGCGTCGGCGGGGTCGAAGACCACCGATCCCACTGCTGCGCCCGGGCTGGCCGGGAGCCCCGTGGCCAGCAGCTCCCGCCCGGAGACGGTGTCGAAGCGTGGGTGGAGCAACGCCTCGAGCTGGTGGCCGTCGACCCGGCAGAGGGCCTCGTCGAGGGTGATCAACCCCTCCGTCGCGAGGTCGCTGGCGATCTGGAAGGCCGCGGCAGGGGTGCGTTTGCCGACCCGGGTCTGGAGGAGGAACAGTCGCCCGTTCTCGATGGTGAACTCCACGTCACACAGGTCGCGGTAGTGCGCCTCGAGGGTGGAGAGGTGCTTGAGGAGCTCACCGTGCAGCGCCGGCTCGCGGACCGACAGCTCGTCCAGCGGCATCGTGGTGCGGCTGCCGCTGACGACGTCCTCGCCCTGGGCGTTGGTGAGGTAGTCGCCGTAGGCCCCGGATGCACCCGTCGCGGGGTTGCGGGTGAAGCACACGCCGCTGCCTGACCGCTCACCGGTGTTGCCGAAGACCATCTCGACCACGTTGACCGCCGTCCCCAGCGTGTCCGCAATCCCTTCGTGGGCGCGGTACGTACGGGCCCGGTCGCCGGTCCACGACCGGAAGACCGCGGTGATGGCCTCGTCGAGCTGCTCACGGGGGTCCTGGGGAAGGTCTCGTCCGGCCTCGTGCACGAGCACGGTGCGGAAGTCGGCGACCAGCGCCTCCAGGGCATCGGTCGGAAGGTGTGCGTCATCGGCCACCCCACACCGCGACCGGGCAGYCGCGAGGAGGTCGTCGAACTGGCCGGCATCCACGCCGAGCACGGTGTGGCCGTACATCTGGACCAGCCGCCGGTAGCAGTCCCAGGCGAAGTGCCAGCCACCCCGGGTGGCGAGGGCGGGCAAGGTCAGGTCGGTCAGCCCCACGTTGAGGACCGTCTCCATCATGCCGGGCATCGAGAACCTGCCCCCCGAGCGGACGGACACCAGCAGCGGGTTGTCCGGGGAACCCAGGACCCGTCCGGACTCGCCCTCCAGCGTCTGCACGGCGGCCGTGACGAGGTCGGGGAGCTCGACGGGCACCTCACCCGTGACGAGGAACTGGCGACACGCCTCGGTGGTGATGGTGAAGCCAGGGGGGACAGGGAGGCCGAGCCGTGTCATCTCAGCCAGGTTGGCGCCCTTGCCACCCAGCAGGTCGGCCATGGACGCGTCACCGCGCGCAAACGGGAGCAGCAGGGGAGTGGTCACATGCCCATGCTCAGAGCGCCCGAGCCGGAGGGTAAGGGACCTTCGGCCCGCATCGTCCAGCGGTCGGACACCCCGTCCGATCACGGCACGGACGGGCGGAGCCTAGGATCAGGGCAACGGGTCCGACCCGTGGAGGGACGGAGCCATGTGCCACTACTGCGGGTGTCGAGACATGCTCCTCCTGCGGGACTACATCGCGGAGCACGAGCAGGCGACCAACCTGGGCGGTGATGCCCTCCGCGCGATCGACCGCGGCGACCTGGCCGGCGCCACTGCGCTGCTGGGGGCCATGGGTGACGTGCTGCGCTCCCACTGGCAGGGCGAGGAGCGCGGTCTGTTCGCCGCGTTGGCTCGCGACCCCCTGTTCGCGGAGCACATCGACCCGCTCGTGCGGGAACACCGCGAGCTCGACGAGCTCCTGACCACCGCTGACTTGTCCGACCCGGGCGACGTGGTTCGCATCCGGACCGCGGTCTTCGACCTGCACGAGCACATCGCCAAGGAGGAGGACGGACTCTTCCCGGCGTCGATCATCGCGCTCGGGGGCGAGGACTGGGACGCGTCCATGGTGGCGTGGCAGGAGGCTCACCCCGACGACACCATGATCGGCAACTGAGGCGGGTCGAGCACGGCCTTCGGCGGAGGTGTGGTCAGGTGCTTCGCTTGCCCTCGGTCAGCAGGATGGCGGAGTCCTCGTTGGCCCTCAAGGCGTGCCTGGTGTCGGGGACGACCATCAGGTCGCCCGCTGAACCGTCCGTCGACGTTTCCTCCGTGACGAGGGTGACGCCGCCCTGCAGCACCTGGACGGTGGCTTCGCCGGGGTTCTCGTGCTCGTCGAGGGTCGAGCCGGCGCGCAGGGCGATGAGGGTCTGCCGCAGGACGTTGTCCTGACCGCCGTGGAGCGTCTGGGCACTGCGACCACTGTTGGCCTGGCGAGCCGCCTCGAGGTGGTGTCGCGCCAGCTCGGTGAGGGACGTGGGCTGCATGGGTGTCATCTCCTGGTCGAGGGTTTTCGGTCGAGTGTTGCCGGCAGGAACTTCAGCCGACCCGGTCCCAGCCGCGTCGCGGCCGGTGGCTGCCCAGCTGGGCGTCGTCGCGACTGCGGTAGACGATGTAGGGGCGGGTCAGGTACCCGACCGGCGCGCTGAAGACGTGCACCAGCCTGGTGAACGGCCACAGCGCGAACAGCCCGAAGGCCACGAGCGCGTGCAGCTGGAAGCCGAGCGGCGCCTTCGCCATCAACGTGGCGTCGGGCTGGAACGCGAGGAACGAGCGGTACCAGACCGATACGCCCTCGCGGTAGTTGTACTCACCGCCGATCGTCAGGATCGACCCAGCCACGGTGTTCCACATGCCGAGCACGATCACGACCGCGAGGAACGCATACATGACCTTGTCCATGCGCGTGGTGGCGGAGAAGACCGGCCCGACGGTGCGTCGTCGGTAGATCAGGATGACCATGCCGACCACCGCCATCACCCCGGCCAGCAGCCCACCGGTGACGGCGACCACGTGGTAGGCGCGCTCGCTGATGCCGACCCAGTCCGTCCACGCCTGCGGCACCAGCAGGCCGATGATGTGCCCGCCGACGACCCCGAGCATGCCGAAGTGGAACAGCGGGCTCCCGATCCGCAGCATGCGGTTCTCGTAGAGCTGGGACGATCGCGTGGTCCACCCGAACTTGTCGTAGCGGTAGCGCCACAGGTGGCCCACCACGAAGGTCGTCAGGCAGAGGTAGGGAACGATGACGAACAGGAACTCGGTCATGGGCGCGCTCCGTGGAACGACGGCATGGGCAGGGAGATCGCCGCAGGGGCGGCGCCCGTGGCCGCGCCGGGACTGAACTCCGGGTGGGCGAAGGGCGCGAGCCCGACTTCCTCCTCCGGCGGACCCTCCGCCGCGAGACGACGGATGGCATCCTGCTCGTCACCACGCAGCGGTGGCAGGGTGGCGGCCACTGCGTCGAGCAGGCTCGCCCACGGTGCGGCGATGTCCCGCAGCGACAGACGCAGCAGCTCCACACCGGCGCGGTGGTCCAGCAGGAGGTCGCGTCCGAGTCGCTGGTCGACGGTGGCGGCGAACTCGAGCACGACGCACAGGTGGTCCGGCAGCTCCGAGGGGTCGAGCTCGAAACCAGCGCCGAGGTAGGTCTGTTTGAAGCGGAGCAGTGCCATCCCGCGCTTGCGGGTGTCCCCGTGGGCGAAGTAGGTGAGGAAGAGGTTGCAGCGGCGCCTGGTGTCGAAGGTCTCGACGTAGTCGGCTTGCAGGGCGGGCAGCGGGGTGGCTGCGACGTGGTCGAGGAAGGCGCGGATGGAGTCTCCGATGCCACGGGGCAGGTGCTCTGACAGCGGCCTGAGGAGCGCCGCACGTGAGAGCAGGTCCTCGTCGGGGTAGTCCAGGAGCAGCGACACCGACTGCCACACGATCGTGAGCTGGTCGGCGGGCAGGCTGGGCCTGGGTCGGCGGCCGCTCACGACTCTGGGTCCGTCGGTGGGAACATCCCGGGGGGCGAGCCCTTGCCGTCCCAGTTGAGCAGGTTGACGCGGGTCGCCTTGTTGCGTGGACCAGACAGGGAGTCGGAGGTCTGCCGGTCCTGCAGCATCTGGAAGTTCTCGACGGCGATCGGGGTCGGCTTACCGGAACCCTCGCCGAAGAGGTCCGGCTGCCCGCCGCCGTAGTCCGAGACCGAGCACTCCGTGGACAGCTCCTCCAACGAGTGGGCCTGCTCGGCGTGGGCCGCCGGGATCACGTAGCGCTCGTCGTACTTCGCGATGGCGAGGAGGCGGTACATGTCGTACATCTCCTCCTCGCTCATCCCGACCGCTGCCGGGATGGACGGGTCCGGGTCGCGACCCATGGTGATGTCGCGCATGTAGCAGCGCATCGCGGCGAGCTTCTTCAGCACGGCGTCGACGGGGGCGACGTCACCGGCCGTGAACAGCTCGGCGAGGTACTCGACGGGGATCCGCAGGGCGTCGATGGCGGCGAAGAGGTTGCCCTTCTCCTCCGCGTCCTCCCCGGTCTCGGCGACGACGTCGACGACGGGTGACAGTGGCGGGATGTACCAGACCATCGGCATCGTGCGGTACTCGGGGTGCAGGGGGAGCGCGACCCGAAAGGTGTTGATCAGCGCGTAGATCGGGGAGCGCTGGGCGGCGTCGACCCAGTCGCGCGCGATCCCCGCCAGCTCGGCCTCCCGGATCACCTCCGGGTCGAAGGGGTCGAGGAAGACGTCGCGCTGGGCCTCGTAGAGCCCTTGGTCATCGGGCGTGGACGCGGCCGCGAGGACCTTGTCGGCGTCGTAGAGCATCAGGCCGATGTAGCGCAGTCGACCCACGCAGGTCTCCGCGCACACGGTCGGCAGGCCGACCTCGATGCGGGGGAAGCAGAAGGTGCACTTCTCGGCCTTGCCGGTGCGGTGGTTGAAGTAGATCTTCTTGTAGGGGCAGCCCGAGACGCACTTGCGCCAGCCACGGCACTTGTCCTGGTCGACCAGGACGATGCCGTCCTCCTCGCGCTTGTAGATCGCACCGCTGGGGCACGACGCGGCGCACGACGGGTTGAGGCAGTGCTCGCAGATCCGGGGCAGGTAGAACATGAACGTCTGCTCGAACTCGAACTTGACCTTGTCGGCGATCTTCGTGAGCATCGGGTCGCGGTGCGCGGTGGCGGTCGACCCGCCGAGGTCGTCGTCCCAGTTGGCCGACCACTCGATCTTCATGTTCTTGCCACTGATCAGCGACTTCGGTCGCGCGACCGGGGTGTGCTTCTGGGCCGGCGCGTCGGTGAGCGTGGAGTAGTCGTACGTCCACGGCTCGTAGTACTCGCCGATCGAGGGGAGCTTGGGGTTGGAGAAGTTGGTCATCAGGTTCTTCAGGCGCCCACCCGCCTTCAGCTTCATCCGGCCCCTGGACGTGAGCTCCCAGCCGCCCTTCCACGTCTCCTGGTCCTCGTAGGTGCGGGGGTAGCCGAGTCCGGGTCGGGTCTCGACGTTGTTGAACCAGATGTACTCGGTGCCCGAGCGGTTGGTCCAGGCCTGCTTGCAGGTGACCGAGCAGGTGTGGCACCCGATGCACTTGTCGAGGTTCATCACCATCGCCATCTGGGCCATGACCTTCATCAGTACGTCACATCCTGGCTGCGCTTGCGGATGATGGTGACCTCGTCACGCTGGTTGCCCGTCGGGCCGAGGTAGTTGAACGCAAAGGTCAGCTGCGCGTACCCGCCGATCAGGTGGGACGGCTTCACGAGCAGTCGCGTGAGCGAGTTGTGTATGCCGCCGCGCTTGCCCGACGCCTCGGCGAGCGGTACGTCGATCAACCGGTCCTGGGCGTGGTACATGTACACGGTTCCCTCCGGCATGCGGTGGGACACGATGGCCCGGGCCACCACGACCCCGTTGCGGTTGACGGCCTCGATCCAGTCGTTGTCCACGATGCCGACCTTGGCTGCGTCCCGGTCGCTCATCCAGATGTTCTGGCCACCTCGTGAGAGGGAGAGCATGAACAGGTTGTCCTGGTACTCGGAGTGGATCGACCACTTGTTGTGCGGGGTCAGGTACCGCACGGTCAGTCCCTCGACCTGCCCGCCGGACCCGTTGGACACCGTCCCGAGGGCGGGCTCGGCGAACAACGCCGCCATGTTCAACGGCGGCCGGTAGACGGGAAGGCCCTCACCGAGCTCGGTCATCCAGTCGTGGTCGAGGTAGAAGTGCATCCGTCCGGTGAGGGTGTGCCAGGGCTTCTTGCGCTCCACGTTGATGGTGAAGGGGGAGTAGCGCCGTCCCCCGGTCTCCGACCCCGACCACTCCGGGGAGGTGATCACGGGGACGGGTGGACCCTGCGTGTCCGCGAACGTGATCTGCTTCCCCTCGTGCTCCTCGGCCAGGTCGGCCAGCCGGACCCCGGTGCGCTTCTCGAGCGTCTTGAAACCCTGGGTCGCCAGGTGCCCGTTCGTCGTCCCGGACATCGCCAGGATCGCTTCGCAGACGTTGACGTCCTTCTTCAGCGAGGGACGCCCGTCGGCGACGCCGCGACGCACCGCGCCGTTCTTCGCGCGCAGGTACTCGACCTGCTTGCCCAGCTCGAAGGTCACGCCCTTGGTCGTCGCGCCGAGCGTGTCGACGAGGGGGCCGAGGGCGTTCATCTTGTCTGCGACGGCGCCGTAGTCACGTTCGACCTCGACGAGCTTGGGCATGCTGACGCCCGGGATCGGCTCGCACTCGCCCTTCTTCCAGTCGCGGACCACGCCGTGCGGGTTGGCCAGCGCGTCCGGGGTGTCGTGGGTGAGGGGGACGGCGACGACGTCCTTGCGGACCCCGAGGTGGGTGGCCGCGAGCTCGCTGAACTTCTCCGCGATGGTCTGCCAGGCGTCCCAGTCGGTGCGGGTCTGCCACGGGGGCGCGATGGCGGGGTTGAACGAGTGGACGAAGGGGTGCATGTCCGTGGTGTTGAGGTCGTGCTTCTCGTACCACGTCGCGGCCGGCAGGACCACGTCGGAGAAGATCGTCGTGCTGGTCTGGCGGAAGTCGATCGTCATCAGCAGGTCGAGCTTCCCCTCGGGCGCCTGGTCGCGCCACGTCACGTCGACCGGGCGCTGGCCCACGGGCGTCTCGGCTGCGCGGACCGAGGACTCGGTGCCCAACAGGTGCTTGAGGAAGTACTCGTTGCCCTTGCCGGACGAGCCGAGCAGGTTGGCCCGCCAGATCGACAGGATCCTCGGGTAGTTGCCCGGTGCGTCGGGATCCTCGCCGGCGAAGTCGAGCTCGCCGGACTTGAGCTGGTCGACGACGTACTCGCCGACTGGCTTGCCCGCTGCCGCGGCGTCGTCGCTGAGGTCCAGGGGGTTGCGGTCGAAGGTCGGGTACGACGGCATCCAGCCCATCCGTGCGCTCTGGGCGATGACGTCAGCCGTGGACTTGCCGGCGAGCTGCCCCTTGCCGGTGGTCGCCGAGAGCGTGTCGGCGCCGAACTGGTCGTAGCGGAACTGGTTCGTGTGCAGGTACCAGTACGCCGTCTGGATCATGTTGCGCGGTGGGCGGTTCCAGTCGAGGGCGTTGGCGATCTGGGTGTAGCCGGTGATGGGACGGACCTTCTCCTGCCCGACGTAGTGCGCCCAACCGCCGCCATTGACGCCCTGGCAACCCGTGAGGTTGGTGAGGGTGAGGAACGCGCGGTAGATCGTGTCCGAGTGGAACCAGTGGTTGGTGCCGGCGCCCATGACGATCATCGACCGGCCCTTGGAGTCCTCCGCGTTCTGGGCGAACTCCCGTCCGATCCGCGCGGCGGTGGCGGCTGGCACTCCGGTGATGGCCTCCTGCCACGCAGGGGTGTACGGCGAGTCGGCGTCGTCGTACCCCTTGTTGTCGCCGGCCGGCCAGGACCCGGGGAGTGGCCGGCCGTGGTGCAGTCGGCTGACCCCGTACTGCGCGAGGAGGAGGTCGAAGACGGTGGTGACCAGGTGGCCGTCCACGCGACGCACGGGCACGCCGCGAGGCAGGTCGGCGGCGGCGCCGTCCGGGGTGTCGAAACGCGGCATACGGACGACGACGGACTCGGTTGCGGTGTCCAGGAGTGACAGGACCGGGTCGGTGTCGGCGAGATCGAGGTTCCACGTGCCCACACCCGCCTCGCCGTAGCGGTGACCCAGCGATCCGTGCGGGATGACGGCGTCGCCGGTGCTGGCATCGATGAGCACGGTCTTGAAGGCGGCGTTCTCCACGTGAGCGTGCTCGGTGAGGTCGGCGGCCGTGAGGAACTTGCCGGCGGTGAACTCACCGTCGGTCGTCTCGTCGAGACGGACCAGGTGGGGAAGGTCGGTGTAGGTCTTCACGTACTCCGTGAAGTAGGGCGTCTGCCGGTCGACGAAGAACTCCTTCAGCACCACGTGGCCCATCGCCATGGCCAGTGCGCCGTCGGTGCCGGGCTTGGCGGCCAGCCACTCGTCGGCGAACTTCACGTTGTCGGCGTAGTCGGGGGCCACGGCGACGACCTTCTGTCCGCGGTAGCGGGCCTCGGTCATCCAGTGCGCGTCCGGGGTGCGGGTGACCGGGAGGTTCGAGCCCCACATGATCAGGTAGCCGGCGTTCCACCAGTCACCCGACTCGGGGACGTCGGTCTGGTCGCCGAAGACCTGGGGGGAAGCCACGGGGAGGTCGGCGTACCAGTCGTAGAAGCTCAACATCGAGCCGCCGATGAGGTTCACGAACCTGGCCCCGGAGGCGTGGGAGACCATGGACATCGCGGGGATCGGGGAGAACCCGGCGACCCGGTCGGGCCCGTACTTCTTGATGGTGTGGACGTGCGCGGCCGCGACGATTTCGGTGGCCTCTTCCCAGGTCGCCCGGACCAGGCCGCCCTTGCCCCGGGCGGACTTGTAGGCCTTGGCCCGCAACGGGTTCTCGACGATGTGCTCCCACGCTCTGACCGGGTCACCGTCGTGCTGGGCCTTGGCCGCGCGGAACATCTGGAGCAGGGCGCCGCGCACGTACGGATAACGAACGCGCGTGGGGGAGTAGGTGTACCAGGAGAACGCCGCCCCCCTGGGGCATCCGCGTGGTTCGTACTCGGGCGAGTCCGGGCCCACGGACGGGTAGTCGGTCTGCTGGGTCTCCCACGTGATGATCCCGTCCTTGACGTAGACCTTCCACGAGCAGGAGCCCGTGCAGTTCACGCCATGGGTGGACCGCACGACCTTGTCGTGGCTCCACCGGTCACGGTAGAAGTCGTCGGCCTGGCGGCCACCCACCCGCGAGATCGTCCGGAGGTCGCTGGAGACGGTGCCGCGCGTGAAGAACCTCCTGGTGCGCACGAGGGCCTCGGTGAGGGGGCCGTCCATCCCGATCTCGGTCGTGGAGTCCTTCGGCGGAGGGGTCAACGTGGTTCCTGTCCTTGGGCGCCTGTTCGTCGGACGACGGTGACGGTGAGGAGCAGCGCCAGGGCTGCGGTGACCGAGAGCATCCAGAGGCCGATCGCATACGACTCGGTGCGTCCGTAGACGTAGCCCATGACCAGCGGCGGCACGAAGCCGCCGAGGCCCCCGGCGGCGCCCACGAGCCCGGTCACCCCGCCCACCCGGGACGGCTCGGTGACCTTGGCGATGAGGGCGAACGTGGCGCCGCTGCCGGAACCCAGCGCAGCGGCCATGGCCAGGAAGGCGACGGTACCGATGCCCTTCAGGGGCGGTGTGCCGGCGGAGATGGCCGCACCGACCACGACCACACCGAAGCCCGTCGCCAGCACCGGGATGGCGCCGACCTTGTCAGCGAGCCAGCCCCCGACAGGACGCATGATGACGGCGATCACGACGAACCCCGCCATCCGGTTGGCCGCGCTCTCGGCGCTGAGGTGGTGCGCGGTCTTGAGGTACGCGGGAAGGTACACCGAGAACGCGACGTAGCCACCGAACGCGACGGCATACAGCAGGCACGCCTGCCACGTGATCGGAAGGCGCGAGTTCGCCGAGATCCTCGAGGCGAGCGACGTGATGGGGACCGTCCGCCCGGGTGCGTCACGAAGGACGATCCAGGCCGCGACGGCATACGCAGCAAGGACCGCTGCGGTGATGAGGAAGGGCGCCCTGGCACCCAGGTCGGTGGTGAGCTTGACCGTGGTGAGGGCGCTGATCGCCGTGCCGCCCATGCCTGCGCCGAAGACCCCGATCGCGAGGCCGCGCTTCTCGGGTGGGAACCAGGCGTTGACGAACGGGACCCCTACCGCGAACGCGGTGCCGGCGATGCCGAGGAAGAAGCCGCCGACGAGGAGCAGGGCGTAGGAGTTCAGCGCGAAGAGGGCGATGAAGCAGATGGGGATGATGGTCACGCCAGAGACGAGCGGGAACATCACCCGGCCGCCGTAGCGGTCGGTCAGGCCACCCACGACGATCCTGCCGACAGAACCCACGACGACCGGCACGGCGACGAGCAGGGCGACGTCGGACTCGGTGAGGACGCCGAGGGTCCCGGTCGTGCGGAAGAGCGGACCGAGCGGGCTGATCAGGGCCCACGCCCAGAAGTTCACGGCGAAGCCGAGCGTCGCCATCGACAGCATCAGCCACGGCGACCGCGTCGCGACGCGGGAGCGGTCCGTCGAGATCGACTGGGTCGTCACCGTCGCGCCGACGTCCGGGATGGCATGGGCCCCACGGTGTCCACCCCGAGCCCAAAGGGCAATGGAGTCATCACCGAAGTGAGGGTCAGGCAGCGGGCTGGACTCGGGTCCACGGCGGATCTCCTTGCAGGCGACCCGGTCCAGGCCGGGCTTCGGGAGCCAAGCCCAGCGGGTCGGGCGGTGGATGGGGAGGGACAAAGGTCCCGATTGTTCGGCTGGGCCGGCGCCTACCCCGTCGGGCCGCCCAGGAGCTCGAGGAGAGGCGACAGGTCCACGAACGCGAAGCGCACCGTGGAGTCACTGCAGCCGTACGGCACCACCAGCTGGTCGTGGTGGATCAGGCCTCCGCACGAGTACACGACGTTCGGCACGTAGCCGTCACGCTCGTCGGCGTCGGGGAGGAGGAACGGTCGCTCCAGGCAGCCGAGCACCACACTCGGGTCGTCGAGGTCGAGCAGCAGCGCCCCCATGCCGTAGGTGCGCATGGGGCCGACGCCGTGGGTGAGGACCAGCCAGCCCGAGGCGGTCTCGATCGGGGAACCGCACTGTCCGAGTTGCACGATCTCCCACGAGCGTTCCGGACTGACCAAGGTCGTGGGTGGGCCCCACGTGACCGCGTCGTCCGAGCTGGTGATCCCCAGGGACTCACGGTCCCAGCGGGTCAGGGCCAGGTAGTGGCCGCCCACCTTGCGTGGGAAGAGCGCCATCCCCTTGTCACGGGCGGCTGGCCCCCGCTGGGGACGGCTGCGAAAGGTGAGCCAGTCCTCGGTGCTGAGCAGGCGCGGCGCCACGTTGGTCCCGTCGTACGCCGTGTACGTCGCGTGGTAGGTCACGGCGCCTCCGTCGACGAAGGCGACGAACCGGGCATCCTCCACGCCGTGGCTCTCTGCCGCCACCGTCGGGAACACCACGCGCGCCGACAGTGGGCGCGCTGGGTCGAAGCACAACGTGTATGCCGCCGCCTCACCTTCCGGGGTCGTCTCGGCGTGCACCTGGGACCCGGACTCGCCGGTGTCTGCACGTCGGTCGCTGGACAACGTGGGCGGCGTGACCCGCCCCGTCGTGGGGTGAGGGTCGGGCTCGTCGAGCCACACCTCGCCGGGTGACGCCCCGAGGACCCCCGTGCGCAGCTCGATGCTCGAGATGTGCCCCTCGCCCACGGCCCGCAGGCTCATGATGAAGCGCAGCTCGCCCTCGCGCAGACCCTCCTGGTCGGGGTGCGGCACGAGCGAGGGGTTGAACAGTGCGGCCGCCTCCAGCGCGTACTCCAGGGTGAAGTACGCGCCCACGAGCTGCTGACGCTCGTCCGACAGGTCGGCGGCGCCGGTGACGTGGTGTGCCACCAGGTCGAAGTGCTCGCGGAACGTCCTTGTCAGGTCGTGGTGCCGCGACTCGAAGGCCGCGCGCGTCTCCATGAGGACGCGGCGGGCACTCGCTTCGTCCAACGCGAGGACCCGGGCGATCACGGCGTCCGCCCTCGACGTGCGGCTGCCCAGGAACTCCTGGCCGGGCAGGAAGAGCCTGGCCAGCACCCGGCCGGGGTCGGGCCGCAGCGTCAGGGGGGCCCGGTGGACCCAGGCGGCGTCGGTGTTCACAGACGGGTGACGCCGACGCGCTGGGCCTGTTGCAGGGTCGAGATCAGGGCGACGGTGGATTCAGCGCCCTGGTTCTCGTTGCGCGCGAACTCGTGGAGACCGTCACACCCCCCGCCGCTGAGCGGGTCCCGCAGGCTGATGCCGGCGTCGTTGGCGCCGTCGAACCAGTCCGCACACAGCTGCACCGCGGCCTGCCAGCGCGGATCTGCCGTGACGTCGAACGCCCTGGAACAGGCGTCCGCGAGCGCCGCGACCTCGATGGGCTGCTGGTCGAAGCCGGGGCGCGCCTCGCCCAGCGCCCATCCGTGGGCCGGAGTCGGAGACAGGTGACCCGCAGACGTCTCCGTCTCGAGCAGCCACGACAACATGCCGAGTCCGTCGGTGAGCCACTTCCAGACCCCCAGCAACGACCCCGCGGCGATGAGCGTCTCCGCCAGCACCGCGTTGGCATAGCGCAGACGAGGTTCGGGCCAGCGCCATCCGGGAAGGACCGTCGGCGTGGTCCCCATCGCGGGTGGCGGGCCCGCGATCATCCGGGCGGCATCACCCAACAGGGCGCGGGCCGGGACGTGGAGCGGGCTGATGGTGAGCACCTCGGCTGCGCCGAGGGCCGCGAACGCCATGGAGCGGTGCCACGGCGACCGCAGCTGAGCGCCGGCGGTGAACGCGCCCAGGGCCTGCCAGTCGGCGAGCCCGGGAGCCCGGGCCACGGCGGTGCCGAGGGACCAGAGCGCCCGGCCCCAGCAGTCCTCGACACTGGGTTCGTCGGTCCAGGCGCCGTCGACGGAGCGGCGGTTGCGGAACCCGCCGTCGGCTCCCTGGGCCTCCAGCACGAAGTGGAGGTAGGTCGTGGCGAGGGCGGTCAGCTCCGCCGAGGGATGTGCCTCGCGGGCGACCACGACCAGGCCGCGACTGACGTCGTCCACGCAGTAGCCGTGGGCACGTCGGGGCCGGGTGTGGTCGGCGTGCTCGAACAGGCCGATGTGGTCGGTGAGGTGGAACAGGTGCCGGAAGGAGACGGGGGCGACGGTGGCAGGGTGCGCGGCTGTGAGCGTCACGACGTCACACCGCTGCCAGGGTGCGCTGCTCGAGGGCGTGGGTGGCCAGGTCGCGGTACTGCTGGGCGACCGCCGGCCAGAGCATCTCCGGAGCGATGCGGACCGCCTCGGCCGACATCGACGCCGCCAGCTCCGGGTCGGTGAGCACCCTGCGCAACCCGTCTGCGATGGCACTGGGGTCCTGACGGGCCACGAGGAGCCCCGCCCCGCTGCCCAGTGCCTCGACGGCGTGCGGGAACGCAGTGGAGACCACCGGCTTGCCCGCGGTGACGGCCTCCGCCAGCACGCCGGAGGTCACCTGCTCCGTGGAGTCGTAGGGCAGCACCACGACATCTGCCTCGGCCACGAGCGTCTGGAGCGAGACCGGGTCGAGGTATCGGGCATCGAACTCCACGAGGTCCGTCACGCCGAAGCGCCGCACGCGGTCGGTGAGCCGGTCCCGGTAGCGCTCGCCATCGTGCTCGAGGACCTTGGGGTGGGTCTGCCCCACCACGCGGTAGACCGGGCGGAGGTCACGCAGCTGGGCCATCGCCTCGATGGCCCACTCGATGCCCTTGCCATCGCCCAGCAGGCCCCAGGTGAGCACCACCGGTCGACGGGACAGCGAGGGGTCAGTCGTCGGGGCTGACCAAGCCGTTGCCGGGGCCTGGGCCTCGGAGCGTGCGACCAGGTATCGGGGGTGGGCGCCGTGCGGGACGACGCGGATCTTGTCCGCCTCGGTGCCGTAGTGCTTCACGAGCCGGTCCCGAGCAGCCTTGGTCATCGTGACGACCACGGCGCTTCGCGACACCAGCTCCTGCACGATGAGGCGCTGGCGGTTCGTGGGCTCCGTGAGGACCGTGTGGACGACCAGGATCATGGGGACGCGCAGCTCCGCCACGGCGTCGAGCACGTCGAGTCCGTCCCGGCCGCCGTAGATGCCGTACTCGTGCTGGACGATCGCGACGTCGAACTGGTTGAGCGCGTCGGCGGCCGCGGCCTCACCCCCGGCACTGCCTCGGACCCACTGGTGCACCACGTCCGGGGGGAAGGCCGTACCGGCGGCGTCGACCATCTGCACCACACCCACGGGGTCGGTGGAGCGCAAGGCCTCCCCCAGGGACCGGCTGAAGGTGGCCAGGCCGCACTGGGTCGGCGGGTAGGTGCTGAGAATGCCGTAAGAGACGGACATGACGCGGTGCCTTCCTGTAGACCCCGCGGCGGTTGTCGTCGCGGAGCACAGCCACCCGAAGGGCTGGATCTGCACGCACGATGCGTTGGGGGCCTTGACGGAGTGGGCACGCGCAGGCTGGTCGCGGCAGGCGATCACCGTGATGCGCCTCGTCTCCAGGGCGAGGCGTCGAGGTCTCCACCGTAACACCGCACCCCTTGGCCGGGCGCCGCCTGCTCGCCGGCCGGGACGCCCCCGCGACCAGCGGGACTAGGGTGAGCCACCTGACGCCCCGTGACGCCAGCAGCGATGCAGCCCCGGACCGCGCCCCCGGCACCGGTCGCGCCAGCCGCAGCCAGCCTGTTGGAGGACCCATGAGGATCGGCGTCATCGCCTCGATCGCCCATCGCCTGCCGCCGCTCGGGTACGGGCCGTGGGAGCAGATCGCCTCGACCCTCACGGAAGGCTTTGTCGAGCACGGCCACGAGGTGACCCTCTTCGCCACCGCCGACTCAGCGACCACCGCCCACCTGCACGCCACTGCCCCCCACGGCTACGAGGAGGCTCCGGGCCTCGACGCCAAGGCGTGGGAAGGGCTGCACAACGCGGCAGCCTTCGAGAGGGCCGGCGAGTTCGACGTGCTCTCCAACCACTTCGACTTCATGCCGCTGACGTACAGCCGGCTCGTCCGTACCCCCGTCGTCACCACGATCCACGGGTTCTCTTCCCCCCGGATCGTCCCGGTCTTCAGCGCCTACAACGACATCGCGCACTACGTGGCGATCAGCGACTCGGACCGGCACCCGGCCCTGGACTACGCGGCCACGATCCACCACGGCATCGAGACGGACGCCTTCACCTTCGTCCCCGGGAAGGGCACGTACCTGCTGTTCCTGGGGCGCATCCACCCCGACAAGGGACCCCATCGGGCCATCGAGGTCGCCAGACGCGCCGGCCTCGAGCTCGTCATCGCCGGGGTCGTCCAGGACGAGGAGTACTTCCGGAGCGAGGTGCTGCCGCACGTCGACGGACGGCTCGTCCAGTACGTGGGTCCCGTCGGACCCGACGAGCGAGACCGGCTCCTCGGCGGGGCCCTGGCCCTCCTCCACCTCATCAGCTTCGCCGAGCCCTTCGGGCTGTCGGTCGTCGAGTCGCTGGCCACGGGGACCCCGGTGATCGCCACGGCCATCGGCTCGATGCCGGAGCTGCTCAGGGACGGGTCCACCGGATTCCTGGTCCGCGACGTGGACGAGGCGGTGGCCGCGGTGGCACGCGTGGCCGAGATCGACCGAGCAACCTGCCGCGCGGAGGCGGTCAGCCGCTTTGACTCCCGGCGGATGGTCAACGACTACCTGCACCTCTTCGAGGGGGTGGTCGACGAGGGCCGGCGCGCCCTCCGGTGAGGGAACCCGACCGGCGCAGGTCTGACATTGACCCCGGTGCAGGGGGCAACGCCGAGAAGCGCAACGACGCGGGACCTTGGCCCTTCATCTGCGCCCGCCGGTGCACGCACCGTGGTGGTCATGGGATGTGAGGTGCAGACGGTCGCGGGCACGGTGCGTGGCTCGGACGTGGAGGGCGGTCTCGCCTTCCTCGGGATCCCGTATGCCGCGCCGCCGACTGGTGCGAACAGGCTGCGTCCACCCCAGCCGGTCATGGCCTGGGAGGGAGTGCGCGACGCCACGCAGCTGGGGCCCGAACCCCCGCAGGTGGCTCCGCCGGCCACCGGCGGACCGCGTGGGGGTGCGGGTGAGGACTGGGAGGACGTCGCCGGGGCCTTTGCCGAGGTCGACAGGGCGGCAGCGTCCGAGGACTGTCTGAACCTCAATCTCTGGACCCCTCAACCCGGGGCGACCCGCTTGCCGGTCATGGTGTGGATCCAGGGCGGGATGTTCGAGCTCAGCTCCACGGCGGCCTATGACGGCAGCCACTTCGCGAGGGACGGGGTCGTCTGCATCGTGATCAACTGGCGCCCCGGCGCCGAGGGCTTCCTCTACCTCGCCGACGATGTCGCCAACGTGGGTCTGCTGGACCAGGTCGCCGCTCTCGAGTGGGTGCAGGCGAACGTCGCCGCCTTCGGCGGCGACCCGACCAACGTCACCGTCTTCGGCGAGTCTGCGGGCGCGATGAGCATCGGCACGCTCCTGGCGATGCCGCGAGCCCAGGGCCTGTTCCACCGAGCCATCCTGCAGAGCGGCGCAGCCCACCACGTGACGTCACCTGAGGACGCGCTGCGCATCGCCGGCTACCTCGCAGACGAGCTGGGGGTTCCCCCGACCCGGGAGGCCATCGCGGGGGCCGGGGTCCAGCGGCTCCTGGTGGCGCAGGCCGCCCTGAAGGGCCAGCTGCTCACCGACCCGGACCCCGATCGGTGGGGACAGTCCGTGGTGACCAGCACGATGCCGTGGCAACCGGTGATCGACGGCCGGGTCGTCCCCGGGCGGCCGATCGAGCGGATCGCTGCGGGTGCGGGCGGCCAGGTCGACGTCGTCGTGGGGACCAACGTCGACGACTGGCGCCTGTGGCTCGTGATGAGCGGGGCCATCGGCAACATCACCGATGAGATCCTCACCGGGCCGGTCAGGGGAATGGGCTACCAGTCCCTGGCCTCGTACGGACTCCCTGTCCCTGCGGCCCTCGCCGCGTATCGGGAGAGGTACCCGGACGCGAGCCCCGGGGATCTCCTGGCGAAGGTGCAGACCGACTGGTGGATGCGGATTCCCGCCATCCGACTGGCAGATGCCCACGCAGGTGCCGCTCCCACCGCCGGCACCTTCATGTACGAGTTTGCGTGGTCCTCGCCCGGCCTCGGCGCTGTCCACGCTCTCGAGGTGCCGTTCGTGTTCGACACCGCCACCCCTGGGGCGCCACTGTTCGGCCCCTTGCTCGGGAGCGACCCGCCGCAGTCCCTCGCACAGCGGATGCACTCCGCCTGGATCGCCTTCGCCCGCACCGGGGACCCGGGGTGGCAGGCCTACGAGCCCGCTCGCCGCGCGACGATGCGGTTCGACGCGGACTCACAGGTGGTCGTGGACCCGCGCGCCTGGGAGCGCTCGCTCTGGGAGGGGTTGCGGTGAGCACCGCTGGGCGCGCAACACAGGCAGCGACCACCCCCAGCGGCTATCAGCTGACGCCGGTGCCTCGCGACCGTCAACCCGTGCTGGACCGGCTGGCAGGGGCCAATCGCCGCTTCCAGGTCCACGCCTTGCTGGAGCTCGACGTCACGCGAGCGAAGGCCTGCATCCTGGCAGCCGAACCGCGGGTCTCGTGGACCGGCTTCGTGATTGCCAGCGTGGCGCGAGCCGTGGCACAGCACCCAGACGTGAACGCACGCAAGGCGGGAGCCACCATCGTGTCCTTCGACCGGGTCGACGTGGGAGCCACGGTGGAGCGTCATTGGGAGGGACGCACGGTCCTCGACATCGTCGTGATCCCGGACGCGGACGCGAAGTCGTGCGGCGAGCTGTCCGAGGTGCTTCATCGCGCCAAGTTCGGCCCCGGCCAACCGCACCCGCCGCATGGAGTCACCCGGGTCCTCATGCGGATGCCTGGGCCGATTCGCCGGGCCGGGATCCGGGTCATCGGACGCAGACCTGCCCTCGCCGCGAGCTTCGGCCCAGCTGTGGGAGTCACCTCCGTCGGCATGTTCACCCGCGGCTGGGGCTGGGCCGTACCGGTCGCGCCGTTGACGGTGACCGTGACGGTGGGTGGCGTCGCGGACCGACCGGTGGTCCGCGACGGGGTTGTCGTCGCGAGACCCATGCTGCCGCTGACCATCAGCTTCGACCACGCCGTGGTCGACGGCGCTCCCGCCGCCCGCTTCACCGAGACGCTGCGCACGATCGTGGAGACCGCCGCAGCATTCCCCGACCATGGGTGACCGCCCCGGCGAACGACCGATCCGCAAGGGTGTCTACGAGGCGGAGCTGTTCCGCCTCCAGTCCGAGCTGGTCAAGGTCCAGGAGTGGGTCAAGGCCGAGAAGCAACGGGTCGTGGTGGTCTTCGAGGGTCGCGACGCGGCCGGCAAGGGCGGCACGATCAAGCGGATCACCGATTACCTCAGCCCGCGCAACGTCCGGATCTCGGCCCTGCCGACGCCGACCGAGCGCGACAAGTCCCAGTGGTACTTCCAGCGGTACATCGAGCACCTGCCCGCCGCTGGCGAGATCACCCTCTTCGACCGGTCCTGGTACAACCGCGCCGGGGTCGAGCGGGTGATGGGCTTCTGCACACCGCACGAGTACCGACGGTTCCTGCACCAGTGCCCGATCTTCGAGCGGCTGCTCGTCGAGGACGGGATCCTGTTGCGCAAGTACTGGTTCTCGGTGAGCGACGCCGAACAGCAGCGACGCTTCAAGTCGCGGCTCAACGACCCGATGCGGCAGTGGAAGCTCTCCCCGATGGACCTCGAGTCCATCACCCGCTGGGAGGACTACTCCCGAGCCAAGGACGAGATGATGGTGCACACCGACATCCCCGAGGCGCCGTGGTACGTCGTCGAGTCCGACTCCAAGAAGCACGCCCGGCTGAACATGATGGCGCACCTGCTCTCCACCATCCCGTACGTCGACGTGCCACCGCCGACCCTCACGCTGCCCGAGCGCCCGGAGTCGAAGGGCTATGAGCGGCCCCCGCGGGAGCACACCACCTACGTGCCGGACCACGCCGCGTCCCTGCGCTGAGGCGGCCACTCGAGCCGTCCGGACCAGCCCTGAGGTCGGGCCCCATGGCCCTGTCGCCTCAGGACGGGCCCAAAGGCCCTGTCGCCTCAGGACGGGCCCAAAGGCCCTGTCGCGGGCCCGGGTCCCGCCGTTGACTGGGGACACCAGCAACGGAGGCAGTGCGATGCACACAAGGTCGGCACGGACGAAGCGATCCTGGTCCGAGATGAGCGACCGGCAGCGGCGCGGGGTCGTCCTCGGCGCGATGGTGCAGCTGCTCCTGCAGGCCGCCGCACTGCGCGACCTGCGGCGCCGGACGCCCGAGCAGCTGAACGGGCCCCGGTGGGCCTGGGTCTGCGCCACGTTCGTCAACACGGTGGGGCCGTGTGCCTACTTCCTCTTCGGTCGTCGGCGTCCACGCTGACCCGGCAACGACAGTGGCAGCGACAGGAGGTGGCTTCGATGAGCGGGTCCCCGGTAGGGGTTGGTCCCACAGCTGACCCGGCTCCGCTTCGGCCAGCCCGACGCGAGGCGCGGCTCTCGCTGTGGATGCTCGCGGTGTTCGCCGGGTGGACGGCGCTGTTCATCGCCCTGAGTGAACCGGTCGCCGAGCTCCTCGGTGCGCCCACGTCGGGCGGTGAGGTGGTCTACCTCGAGGCCTGGGGCCCTTGGATCGCCGTCACCCTGGTGTGGCTGCTCCCCGTGCTGGTCGGCCTCGGCCTGGCACTGGATGCGCGGCGCCGTGACGTGCGGGAAACCTTGGCCACGGCGGCCATCGTGGTCCATGCGGTGCTCCTGGCGGTGGTGGCGGGCCCACCTCTGCTCGACCGCCTGATCCACCTCGGCTGACGCAGTCCGCCGGGCGCTTCCGGCCGGCCCGGGAGCCCGCACGCCAGCGCCGCTGACCACGCGCCATACCCTCGGACCACGCGCCATACCCTCGTCACAGACTGAGCACGAGCAGGCCGCCGACGCACGCGCCCACCAGTCCGATGGTGATGACGTACAGCAGCCCGGTGCCGCCAACGGCCTTGTCTCCCATCACTTCCGGGTCGCGGGCGAGCCGGTACATCACGACCAGGAGTGGCAGCAGCAGCACGGCGTTGAGCACCTGGGTGAGCACGAGCACCGGCACGAGCGAGACGCCGGGCAGCAGCACCGCACCGGCCGAGAGGACGGCGCAGACCGCGAAGGTCGAGTAGAAGAGCGGAGCCCGCGCGAACCCGTCGTCCAGTGCGCCTTCGTGACCGGTGAAGTCGCACACGGAGTATGCCGTGGACAGCGGCAGCACCGCAGCGGCCAGGAGGGCCGCGCCGATGATCCCGACGGCGAAGAGCGCGCTGGCGAAATGGCCCGCCAGTGGCTCCAGCGCACTCGCCGCGTCGGAGGCGCTGGTGATGGTCTGGTGCCGGGCGTGCAGGGTGGCCGCGCAGGTCACCACCACGAACAGCCCGACGATGCCGGTGAGCAGGGAACCCGTGATCACGTCGATGCGCTCGAACCGGAGGTCGGCGACGGTGAGCTTCTTGTCCACGGCATACGACTGGATGAAGCTCAGGCCCCACGGTGCCAGGGTCGTGCCCACCGTGGCGACGACGACGAGGACGGCGTCACGGGTCAGCGGCATGGTCGGCACGACCAGGCCCCGGGCGGCAAGGCCCCAGTCGGGGCCCACCGCGACGCCGGCGGCGAGGTAGGCGACCAGGACCGCCGCCAGAGCCATCAGCAGGCGCTCGACGCGGTGGAAGCTGCCCTTGAGCATCAGCCCGGAGACGACGGCGCAGGTGACGGGTACGGAGACGTATCGGGAGATGCCGAACAGCTCGAATCCCCCTGCGACACCGGCGAACTCGGCGCAGGTCGTGCCCAGGTTCGCGAGGACGAGGAGCAGGAGGGCCAGACCACCCACCCTGGGTCCGTAGCGGTCACGGGTCAGTCCGATCAACCCTTGCCCCGTCACGACCCCGAGCCGTGCGCCGAGGCTGTGGAAGAGCACCAGGGCCAGCGTCGCCAGGAGCAGGACCCAGGACAGCTGGTATCCGTACGAGGCGCCCAGCACCGAGTAGGTGGTGATGCCGGCCGGATCGTCGTCGGACAGGCCGGCGAGCAGGCCCGGTCCGACCACGGCCCCCAGTGCGGCCAGGGCGGCGCGACGGCCGCGCAGCCGGGTCCGGACGGGGCGGACGTCGGTGCTCATCTGCCCCCGCCCCTCCGGTCGCGTCGTCCCGGCAGCGCGTGGGAGGGCCGGTACCTCCGCCAGCCGGCCGTGCGCAGGAGGCGCCTCGGTACCGGAGCGGTGGGCTCGGTCTGCAGCTCGGCGAGCCGGGCGGCGTGGGACGCCTGGGCGGCGGCGATCAGCCGGCTGGCGTGGTCACGCCCGAGCGCACGGATCAGACGCTGCCCCGTCGCGGGATGGCTGCGGTGGAGGGCGGCCGCTGCATGACGGGGGGGCAGGGCCTGGATCAGCTCGGTCGCGTGTCCCGTGCTGACCCTCGTGAGCAGCTCGGCGAGCCCCTGGCTGTCGAGGCTGTGGAACGCCGCGGTGCTGCAGCCGAGCTGGATCTCGTGACCTCGGCGCGACGTGAGGTGCAGGTCGGTCCAGTCCACGACGACGGGTCGCAGCCACCGGCCGAACCAGCCGATCCCCATCCGCCGCAACGCGGCGGCGAGACCGACCTCGGCCGCTGCCACCTCGAGCGCCCCGTCCGGTTGGCACACGAGGTAGAGGTCCGAGACTCGGGAGAGCCGATAGTCCTGGAGGTCGACGACCTGGGTGTCGACGACGTCTCGTGCCAACAGCAGCTCGTCGGCCCGAAGGGGAAGGTCCCGCTCCGGCAGCGGACGTGCGATCGCGGCGATCCCGTCGCGCACGCGGACCGGGCCGACTTCGGCGATCCCGCGGACCGCGGACAGAGGCAGGAGTCGGGTCGACGTCCTCCCTGCACCGACGACCACACCGGTCACGGTGGGGTCGTCCGCGCCGATGGTGACCGTCAGGTCGCGAAGCCGCCCGAGGGGCGTGCCGGACTCGGTGAGGACCCGGTCACCCAGGAGCGTCGAGAGCAGCACGACAGACGCCATGCCCTCCGGCGCGCTGTCACTCACACCGCACAGCCAAGACGTCGTCGTCGAGCCGAACCAGAGCCGAACGTCCCGCCTGCACCCGTTTCTGAACCGAGCGACCAGCCTCTCGAGTCCACACCGCGTCGGTCAGGTGTACAGGCGCTTCGCGAGACGCTGTGCCTCCACAGCAGTCTCGCGGGCGCGTCGTTGCTCGCGCTCGTGGAGCAGTCCGAAGGTGAAGCTGCTCTCGCCCTGTTCTTTGTCAGCCGTGTCGGCCAGGCGTCGCAGCAGCTGCGCGCTGACCGTGCTGTCCTGGAGCTCGCCCAGCAGGTCCTGCAGCCGCCGGTACCGGTCGACGGTCCGCAGCGCCTTCGGGCCGCTGACGGGTGCGATCACCTCGGCGGCATACCGAGCCCGTTTGGCTGCCTTCCGGGCGCTGTGCATGTCCTCCACGTCGCCTGAGCGTCGAGCCCGGGCGAGTCGCTCGGCCACGACGCGGTCTGCGTCCTGGAGCAGGTCGCGGAGGGTCGAGTCGGGCCGCGTGGCCTTGGCGGTCCAGGGGGTCTCGGCCTGCCATCGTCGGAGCTGGCCGACGAGCTCACGATGGCGTTCACTTCCCAGCGCCTCCACCACGGCCGACCAGTGCTGGAGCCGGTCGCGGCCGAGCTCGACGTCGATCCGGGTGCGCACCGGGCCGACGACCAGCTCCTCGTCGAGCTCGGCCACCAACCCATCGAGCCGGTCCTGCAGGACCTGCAGGTCACGCACTGGGCCCAAGATGCTTGCCCACCAACGCAGTTCGCGATCAAGTTCTTCGCCGGCAGGGGAGGCGAAGAGCGGACTGAAGACGCGCAGGGCGCTGCGGGAGCGGCGCGTCGCGACCCTCCCCGCGTGGACGACCGACTCGTCGCGCTCCCGAAGTGCGTCGTCCGCCGCCAGCAGGACGGTGAGCTGCGTTCCCAGAAAGGGCCCGACCAGTGATGCGGCGGTGCCCGGAGCGGTCGGCTCGGGACTCATCGGGTGAGGTGCCTTTCGCAGGGCTGACGTTGGTGAGAGGGTCTCACGCGTTGGCTGCCCGCACACGGCTGTTCCCGTCACAACTGCCCGATGCACCTGCCCGATGCACCTGCCCGACGCACCGGGCCGCCGCGGTCGCGGGGCGTCCGAGTGCAGATGCCGACCGGCACACCCGGGTCTACAGTCGCGGCATGGACGATGGTCCGACAACTCAATCCCGCACCCCGGACCACGTCATCGTCATGGGCGTGTCGGGGTCGGGGAAGTCCACCGTGGCCAAGGGGATCTCGACGGTGACCGGGTGGGAGTTCGCCGAGGGGGATGCGTTCCACTCCGAGGCGAACGTCGCCAAGATGCGGGCAGGGGAGCCGCTGACCGACGAGGACCGTTGGCCGTGGCTGGAGGCGATCGGCGCCTGGATCTCGTCGAAGGAGGAGCAGGGCGAGTCGGCGGTCATCACGTGCTCGGCGCTCCGGCGCGTCTACAGGGACGTGCTGCGCAAGGACAGGGCACACGTGCGGTTCCTCCACATCACGGCGCCGTCGGAGCTGATCCGCGACCGGATGGAGCACCGGCCGGGCCACTACATGCCCGCCTCCCTGCTGCCCAGCCAGCTCGCGACGCTGGAGCCGTTGCAGCCTGACGAGGCCGGGGTCGTCATCACGAACGAGGGCACCGCAGCCGCGGTGCTGGACCGCGCGCTGTCTGCGCTGGGTGTCAGGAAGGACCACTCATGACCGCCTCCCTCCAGCACGGCCTGTCGGGGGCCGCCGCCCTCGCCACTGCCGATGCGCCGTATGCAAGCGACGGCGTGCTCGTCGTCGCCTGCGTCGTCGGCATCCTCGCCGTCGTCCTGCTCATCACCGTGGCCAAGCTCCACCCCTTCCTGTCGCTGATGCTGGGATCGGCGGTCCTGGGAGCCATCGCCACGATGCCACCGGCCGACATCGTCGCCAGCTTCATCAAGGGCTTCGGGACCACGACGGGCTCGGTCGGCGTGCTGATCGCGCTCGGCGCCATGATCGGCAAGATGCTCGAGGACTCCGGGGGCGCCAACAAGATCGTCTCGACGATGATCGGTCGGGTAGGGCGCAACGGGCTGCCGTGGATGATGGCCGCCATCGCCGCCATCCTCGGTCTGCCGTTGTTCTTCGAGGTGGGCGTCGTCCTCCTGGTGCCCGTCGTCGTCATGGTGGCCCGCCGCACCGGACTGTCACTGATGCACGTCGGCATCCCGGCCCTGGCGGGCCTGTCGGTGCTGCACGGCCTGGTGCCGCCGCACCCGGGCCCGTTGACCGCCATCGGGCTGCTCAAGGCCGACCTGAGCCTGACGTTGCTGTTCGGCATCATCATCGCCATCCCCACCGTCGTGGTCGCCGGGCCGGTGCTGGCGCGCTTCGTCCACAACTGGGTGCCCAAGCACGCCACCGACCTTGCGTATGCCGGGGCGGGTGCGCCCGGCGGTGGCGCCAGCGCGCCGACGGGGTCCTCGGCTGACGTGGGCGACGCGCGTGCCGAGCGGAGCCTCGATGAGACCGGTGCGGCGCAGCCTGGTCGGCGCCAGGTGCCGTTCGCGTCCGCACTGGTGGCCATCACCCTGCCCGTGCTCCTCATGCTCATCGATGCGGTGGCCAAGCTGGTGGTCACGGACGAGAAGACTGGGTTCCGCAAGGTCACCGACTTCCTGGGCACCCCGGTCGTCGCCCTGCTCATCGCGGTGATCTTCTGCTACTTCGCCCTCGGCCTGGCCACGGGCATGAACCGCATGCAGGTCAGCGACTCGTTCGGCGCGAGCCTGCCCGGCATCGCGGGGATCATCCTCATCGTCGCTGCCGGTGGCGGCTTCAAGCAGACCCTCGTGGACGCGGGGGTCGGGGACGTCATCAAGAACTGGGCGGAGGGCGTGAACATCTCGGTCCTCCTGCTCGGCTGGCTGGTCGCGGTCCTCATCAGGCTCGGCACCGGGTCGGCGACGGTCGCCACGATCACCGCAGCAGGCATCGTGGGCCCGCTCGGCGCGAGCCTGACGGACAACCACCTGGCTCTGCTCGTGCTCGCCATCGGCTGCGGTTCCCTGTTCTTCAGCCACGTCAACGACGCAGGGTTCTGGCTCGTCAAGGAGTACTTCGGGCTGACCGTGGGCGAGACCATCAAGTCGTGGTCGGTCATGGAGACGGTGATCTCCGTCGTGGGCTTCGCCCTCGTGATGCTGATGAGCGTGATCGTCTAGCGGCGGCCCGACCTACGCACGACGTCTTGCCCGACGCCACCTCGAGGACCACACTGACCCGATGGACGTGCATGACGAGGCGGCTGCCCTTGGCGCGGTGCAGGAGCGGCTGTCAGACCGCTTCCCCGAACTGGACCCGCACGTGGTCGAGGCCGCCGTGCGGGTGGCGCACTCCGAGCTCACCGGGCCGGTCAGGGCATACGTCCCGGTCCTCGTCGAGCACCTCGCCCGCGAGCGGCTCGGCTCCATGGTCCGCCGATAACCCTTGGTCCCCGGCTCCTGGCCCCCAGCCACTGGCGCCAGACGCCCAGCCCCTGACGCCCAGCCCCTGACGCCCAGCCCCTGACCACCAGCCCCTGACCACCAGCCCCTGACCACCAGCCCCTGACCACCAGCCACAGCCGCGAGGCCATGGCAGGCGTCGGGCTGAGCGACGGGGTTCAGCGACGGGGCCGGACCGCCAGGTAGACGGTGTTGGTCGACTCGCCACCGGTCAGCGGGTTCGGGAACGGCACCACGTGGGCGTCGGCGACCTCGAACGCCGCGCCCATCCGCCGCACCACCTCGGGCTCGGGCGGCTCGTCCGACCACAGGGCGAAGGCGCCACCGTCCGCGATCATGGCGCCCACCCGCGCGAAGCCCTCGACGGTGTAGAGGTCGCCGTGGTCGTCGCGCAGCAGCCAGTCGGGGGCATGGTCGATGTCGAGCAGCACCGCGTCATAGGTGCGGTCGGCCCGACCCGCGCGCACCAGGTCGAAGAAGTCGTCGCGCACCAGGCGAACGCGTGGGTCGGCCGCCATCCCCTTGCTGTCCGGCAGGAGGTCACGCTGGTGCCAGGAGATCACCTGCTCCAGCGCCTCGACGACGGTCAGCTCTGTCACGCGCTCGTCCTCGAGCGCTGCCAGCGCCGTGTACCCGAGTCCGAGACCACCCACCAGCACCGTCAGCGACTCGCCGGGCACGGCTGCGAGACCGATGCGCGACAGCTCCTCCTCGCCAATGGTGAACTGGCTGGACATGAGGAAGTCGTCGCCCAGCTTCACCTCGAACACATCTCGCTCGGTGATGCGGTCCCAGCGCCGGCGGAGGCTGATGGCGCCCCATGGTGTGTCGCCCCAGTCGAGCTCCTCGATCCTCACCTCCCGAGACTAGTGCGCCTCGTCGGCCTCGGGCGCCGGCGCAGGGCGGCAGGGTCGTCGGTGCCACCGCAACCGGTGCTCGGGACCATCGACCCTCGACCCGACGGCGCCACTGCCTCCACCATGGGGCGTGCGACCGTTCCTTCGACCGTCCGGCTCGTGGCGTCGGCCTGTGCCCGTGCCGGGCGTCCACGTGGCGCTTGGCTACCGGAAGGCGTGGCTGCGCGGTGACGTACTGGCCGGGGTGACGGTCGCCGCCTACCTCGTGCCCCAGGTCATGGCATACGCGGAGGTCGCCGGTCTCCCCGCGGTGGCGGGGCTGTGGGCTGCTGCGGCGTCCTTGCTGGTCTACGCGGTGCTCGGGTCGTCGCCCCAGCTGTCGGTCGGCCCGGAGTCCACCACCGCGCTCATGACCGCCGCAGCCTTGGCTGGCATGGCCAGCGGGGATGCAGCTCGGTACGCCGCGCTGGCCGCTGCCCTGGCCGGGATGGTGGGGGTGATCTGCCTGGTGGCGCGAGTGGCACGACTCGGTTTCCTGGCTGACCTGCTGTCGCGCCCGGTCCTCGTGGGCTACATGGCCGGGGTTGCGCTGCTCATGGTCGTGAGCCAGCTGGGCAAGCTCACCGGGATGACGGTCCACGGCGAAGGCCCCGTGGAGCAGATCGCCTTCGTGGTGCGGCACCTCGCGGACGCCGACCCCACGACGATGGTCCTCGCGCTCGTGCTCCTGGTCTTCCTCCTGCTGGCGGGGCGCTACCTCCCGCGACTCCCGTCTCCGCTCATCGCGATGCTCCTGGCGGCTGGGGTCGTCGCCCTCTTCCACCTCGACTCGGCCGGGGTGTCGGTGGTGGGTGACATTCCCCGCGGCGTGCCCCACCTCCAGCTCCCGGTGCTGGAGGGCAGGGAGCTGTTGTCGCTCCTGCCGGCCGCGTGTGGAGTTGCCCTCGTGGCCTTCTCCGACAACGTGCTCACGGCACGGGCCTTCGAGTCGCGGGACGCGAAGCCGATCGACGCCAACCAGGAGCTCCTGGCCCTGGGTGCGGCCAACCTGGCGGTCGGTGCGGTGCAGGGATTCCCTGTCAGCAGCAGCGGCAGCCGCACCGCGATCGGCCACGCGATGGGGAGTCGCACCCAGCTGCACTCAGTGGTGGCTCTCGGCACCGTCGTCGCCGCGGTCGCCTTCCTCGGGCCGATCCTCGCGGCGTTCCCGCGCGCGGCGCTCGGTGCGATGGTCGTGTATGCCGCCACGCGGCTCATCGACTTGACCGAGTTTCGCCGGATCCTGGCCTTTCGCCGGGTCGAGTTCGCGCTCGCCCTGGGGACCACGGCGGCGGTGCTGGTCTTCGGAGCCTTGGAAGGGGTGCTCGCTGCGGTCGCGTTGTCCGTCCTCGATCTCGTGCACCGTGTCACCCGACCCCACGACGGAGTCCTGGGCTACGTCCCCGGGATGGCCGGGATGCATGACCTCGATGACTACCCGGGGGCCACCACCGTCCCGGGTCTGGTGGTCTACCGCTACGACTCCCCGTTGTTCTTCGCCAACGCCCAGGACTTCACCAAGCGCGCCCTGGCGGCCATCGACTCGGCCGAGACGCCCACCCGGTGGTTCCTGCTCAACGCCGAAGCCATCGTCACCGTGGACCTGACGGCGGCGGACGCGCTGGAGTCGCTGCGACGAGAGATCGAGCGGCGGGGGATCGTGTTCGCGATGGCGCGGGTGAAGCAGGAGCTCCGCGACGACCTCGCACGAACGGGGTTCCTGTCGCAGGTGGGGGAACACCGGGTCTTCATGACCCTGCCGACGGCCGTCGAGGGCTACGTGGAGTGGTCGGTCGCGAACCTCGGCCATCCTCCGAAGGGGTACGAGCCGCGCTAGCCGGGGCCGCGAGGGTGCGCCGAAAGAGGTTGTCCGCTGCTGTGGTCGCCCGGTGTGGTCGCCCGGTGTGGTCGCCCGGTGTCGGAGGCCGGTGTCGGAGGCCGGTGTCGGGGTTTCCACCCGGAGGAGTCCCGCTTCGAGCGGGACCGCCGGTCGCCAGGTGGCGCTGGGTCATCCCGCTGAGGGTCGACGGAGACTGAGCTGCTGGGGACGGTCAGCTGGTGACGTCGTAGAGCGGGGCCAGCGCACGGTCCGGGTCGAGCGTCGGCAGGAGCGCATCACAGATCGCGCGGAGCTGCGCCACCTGGGTGGGGGTCAAGGCGTCGAAGACGTGGCGCCGCACGGTCTCGACGTGTCCGGGGGCTGCCGCGACGACGGCGTCCCAGCCGGCCGCCGTCAGACGTGCGTTGGTGGCCCGCCCGTCCTGCGGGCAGGGGAACCGCTCGACGAGTCCGCGGTCCTCGAGGCGACGCACGACGTGGGAGAGCCGGGGGAGGGTGGCGTTGGTGCGCGCCGCGAGACCGGTCATCCGCAGGGTGCGTTCGGGGGCTTCCGAGAGCATGGCCAGCACGTAGTAGTCGAAGTGGGTGAGCTGTGAGTCACGACGCAGCTGGGCGTCGAGCGCACCGGGGAGCAGCTCCACCACGGCGATCAGGCGCAGCCACGCGGCACGCTCGTCCTGGTCCAGCCATCTCGGGTCCATGGGATGAAGTGTAGCCAACACTTGAAGGAACAACTAAACCGTGTATGGTGTTACTTGAAGCAACAACCAAACGGAATGCGGCAGGGGCCGCCCAGACCAAGGAGCACCACATGGCACATCTCTCCATCATCGGCACCGGCACCATGGGCCAGGCCATCGCCGCCGTCGCGGGCCGGGGCGGTCACACCGTCCAGCTGCTCGGTCAGGGCGACGCCGCGACGCAGGTCACCGGTGACATCGTCGTCCTCGCCGTGCCGTACCCGGCCGTCAGCGCCGTGCTCGCCGAGCGGGGCGAGAGCCTGGCCGGCAAGGTCGTCGTCGACATCACCAACCCCCTGAACTTCGAGACCTTCGACTCGCTGACCGTCGCCGCCGACGGCTCCGCGACGGCAGAGATCGCCGCCGCGCTGCCCGAGTCGCGCGTCCTGAAGGCGTTCAACACCACCTTCGCCGGCACCCTGGCCGCAGGCAAGGTCGGCCCGCTGACGACCACGGTGCTGATCGCCGGTGACGACGCCGACGCCAAGCGCGACCTCGCCGGGGTCATCACCTCCGGTGGCCTCAAGGCCATCGACGCCGGCTCGCTGGCCCGGGCCCGCGAGCTCGAGGCGATCGGCTTCCTGCAGATCACCCTCGCCGCCGGCGAGAAGGTCGCCTGGACCGGCGGATTCGGCGTCGTCGACGCCTGACGACCCCACCCACAGACGTATGCCGCGTCGCCCCGCACACGGGCGGCGCGGCATACCTGTGCTGGAGGTGGGGCGACGGGCCGGGAGCTTCGTCAGCCGGTGAGGACCACGAGCTGCTGGGTGGCGCGGGTCATCGCCACGTAGCGGTCGACCGTGCCCTCGATGCCCTCGCCGAAGCGGTCCGGGTCGACGAGCACCACGAGGTCGAACTCCAGCCCCTTCGAGAGCTCGGGCGTGAGGGACCGCACCCGCCCGGCGGCCTCGAAGGTGGGGTCACCGATGACGCAGGCGACCCCGTCCGGGCTCGCCTCGAGCCAGGTGTCGAGCACTGCCCGGAGGTCGGCCGTCGAGCCGTGCACGACAGGGATCCCGGTGCTGCGGATGGAGGTCGGGACGTTGGCGTCCGGCAGTGCAGCCCTGATGACGGGCTCGGCCGCGACCATGACCTCCTCGGGGGTGCGGTAGTTGATGCTCAGTGACGCGAGGCGGCTGCGGTCGAGGCCCACCCGCTCGAGCCGCTCCTGCCAGGACTCGGTGAACCCGTGGCGGGCCTGGGCCCGGTCGCCCACGATCGTGAAGCTGCGCGAGGGGCACCGGGCCAGCAGCATCTGCCACTCCGCGTCGGTGAGCTCCTGCGCCTCGTCGACGACGACGTGCGCGAACGGACCGGCCAGCAGGTCCTGGTCGACGTCCCGGAGGGCGTCCTCGTCGACCCAGCGGTCCTTGAGGTCCTGTCCCTTGAGCATCGACATGACCTTCATCTCGGAGTCGTCGGTGGCGATGAGGTGTTCCACCACCTGCGCCATCTGCTCGCGCTCCGCGGCCACAGCAGCCTCGTGCCGGCGGCGCCGACGGGAGGCCTCGGGGTCGCCCAGCCGGTGCCGCGCGGCGTCGAGCAGGGGCAGGTCCGACACCGTCCAGGCCTGGGCGTCGCGCCGCTGCAAGGTCGTGACCTCCTCCTGGCTCAGCCAGGGGGCGCACATCCGCAGGTATGCCGGCACCGACCACAGGTCGCCGACGAGGTCCGTGGCCTCGATGAACGGCCACGCCCGGTTCAGCGCCTCCTGGAGCTCGCGGTCCTGGTGGAGCGCCCGGCGGAGCAGGTGGGCCGGGACGTCCTCGTCGTGCTGGTCGACGATGATCGTCACCAGCTCCTCCCAGACCTGCTCGCGGGCCTCGTTGTGGGGCGTCCCGGGGTCGGCGGCATCGAACGCCGTCACCCAGTCGTCGGGGCTGAGCCGCACGTCGTCCCAGGGCGTCGTGACCGTCAGCGGCTCGGTCGGGGGCTCCTCGTAGAACCGCACGGCCCGGTCGATCGACCTGACGAGGTCGGCGGACGCCTTGAGCCGTGCCACTTCTGGATCCGCCTCGACCTGCGCAGTGGCGCCCTCTGGCACGAGGTCGCGCACGGTGCAGGTCTGCACACCCTCCTCGCCGAGGCTGGGGAGCACGTCGGAGACGTAGGCGAGGTATGGCTGGTGGGGGCCCACGAACAGCACCCCACCACGGCGGTGTCCCAGCCGGGGGTCGGAGTACAGCAGGTATGCCGCCCGGTGCAGTGCCACGACCGTCTTGCCGGTGCCCGGCCCACCGTCCACCACGAGTGCGCCGCGTGAGCTCGCCCGGATGATCGCGTCCTGGTCGGCCTGGATGGTGCCGAGGACGTCGCGCATCCGGGCGGAGCGGTTGCTCCCCAGACTGGCGATGAAGGCGGACTGGTCGTCGAGCGCTGCGGCGTGCCCGCTGAAGCCGTCCGCGGTGAAGACCTCGTCCCAGTAGTCGTTCACGCGGCCGCGCAGCCACCGGTATCGGCGACGGAACGTCAGTCCCATCGGGTTGGCGTGGGTCGCAGCGAAGAACGGCTCTGCGGCGGGGGAGCGCCAGTCGACGAGCAGCTGGCGTCCGGTGCGGTCGGTGAGCCCGAGCCGACCGACGTACACCGGGTCGCGGGGGTGGGTGGCGTCCGGGTCGGCGCTCACCATGTGACCCAGGCACAGGTCGAGGCCGAATCGACGCAGGGCACGCAGCCGAGCGGTCAGCCGGTGAACCTCGAGATCGCGCTCCAGCACCTCCTGGCCGGCCCGAGCCGGTGCGGTGCGCTCGGCGTCGAGGCGCTCGGAGAGGTCGGCGATGGTCTGCTCGAGGCTCTCCCTGATGGCCTCGAAGTGCTCTTCGTCGCGGGAGATCAGGCGGGGATCGGCCTTGGCCGCCAGGCGTTCCGGCAGGTCGAACGCGCGCTGGGCCGTGACCCCGTCTCGCTCGACTCCCTCGTCCCGGGGCGTCCTCGCCGTCCGAACCCCCGTGTCCGCGCGCTGCATCCCTGCGTCCCCCCTGTCGTCGGTTCCGGCCACGAGCGACGATTGTGGGGGAGCACCAGGGCCTTGCCGCAAGACCCCCTCTGCGCTATACGTTGGAGAGGGAGGACAGCTGCGGTCGCGTCGAGCTATCGACGGGGCGTGGCCCAGAGGGGGGCGATCTCCTTGCGGTATCCCCGCCCGAAGATCCCACCGATGATCGACAGGACGGGCGCTGGCACGCTGGCGGTCACCCCCGCGCGCTCCTCGGGCGAGGCGCCGTCGAGCACCCAGGCGAAGAACCGACCGCCCTCCGCCAAGCCCGACTTCCCGAACGCCCTGCCCATGGCCTTGATCTCGGGGGTGTCCTTCTTGGCCTGGTAGACCGGCTCGAGCTCTGCCTCCTCGTGGTCGAGGTGCAGCACGGTGACCGTGCGCAGCCTCTCGAAGCGGGCCTTGGCGGCGGCCGCCTGGTCGGCGCCCGGGTCGCGGAGCAGGTCGCTCATGCCCTCCCGGGTCTCGGCGAGCGCAGCAGCCATGGTGTCGTGCTCGGCGTCCATGGTCGCGAGGAGCTGGGTGCTCACGCCGACGGCGTGCAGGGCGGGCCACGCGATGCGGTGTTCGCCCTCGTGGTGGCGGGTGAGCTGGTCGTCGAAGTTCGCCCACGCCGCGCCCAGCTGGGCTGCCCTGGCGCGGTCGCCGGGTCGGAACGTCTCGAGCGCGGTGATGAAGCGGTCGAGGTCGCGTCGGAAGGCGCCGTGGATGGCCTTGTTCATGCTCATCTCTCCCATGGCAGGACTGTAGGACCGCGGGCCTGATCCGTGAACCACCAGGAGGAGGACCGGTAGCCTTCGGACACCGACCACTTCCTGCGGTGGCTGGCACGCGCCGCCGCCCCCCCGAGGGGCGCGGCCCCACCGAGAGGCACGGATGAGGAGTCGACTCGCCAGCCTGGTGCTGCGCGCCAGCCGGTGGACCCCGGTGGGGGAGGTGCCCCGCACCGGCATCCTCGTCGGCGCTCCGCACACGTCCAACTGGGACTTCGTGATGATGCTCCTGATCATGTGGCGCGGGGGTGTGACGCCGCGCGTGCTGATCAAGAAGGAGCTGTTCAAGGGTCCTCTCGCGTGGCTGCTGCCGAGGCTCGGGGGGCTTCCGCTCGACCGGGAGCACCCGGGAGCCGTCGTGCGCGAGCTCGTGCGGGAGGCACGCAGCGGTGAGCCGTTCCTGCTGGTCCTCGCCGCCGAGGGCACCCGTCAGAAGGGCGAGTACTGGAAGTCAGGGTTCTGGCGGATCGCGCGCTCTGCCAAGCTGCCGATCGCGCTCGCCTTCATCGACAGGCCCACTCGCACAGCAGGGTTCGGCCCGACCATCACGGCCACCGCTGACGTCGTCGCCGACATGGACAAGATTCGTGAGTTCTACCAGGACAAGCGAGGCATCCACCCGGAGCTGCGCACCGAGCCCCGACTGCGCGAGGAGCGGCGCTAGGGCAGACTGCCGGGAAGCAGCACCCGACCAGGACCGAACCCGACCAGGACCGAGGAGACGTGGTGGCCGAACGCAACGTCCTGGGTGGCGAGCTGGAGGAGTGTGGCACGAGCCCGATGACCGGGTTCTACCGCGACGGCTGCTGCTCGTCGGGGCCGGAGGACCTGGGCAGCCACACGATCTGCGCGGTCGTCACGGCCGAGTTCCTCGAGCACCAGCGAGGCATCGGCAACGACCTGTCCACGCCGATGCCGGAGTATGGCTTTCCCGGTCTCGTGCCGGGGGACCGGTGGTGCGTCACCGCGCTGAACTGGGCCCGCGCCCACCGCGACGGGGCCGCCGCGCACGTCGTGCTCGCGGCGACGAACGAGGCAGTCCTGCGCGTGGTGCCCCTCCGGGCGCTTCAGGAGCACGCGGTCGACGTGCCGCCCGACCTGAGCTCACTGACCTGACCGGTCGGCCGGCCTGACGGCCCCGGACCGTGCGAACGAGCGATGGTCACTGCTGCTTGACCGCTCGCCAGCCGCCGGCGCGGTTGTTCGCGATGATGTGGCGCAGGAACTCCAGGAGGGCCGGTTCGTCGACGGGATCGCCTTCCCAGAAGGCGATCGTCCGGGCTGTGGTGTTGTCGTGGCCGCCGTTCACGAGGCCATGCGGGTCCGGCACGATCGCGCCGTCGTAGACGAAGAGGTTGACGTGGTCCTTCGCGGCCAGCAGCGCGCAGACGTTGCCGGCCAGGACGAAGTAGGGCTGCACCCGGCGCTTGACGACCTCCTGCACCTCGGGGTCTGCTGCGTGGGCGATGTCGCGCAGCCGCTGGCACAGCTCGCGCTGCCACTGTGGCAACGGGTCCAGGTAGGCGTCGACACCGGGGTCGCGCTGGTAGGTGTCCATGGAAGGTAGACCGTCGCGGCGGCGCCGACTCATCGGCATACCCCGACAGCGAGCCGTCAGCGTCGCGGTGCGCTCGGCGCCACCGCGGCGGCGAGCGGGAGCAGCACCGTGAAAGTGGACCCTTGGCCCAGCACCGACTGGACGTGGATGGTGCCCTCGTGCCCCTCGACGATCGCCTGCACGATCGACAGCCCGAGGCCGGTGCCCTGCACGGCCCGCTCGGTGGCGTCGGTGGCCCGGAAGAACCGCCGGAAGACCTGGCGTTGGTCCTCCTCGGAGATCCCGTAGCCGCTGTCGCTCACCACGAGGCGGGCGTGGTCGGCACCATCGGGGTCCGGCACGGTGTCGAGGGTGAGGGTGACGATCCCCCCGTCAGGCGTGAACTTCACGGCGTTGGACAGCAGGTTCAGGACCACGCGCTCGATCGCGGTGTCGTCGCCGTCCACGGTGACGGGGCGGGTCGCGATCTCACGGCGCAGGTGGAGCCGACGCTTCTGCGTGAGCGGTCCGGTGGCCTCCCACGCGTGGTCGACGACCGCGGCGAGGTCGCAGGGTCGCCGAGCCAGGTTGAGCTGGCCCGACTCGATCCGCGAGTTGAGCAGCAGGTCTTCGATGAGACTCAGCAGCCGCCGGCCGTTGCGGTCGATGCGCCCCACGAGGTCGAGCTGCTTGTCCGTCATCTCGCCGACGGCACCGTCCTCGAGCATCTCGGTGTAGCCGAGGACGCTGGCCAGCGGGGTGCGGAACTCGTGGCTGACCGAGGAGAGGAAGTCGGTCTTGGTCTGGTCGAGTGCGGTCAGCTCCTCGACAGCGCGACGCTCCCGCTTGAGGGCCGTCTCGACGGCATCGGCGGCGAGACGGCGCTCCGTCACGTCTTCGGCGACCCCGATGTAGCCGGTGACCAGGCCGTCCTGGTCCACGATCGGGCTGATGGTCAGGTCGACGACGAGGTGCTTCTTGTCGCGGGTGACCCAGGTCCAGTCGCGGGTCTCGCTGCGACCTGCCTCGTCGAGCTCGTGGACCAGGACCCCGGGGCCCGGTGGCACGCCGAGCTCGCGGGCCCGCGCCGCTATCTCCGTGGGCTCGTGCAGCTCCACCCAGTTGAGCGAGCCGACGACGTCCTGCGACTGGTAGCCGAGCAGGTTGGTGGCCCCGCGGTTGAAGAGCGTGATGGTGCCGGTGGAGTCGGCACCGATGATCGCGGTGGCCGCCGCGGAGTTGAGCACGGTCTGGGTGAAGGTCGCCTCACTGAACAGGTCGGCCAGCGCGTCGCGGCGCTGGGTGGAGGCGACGCCCAGCGCCAGACCGGTGACGGCGGCGGTGACCAGGAAGGCCTGGGTGAGGGCCCCCACCGTCTCGGGCGCCACCGCGCCGGACTGCCCCGCGATCGCGAACGGCCCGTAGCCCTGGCTCGTGAGCAGGACGACGACGACCCCGAGCAGCGCCAACTCCGTCGCGAGGGCTCGCAGGTCCAACCTGGTCGCGCCCCAGACGAGGACGGGCAGGGGAAGGAAGGCCAGTGGCAGTCCGTTGGTCGAGGCGAACACCCACAGGGTGACGCCGAGCAGGACCAGACCCTGCAGCGCGTCTTCCAGGCGCCACGGAATCGCAGCCTTCGTGGAGATGGCGACGCCCAGTGGCGCCAAGGTCAGCACGGCGGCCGCATGGGAGGCGGTCACGGCGTAGGCGGTGGGGAAGAAGGTGCGGTCCAGGGTGTAGGTGACGGTGAGGCCCGCCAGCACTCCGAAGACGACCGCGCCCGCGAGCGTCGCGAGCAGGAGGCGCCCGAGGTCCTCCAGGGCCGCCAGCCTCGGGCGGTAGCTGGTGCGGGTCATCGCCGCCCAGACGACGGCGGCCTCCGCCGTGTTCGCGAACCCGAAGCAGGTCGCCGCAAGTGGTGGCCGTCCGCCGTACAGGTTCGCCAGCCCGCTCGACACCACCATCCCCACCAGGAACAGGGCCGCACGGCGGCGGTTGGGTCCGGTGGCCAGGAGGAAGGCGACGGCCAGCCCCGCCGCCGGCCACCAGACGGCCACGGACGACCCGGGTGGAGCGAACCGGACCGCGGTTGCGCCGAGGACGAAGACGCCGACCAGCACGATGGCGGCTGCCACGTCCCACCGACGCAGGAGGGCGATCAGACCGCTCACAGCGCCCTGCCCACCGGGCGGCCGACGAACCGCCGGGCGGCTCGCGGCACGCGAGGGTGATCCTCCGGGCAGGTGGGCATGGCCCATTCTTGCGCAGCAGGCACGCACAGGTGGGGGACATCGGTACTGACGCCCCGCGAGGAAGACGCTGACGCCCCGCGAGGAAGACGCTGACGCCCCGCGAGCAAGAGCAAAACCAAGGGGGTTCCACCCGGATGTCCCACACCGTCCGTCCTAGGAGGTGTGGAGTGGTGTGAGGACAACAGGGAGGGGGGCCTGCGTGGAGCCGCGTGACGACTTCGAGGCGTTCGCCCGTGCCCGGTGGCTGCCGCTGCTGCGCACCGCCACCCTGTTGACCGGTGACGTCCACGCGGCCGAGGACCTCGTGCAGGAGACCCTGGCGCGCGCCGCCCAGCGCTGGTCGGTCGTCTCGTCCGCCGGGTCGCCGGAAGCCTACGTCCGGCGGATCCTCTACACCCGATCGGTCGATGCCTGGCGGTGGCGGCGGCACCAGCCCGATCCGGTCGAGGTGACCGAGCGACTGGGCGCGCGGGGCCGGGACGAGGCGGTCGACGCCGAGGTGCGGCTCACCCTGGCCGAGGCCCTGACCCGGCTCACCCCGAAGCAGCGCGCGGTGCTCGTGCTCCGGTTCTACGAGGACCGCACCGAGGTGGAGGCGGCCGAGGCGCTCGGCTGCTCGGTGAACACCGTCAAGTCGCAGACGAGGCATGCCCTCGAGCGCCTCCGGGTCCTCGCCCCGGAGCTCGCGAACACCTTTGGAAGGACGGAGGTCCGCCGATGAACCGCTCATCCCTCGGTTCGGCGCTGGACGACCTGGTCCGCGACGTGCAGCCGTCCAGCGGCCCACCGGTCGAGGCCCTGTGGGCTCAGGGTGGTCGCAGGCGGGCCCGCACGCGGCTCGGAGGTGGTGCCGCCGTGCTGATCGCCATCGCCCTCGTGGCGTTCGTCAGCTGGCCGAGCCTCTCCCAGCCCGAGCCACCGGAGGTCCCGCAGCCGGCCCGCACGGTCGCGCCGGACACCTACCCGTCGGTGCTGGCCCACCCCTACTTCGCCCCTGACGCGCTCACCGCCCACCGGGCCATGACCGTGGCGGTCCTGGACGGCACCACGGCATACACGGTCGACTCCAAGGGCGCCGCGTGGAAGTTGCCGGGCGCCCGCCTCCAGCGCAGGTATGCCGCGCTCTCACCAGACGGTCGCTGGCTCGTGGACGGGGAGCGCGTGTTCGACCTCGTCAGGGGACGCAGCCAAGAGGTCGTCCAGCCCGGTGCCGTCGACGACATCCAGCTGTGGGCGGCATGGGCGCCGAACTCGGGCCACTACGCCCGGGCCTACGAGCCGTCCAGCGACGTGGTCGTGTCCACCCCGGACGGCACGCAGCTCGTGGTGCCGGCCGCGTCGCCCCTGGAGCAGGTGACCCGCGGATCGCTGGTGACCGGTGGATGGCTCGACGACCGCACCGTGATGGTGACCTACGGGTCGGTGTCGGAGCCGGCCATGGAGGTCCAGACGTGGACCATCGGAGACAGCTCCTGGCGCTCACGGGGACGGCTGACCTACCCCCAGACCCTTGACCTGGCCGCCAGCAGCACCGCGGCTGCGGTGTCGCCGGACGGCACCACCCTCGTGATCGCCGCGTCGGACTCGACCCACCGAAACGACACCGCCCTGGCGACATGGGACCTCGCGGGGCTGCTGGGCTCGGGACGGCCCACTCCGGCGAGCATCCGGCTGCTCGGCTCGCGTTACTCCGTCGACGGCATCACCTGGCGCGACCACACCCCGTTGGTGACGGTCAGCGGTCGGACCGGCCCGGTCGGGGGACCAGCCCTGGTCGACAGCACGGCTGGTTTCGCAGGGCAGACGTCGTGGCGTCAGGGCGCGTTCGCGGGCTCGCCGTACTGGAACTCGGCTGCCGTGTGGAGGGCGCGGCTCGTGGTCTGGACCGCGATCCCGCTCGCGCTCTTCGGGGTGTGGCTGCTCTGGCGCGCAGGGCTGTGGGTCGCCCGTCGCCTGGGCATCATCGACGGCCCGCTCCCGTTGCGGTTCGACCTCGCCTGGTGGCGCCGCTAAGGCGCCTGGTCCCAGGTCTCGTGACACCTTCCGGCGCTGGGCTAGTCTCCGAACTGAGGAAGGGAGACGCCGTGACCCTGCGGTCCAGCACCACTCCGGAAATCCACTTCACGCTCAACGGCGCGCTGACCGAGGTGACCGTCGAGGCTGGCGTGAGCCTGCTCGACCTGCTCCGCGAGCGCCTCGACCTCACCGGCACCAAGAAGGGCTGCAACCAAGGGGCCTGCGGGGCCTGCACCGTGCTGGTCGACGGGCGGCGGGTGCTGGGCTGCCTGACGCTGGTGGCGCAGCTCGACGGTCGCGAGGTGACCACGATCGAGGGGGTGGGCACGCCGGAGCAACCCCACGACCTCCAGCGGGCCTTCATCCGGGCCGATGGCTTCCAGTGCGGCTACTGCACCTCGGGCCAGATCTGTTCGGCACTCGGCATGTTGCGCGAGCTCGACGAGGGGGTGCCGAGCGCTGTCGCCGAACACGTTGCGGCGCAGCCTGATCCGAACGAGCTCGAGGTGCGCGAGCGGATGAGCGGCAACCTGTGTCGGTGTGGCGCGTACAACGGCATCGTGGACGCCATCTCCTCCTACTCCGACGCCGTGGGTGGTCACCGGTGAAGCCTGTCTCGTATGCCGTGCCGACCAGCCTCGACGAGGCGCTGGCAGCGATCGTGGACCTGCCCGGGGCGAAGTTCCTCGGGGGTGGGACCAACCTCGTGGACCTGATGCGCGAGGGGATCGAGACGCCCGACGTCCTGGTCGACGTGACCCGGCTGGGGCTGGACGAGATCACCGAGACCGCGGGCGGTGGTCTGCGGATCGGGGCGGGGGTGCGCAACACCGACCTCGCCGCCCACCCGCTGGTGCGGCAGCGCTTCCCCGTCGTGGCACAGGCGTTGGTGATGGGCGCGTCGGGGCAGATCCGCAACATGGCCACGGTCGGCGGCAACCTGCTCCAGCGCACCCGCTGCCTCTACTTCTACGACGGGGCCGCCGCCTGCAACAAGCGGGAGCGAGGCTCCGGCTGTGACGCGGCGGCGGGTCACCACCGCATGGGCGCCATCCTCGGCGCCAGCGAGCACTGCGTCGCGGTGCACCCCTCGGACCTCGCGGTGGCCCTGGTCCTCCTCGACGCCGAGGTCGAGGTGGCCAGCCGCGCCGGCACGCGGTCGATCCCCATCGGCGAGTTCCACCTCCTGCCCGGCCAGACCCCCGACCTCGAGACCGCCCTGGGCCGGGACGAGCTCGTCGTCGCGGTGACGCTCCCTGCGGAGCCGCTCGGGGTCAGCTCGCGCTACCGCAAGGTGCGCGACCGCGCGTCGTACGCCTTCGCGCTCGTGTCGGTGGCGGCCGCGCTGGAGGTGCGGGACGACGCAGTGACGCAGGTGCGGGTCGCCCTGGGTGGGGTGGCCCACCGCCCCTGGCGGGCCACCGTCCTCGAAGGCGAGCTCACCGGCCGGCGCGCGACCGATGAGGAGTTCGAGCGCGCTGCCCGAGCCGAGCTGGCCCAGGCCGTCGGCGGCCCCGGCACCGACTTCAAGATCGGGCTGGCGGTGCGCACCATCACCGCCACGCTGCGACGGCTTCGCGACGAGGGGGGTGCGGCATGACGATCGCCCCCGAGCGCACTGGCACGACCACGACCCCCGCGACGGAGGCGCGGCCGGGGGCGCCCGGGCCGTCGATCGGCCGGGCCGTCGACCGCGTCGACGGGTTGGCGAAGACCACTGGCACGGCGCGGTTCTCGGCCGAGTACCCGATCCCCGGACTCACCCACGCCGTCCTCGTCCACGCCCCGATCGCCCGGGGCCGCATCACGTCGCTCGACACCACGGTCGCCGAGGCCCACCCGGGTGTGGTGCTGGTGCTCACCCACCACAACGCCCCGCGGCTCACCCCGCCACCCACCCGGATGAACCCCCTCGACCTGTCGACCATGGCCGCGGGGAGCTCGATCCCGTTCCTCAACACCGACGAGGTCCACGTCGACGGCCAGCCGGTCGCCGCAGTCGTGGCCGAGACCCTCGAGGCTGCGCAGTACGCCGCGACGCTGGTCCGCGTCGAGTACCTGCAGGTCACACCGACCGGCGACTTCGACGCGGAGCTGCCCAACTCCACGCCGGTCCGGTCGATGCCCGTCATGCCGCCCACCGGGGGCAAGCGCGGTGACGCCCGCGCGGCATACCAACGGTCTGCGGTGAAGGTGGACCTCTCGTTCAGCACGCCCCAGCACAACCACAACGCCCTCGAGCCGCACGCGACAACGGCCGAGTGGGACGGCGACCGGCTCACGGTCTACGAAGGCAGCCAGAACATCGACTGGACGCAGAAGTTCCTGGCCAAGCGCTTCGGGATCCCGGCTGGTGACGTGCACGTCGTGGCGAAGTTCGTGGGCGGTGGGTTCGGCGGCAAGTCGAAGGTGTGGGCGGCGACCCTCATCGCCTGCATGGCGGCCAAGGTCGCCCAGCGGCCGGTGCGCCTGGCGCTGACGCGGGAGGGGGTCTACCGCACGGTCGGGGGCCGCACCCCGACGCGCCAGCGGGTCGCGATCGGCGCCTCGACCTCGGGGCACATGGAGGCGCTCATCCACGAGGTGACGTCGCGCAAGGGCCGGGTGGGCGGCGAGGCCGACCAGGTCGTGGCCTGCAGCCTCGACCTCTACGACGCGGCCACGATCCTGGCCGAGCAGCGCATCGTCGAGCTGGACCTCATGTCCAACACCGCGATGCGGGCACCGGGAGAGGCCCAGGGCAGCTTCGCGGTGGAGTGCGCCGTGGACGAGCTCGCCGTCGAGCTCGGCCTCGACCCGGTCGACCTGCGGCTGCTCAACCAGCCGGGGGAGCGCAGCCCGGTGCACGGCACGCGCTACTCGCACCGCCGGCTCGCCCAGACCCTCGAACGCGGCCGTGACCTGTTCGGCTGGGCCGACCGCCCGGCACCCGGCACCCGCGACGGCAAGGACCTCGTCGGCTGGGGCGTGGCGGCGGCCATCCACCCCTCCTGGGAGTTCGTGGCGAACGTGCAGCTCACCGTCGACGCGTCCGGGGGCGCCACGCTGGCCTGTGCGTTCCACGAGATGGGCATGGGCACCGCGACCGTGGTGGGTCAGCTGGTGGCCGACTGCCTGGGGGTGCCGCTCGAGCGCGTGACCGCCATCTACGGCGACTCCGACCTGCCGATGGGGCCCGGAGCCGGCGGTTCGGCACAGACCGCGAGCCTGGCGGCCTCGATCGAACGAGCCTGCCGCGCGATGCGCAAGCGCGTCGACGCCCTCGCCGAGACGGTGGGTATGCCGGATGGCTCCGACCCCGGCGACGTCCTGACCCGTGCGGGCAAGGGACCGCTCACGGTGGAGGTGGGAGCCGACAGCGGTGCGCGGGCGACCTGGGGCCAGGTGCGGTTCCTGACGAAGATGGTGCTCGACAGCAGGCGCTGGATGAAGGCGGCCACCGGTGCCCACTTCTGCGAGGTCAGGGTGGACGCCGACACCGGCGAGCTCCGGGTCAGCCGGTGGACGAGCGTCTTCGACGTGGGCAGGGTGGTCAACCCCAAGACCACCCACAGCCAGCTGCGCGGCGGCATCGTCATGGGGCTCGGTCTGGCGATGGGGGAGGAGACCCTCATCGACCCGCGCAGCGCCCGGATCATGAACCCGAGCCTGGCCGAGTACCACGTGCCGGTGCACGCTGACGTGCCACACCTCGAGGTCCACACCCTCGACGACCCCGACCCGCAGATGCCGCTCGGGGTCCTAGGAGCCGGGGAGGTCGGCATCGTGGGGGTCGGCGCCGCGGTGGCCAATGCCGTGCGGCACGCCACCGGGCGACGGGTCACCGACCTGCCGCTGACCCTCGATCGCCTCGTGGGCTGAAGGGCGCCCCCGGAGCCGGTTCCCCCTCACGGGAGATGACGCTTGACCTTGACGCAGGGTCAAGGTTGCACGCTTGCGCCATGACCACACCATCACCAACCATCGAGATCGTCGGGCTCACCAAGTCCTACGCCGACCACGAGGTGCTCACGGGGGTCGACCTGACCGTCCCCGCGGGCTCCATCTTCGCTCTCCTCGGCTCGAACGGAGCCGGCAAGACGACCGTCGTGAGGATCCTGTCCACGCTGCTCCGGGCCGACGGCGGCACTGCCGCGGTGAACGGCCACGACGTCGCGGACCAGCCCGCGAAGGTGCGGGAGTCGATCAGCCTGACCGGACAGTTCGCCGCCGTCGACGAGGTCCTCACCGGGCGGGAGAACCTCGTCCTCGTCGCGCAGCTCCGACGGCTCCGCGAGCCCGGTGTCGTGGCCGACGGTCTGCTCGAGCGGTTCGACCTGACCGATGCGGGTGGCCGCCGAGCGGGCACCTACTCCGGTGGCATGCGTCGCCGCCTCGACATCGCCATGAGCCTCATCGGCACCCCACCGGTGCTCTTCCTCGACGAGCCGACGACGGGACTCGACCCCCAGTCACGGATCGAGGTCTGGCAGACCATCCGTGAGCTGGCCGGCGGCGGCACCACGGTGTTGCTCACGACGCAGTACCTCGACGAGGCAGAGCAGCTGGCGGACCGGATCGCGATCCTGCACCAGGGACGGATCATCGCCGAGGGCACCCTCGCCGAGCTCAAGCAGCTGTTCCCGCCGGCCGAGATCGAGTACGTCGAGAAGCAGCCGTCCCTGGAGGACATCTTCCTCGCGATCGTCGGTCGCGACGACGCCCACTCGCCCATCGCCAAGGACGCACGATGACCGCTGACCTGCTCCACGACACCAGCGTGCTGCTGAAGCGCTCACTCCGGCACATCCTGCGCAGCCCCGACACGATCATCACCACGGCGGTCACGCCGATCGCGATGCTGCTGCTGTTCGTCTACGTCTTCGGCAGTGCCATCGACGTCGGGGGCGCCAGCTACGTCAACTACCTGCTGCCGGGCATCCTGCTGATCACGGTCGCCTCCGGCATCGCCTACACGGCGTTCCGCCTGTTCACCGATGTCTCGGGTGGCATCTTCGAACGGTTCCAGTCGATGCCCATCAGCCGGTCGGCCCTGCTCTGGAGTCACGTGCTGACCTCCGTCGTCGCGAACCTGACCTCGCTCGTGCTCGTCGTCCTGGTCGCGCTCGTGATGGGGTTCCGTTCTGGGGCAGGGGTTCTCGCGTGGCTCGCAGTCCTGGGGATTCTGGTCCTGTTCACGCTCGCGCTGACCTGGCTGGCCGTCATCCCGGGTCTGACGGCGAAGTCGGTGGACGGCGTCAGTGGCTTCTCCTACCCGCTGATCTTCCTGCCGTTCATCAGCTCCGCCTTCGTGCCCACAGCCGGGATGCCCGGGCCGGTGCGCTGGTTCGCCGAGCACCAGCCGGTGACCTCGATCGTCAACACGATCCGCGCCCTCTATGCCGAGCAGCCGCTCGGCCACGACGGCTGGGTCGCACTCGCCTGGTGCGTCGGGTTGCTCGTCGTGGCGTACGCGCTGGCCATGCGCACCTACCGCACCAAGGTCGCCTGAGGCGCGAGGATGAGTGCCATGCTCACGATCAGCCAGCTCGCGACGTACGCCGGCGTGACCGTGCGCGCCGTCCGGCACTACCACGCCAAGGGACTGCTGCCCGAGCCCGAGCGCGATGCGTCGGGATACCGCCGATATGACGCGGCTGCGGTCGTCGAGCTGGTGCGGATCCGCACGCTTGCCGACGCCGGCGTCCCGCTGGCCAAGGTGCGGGAGCTGCTCATCGCGGATGACGAGGAGTTCGCGGCGGCGGTCGACGAGATCGACCGCCGCCTGCGCTCGGAGATACGCCAGCGCCAGCGGCACCGCGAGCGCATCGCCCAGCTCGTCGCCGGAGAGAGCCTCGCCCTGCCTCCCGAGGCGGTGGCCTACCTGACGCGGTTGCGCAGCGTGGGGGTCCCCGAGGAGATGGTCGAGGCCGAGCGCGACGCGTGGATCCTCGTGGCCGCGCAGATCCCGGAACGGATGGCGTTCTACATGGCGACCAAGGAGCGGCAGCTCGACGACCCCACGGTGCGTGATCTCTACCGCGACCTGGCCGAGGTCACCCAGTGGTCGGCGGACGATCCGCGCCTTGACCGCGCAGCCGAGCGTCTGGCGGAGCAGTTCGAGCAGGTGCCCGATGACGCGTGGGACGAGGAGGAGCTGCCCGGGGACCTTGCGGACCTGCTCGACGGTGTCTTCCTCTCGTCCGTCCCCGGCGCGCAACGCATGCTGGCCCGGCTCGAGCAGCTCGGCTGGACCGGGTGGACCAACATCCGGCGCATCGACGCCGGGGTCTGATTCCTCTTACGTAACCTTGTGGGTACGTACCCTGTCTGTTACCTTGACTGCATGGACGCAGTGCTGCAGGCGTTGGCCGACCCGAGTCGGCGCACGGTCCTCGCGATCCTGCGCGACCACCCAGCCACCGCTGGTGAGCTGGCCGAAGCCCTGCCCATTGCCCGACCCGGGGTTTCGCGGCACCTTCGGGTGCTTCGTGAGGCAGGGCTCGTCTCCGTCCGTCAGGAGTCGCAACGCAGGATCTACAGCCTCAGGGCCGAGGCGCTGGTCGAGGTGGACGAGTGGCTCGACGACTACCGCGCGCTGTGGCAGCACCGGCTGGATGCCCTGCACACCGAGATCGCACGCGGGAAGACCACCCGAGGGAAGACCGCCCGAGGGAAGAACGCACGAGAACAGACCGCCTGAGGAAAGAAGGCCAGGACGTGAACATCATCGGCACGACGCGAACCATCGACCAGACCAGGGGTGCGGTCAGGGCCGAGGACCTGTACGACACCGACATCGACGACCTGTGGGCGGCGTGCACGACTCCGGAGCGGCTCGCCCGGTGGATCGCCACGGTCTCGGGAGACCTGCGGGTCGGGGGCGTGGTCGACGTGGTCTTCGCCAGCACCTGGTCCGGCCGGGCGCGCATCGACGTGTGCGAGGCGCCGCACCACTTGCTCGTCACGTCCGAACCCGGCACCGACGAGGAGTCGCAGACCGAGGTCTGGCTCGTCCAGGAAGGACAGCGCACCCGGCTCGTCGTCGAGGAGCGGGGTCTCCCCCTCGACGCGCTGCACTTCTACGGCGCAGGCTGGCAGGCGCACCTCGAGGACCTCGCCAGCTCGCTCGACAGCGACGGCCCGGTCCACCCGGAGGGCTGGTCGCCCGAGGTGGCGGCACCCGGATGGAAGGCGCGCTGGGAGGAGCTCACGCCGGCATACCAGGCCTCGCCAGGGCCCGAGACCGTGGTGACGGGGAGCTAGGACCCGATCCGACGGGTGAAGGTGAGGTGGGTGACGCCACTCGGGGTCGAGACCGCCTCCACGGCGTAGGAGTCCTCGAGGGCCTCGAGGCCGTCCCAGAGGCGCACGCCGCGGCCGAGGACGATGGGCACCTGCACCACGTGCAGGTGGTCGACGAGCCCGGCGAGGACGAAGTCGCGGACGACCGTGGCACCCCCGCCGATCCGGACGTCCTGGTTTCCGGCCGCCTCCCGGGCCGCCTCGAGCGCATCCGCGGGGCTGGCCTCGAGGAAGTGGAACGTGGTGCCGCCCTCCATCTCCAGCGATGGCTTCGGGTGGTGGGTGAGCACGAAGGTGGGGGTGTGGAACGGCGGGTTCGGTCCCCACCAGCCCTTCCACTCCGGGTCGTCCTGCCAGCCGGGGGGACCGAACTTGTTGGCCCCCATGATCTCGGCGCCGATCCCTGGGGTGTGCTGTGCGGCGAAGGCGTTGTCGACCCCCAGCGAGCCGGTGGCCTCGTCCCAGTAGCGCGTCGCGAACATCCACCGGTGCAGCCGTTGGCCGGCGTGGCCGAAGGGCGCTTCCAGGGACTGGGGTTCGCCGGTGGCGAAGCCGTCGAGCGAGACCGACAGGTTGTGGACCCGAGTCAGGGACATGTGCACTTCTCCTCTGTCTGCTGGCGTGTCGTCAGTGTCGTCAGTGCCGTCAGTGCCGGTCGGTGCCGGACGTCCGGCCGTGGATCATCATGCGCCATGGGGTGCGGACCGGCTCATCGGCCGCCGGTCAGGCCGTGGGCGACACAGGTGCGCGCCGTCGGCCGCGCCTCCAGCCGCGCCCGGGGGATGGGTCGGCCGCACACCTCGCAGAGGCCGTACCTCCCCTCGCGCAGCCGGGACTGGGCCTCCCCGATGCTCAGGAGGTGCGCGTTCGCGGCGGCGATGAGGGACGACAGCTGGGAGCGCTCGTAGGCGATGGTCTGGCCCTCCGGGTCGTGCTCGTCGTCGGCGTTCGAGCCCCGGGAGGCGGCGAACAGCTCCTCGAGGTCCCTCGTCATGCTGGCGAGCCGGGCCCGCACGTCCTCCTGCTCACCCCGCAGGCGGTCGGCGACGGCAGCCACGTCGAGAGCGGCGTCGGCGCGGGTGGGGTCGGGGAGCTCGTGGTCACCCATGGAGGATGGGGTCGAACGGGTCGGTCGCCGTCATGTCCTTCTCCCTCTCAGGCCGTCGGGTCGATGGTGCGGGTACGGGTACAGACCGGTGACCGCCACCGAAGTCATCGTGGCCCACGCGCAGGCCGTGCGCCCGGCGGCGAAACCGGGAGCCCGTCGTCCGGATCGCGTGCGAGGCTGCAGTCATGATCCTGCCGAAGCCTGACGTCTGCGTCTCGTGGGGCCAGGCGCTGGCCTGGCGGATGGAGCGGCAGCTGCTCGCCCCCGTGGGATCCGAATCGGTGGCGGGGGTGGTGCGCCGTCTCGGGGTCGTGCCGTCGATGGACGAGTCGCTCGCCGAGCTCGCGGTGCGGACCCGCCGGACGGGCTCGCGACCCGGCGAGCTGGCGGAGGCCCTGGCGGAGGGGACGGTCATCAAGGCCTTCGCCTTCCGGGGTGCCGTGCACTACCTGTCACCCGAGGACGGCGGCGCGTACCTCGCGCTGCGAGCGGCCGGACGGCAGTGGGAGCTGCCCAGCTGGGTGGAGTACTACCGGCTGGCGCCCGAGGACTGGCCGGCCTTCCGGGCAGCGGTGCGCGAGGCGCTCGACGCTGGGCCCCTGACCCTCGCCGAACTGGGCGATGCCGTGACCGGGCAGGCGGCCTATCGTCACCTCCGCCCGGTCTTCGACGACGGTGCCGGCACGCTCATCAAGCCGCTCACCTGGCAGGGCGACATGGGCTTCGGCCTGCCGCGCGACGGACGTGCCACCTTCCAGCGGCTCGACACCAACCCGCGGTGGGCAGGGATCCMGGACCTCGATGTCGCGGGACCGGCTGCGGTCACGGCCTACCTGCGCACCTACGGTCCGGCGACCTCCGACCACGTCCACTACTGGCTCGGCAAGGGGCTGAGTGCCGGCCGCAAGCGGCTGACCGGGTGGCTCGACGGCCTCGGTGACCGCCTCGTGCCGGTCGACGTCGACGGCACGGTGGCGCACGTCCTGCGCGAGGACGTCGCCGCGCTGGAGGCCGCCCACCCAACCGACGCCGTGCGGTTCCTGCCCGGTCACGACCAGTGGGTGATCGGCCCGGGAACCAAGGACGTGCACGTGACTCCGCCAGCACATCGAGACCTCATGACCCGCAAGGCCAACCCCGTCGTCCGCGGTGGTGTCGTCTGCGGCACCTGGGCGAGACGAGGTGGCGAACTCGTGGTGACCTGGCTCGACAGCGCCCGGCGACCCGACGCCGACCTCGAGGAGGAGGGGGCGCGCCTCGCCGCCATCCTCGGCGCTGACCTGCGCCTGCGGGTCAGCGCCTAGTCAGTGGCCACCACGTCGACCGAGATCTCCACCGCGGGCACCGAGCGGCGGTTCTCGAGCCAGTGCAGCGTGTCCCGGTCCTCCGGCCAACCCACTCCCGGGCCGTAGTCGGTCTCGACGCCGTCCCTGTGGTCGGTGATGGTCCCCTGCAGCACGTAGACCGTGCCGGGTCTGCCCCGGTGGTCGTGGAGCGGGCCGAACACACCACCCGGGGCGATGGTCACCATGCGCATGCGCAGCTGACGGCCTTCCAGGCCGGGGATCTCGGGGCCGAGGTCGACCGTGGCGAGCAGCTGCACGTCCACCCCAGTCGTCTCCGGCACGACGGGTTCACTCATCGGGCTTCCCTTCCTACGTTGCCTGGGTGGGTGGTCGGTAGAGCTGCTCCACCGCTGACTCGATGTCGTCTCCCTCGACGTCGACCGGTTCGACGTAGAGGCGGCCCTCGGCGATCAGGTCGTCGCGGACCACGATCACGATGACACCCCGCATCGAGAAACCCGAGCCGTCGACGTGGTGGCCGCGCCAGTCCACCTCGCCCCACTCGGTCTCGCCCGCGACGCAGGAGGCGACCAGGGCGGCCTGGAAGTCCGGCACCCCGGCGAAGACGGACGTCCAGTTCGCCAGCACCTGGGCCCGGCCGCGGAAGGCTCGCCCCGGGTGCGCCGGCTGCGCGCTGGCGTAGTCCTCGGCGAAGTGTGACGCGAACCGGTCGGCGTCGTGGGCGTTCTGGGCCTCGGTCAGGCGCTCGAGCATGCTGCTCACGACTGCCATCGTCGTCCGCCCGGCCCTCCTCAGCAAGGGTCTGCCGTGACCGGGCTGCCGGGACGGGGCTGGCGGGACGGGGCTGGGCTGAAGGAGCTCGCGCGCCGCGGTCAGGGCCGGTCGATCTCCGCGAACACCGGTCGACCCAGCGAGGGGTCGGTGAGGAGCCGGCTGAAGTCGGTGGTGTTGCGGGAGATCGAGATCAGCAGGCGACCATCGGCCAGGGTGATGCCCGGGTGGGCCAGCGGGGCGTACTTGAGCTGTCCGGAGGGGTCCTGGAACTCGGCCCTCGTGCCGCGCTGGGCGGTCCACGGCCCGACGGGGGAGTCGGACGACCACGCGTAGACGGTGTTGCCCAGGTCGCCGTCCCGCTTGGAGACGATGACGAACTGGCCGTCGAGCGCATCCACCGACAGCGTCTGCGAGACGCCTCCCCGAGCAGGCAGGATCGCCGCGGCCCGGGCCGGGTCTCCCACCCAGTCGGCGCCGTCCCAGAACTGCCACGTCGCACGGTTGCGCGCGACCGCGACCGGGGCGCGCGCGGCATACAGGGCACGGCCGAAGGAGTCCTTGCTGGGCAGCCGGGTGCCGTAGACGTAGAGCCAGCCACCGCTGACCGTCATCGCGGAACCCCAGTTGACCTGGTCCGGGGCCGGGTCGTCCGGCGTGATGTCGAGCTGCTGCCGCAGGGCCGGCGCCCCGCCGGCCGGCACGTCGAAGATCGTGGCGCTGCTGCCGAGGTAGGTGAAGTCGAGGCCGCCGGAGGTGCCCCGACGGATGCGAGCGGAGATCACGACGAGGACGTCGCCCTCCGGCCGGGTCACCGACACCACGGACATCGGCCAGTGCACCACGCCGTCAGGCCGGTCGGGGATCACCGGCCCCTGCCCGGCGGTCTCCACCTGCGACGTGCAGAGGCCGCTGGTCACGAGCATCGAGTTCGCGACGACGCGCGGGGTGATGCCGTCGCCGCGGACCGTGTCGCCGAACACCCACACGATCCGGTCGTCCGGCAGCCTGGCGCTGGCCCCGATGTCGCCGGCCTGCCACAGCGGGAGGTCGAGGCCGGCCACGATCCGGTTTAGCTGCGCGACCGTCACCGCAGGTGGCCTCCCCGTCGACGGCACCTTCGCGCAGGCCGGCGCCAGGCGCGGGTATGCCGCGTCGCCGGTGGTCTCGGTGGCCTCGCCGCTGCCGGGCGCGGAGCAGTCCGCGAGGGCGAGGGACGCCACGAGGAGCGCGACCCCGGCGAAGACGGGGGAGACGCGGCGCATGACCGCAATCCTAAGGACGCGACACGCGGACCCAACATGTGGTGCCACGGATTCGCACCACCACCCGCATATGGTGTCTCTTGCTGGTCCGGAGGCCGCGCAATCGGGCTCCGGGGCAAGAGGGAACCCGGTGTGACTCCGGGACTGCCCCGCAGCGGTAAGCGGAAACGACCGCCGTCACCAAGCACTGCTCGCACCACGCGGGTGGGAAGCGACGGCCAGTAGGAACCGGGTCGGCGACCACCAGAAGCACGGTCACCGACGCGTTGGTCCGCGAGTCCGAAGACCTGCCAGCGACCGCGCACGCCGTGTGCGGTGAGTCGTGGCCTCGAGGGCGGGTCACACGACATGCACGGTCGACCGCACCCGGTTCCCGGAGGCGGTGGCCGTGTCGTCGTCCCCTCCTCGTCTCCGCGGCACCGAATCGCTCGCGAGGAGAGAGCAGTGACCGACACGACCACCGAGGTCATCGACGACCCGGCCACAGGACAGCACGCCACCCGCCGCACGACCATGGCGGTGCGCAAGCGCAACGGCGACAGCGAACCCGTCGACGTGATGAAGATCGTGCGCGCCGTGGAGCGCTGGTGCGACGACCTCACCGAGGTCGACCCCATGAGCATCGCCACGCGCACCATCAGCGGCCTCTACGACGGCGCCACGACCGCCGAGCTCGACCGGCTGTCGATCCAGACCGCCGCCGAGATGACTGCCGCCGAGCCGGAGTACTCGCGGCTGGCGGCACGGCTGCTGTCGAACTACATCGACAAGGAGGTGCGGGGGCAGCAGATCGCATCGTTCAGCCAGGCCGTGCGCCTCGGTCACCTCGAGGGCCTGATCGGTGACGAGACCGCGGCCTTCGTCGAGGCCAACGCCCGCAAGCTCGACCACGCCGTCGACGTCACCAACGACCGACGCTTCGAGTACTTCGGCCTGCGCACCGTCTACGACCGCTACCTGCTGCGCCACCCCGAGACGCGAATGGTCCTGGAGACCCCGCAGTACTTCCTGCTGCGCGTCGCCTGCGGCCTGTCCCACACGCCGCAGGAGGCGATCGGCTTCTACCGCCTGATGGCCTCCCTGGCCTACCTGCCGAGCTCACCGACGCTCTTCAACTCCGGCACCCGGCACACACAGATGTCGTCGTGCTACCTGGTCGACTCCCCCCAGGACCAGCTCGAGTCCATCTACGACCGCTACGCGCAGGTCGCCAAGCTGTCGAAGTTCGCTGGGGGCATTGGCATCTCGTGGTCCCGGGTGCGTTCTCGCGGGGCGCTGATCCGCGGCACGAACGGTCACTCCAACGGCATCGTCCCCTGGCTGCGCACCCTCGACTCGTCGGTCTCGGCCGTCAACCAGGGCGGCCGTCGCAAGGGCGCCGCGTGCGTCTACCTCGAGCCGTGGCACCCCGACATCGAGGAGTTCCTCGAGCTGCGTGACAACACCGGCGAGGACGCCCGCCGCACCCACAACCTCAACCTGGCCAACTGGGTGCCCGACGACTTCATGCGCCGGGTGGAGGCCGACGAGCAGTGGAGCCTCATCGACCCGAACGAGGTCCCCGAGCTGCCTGACCTCTGGGGCCCCGCCTTCGAGGAGGTGTATGCCGCCGCGGAGCGCGACGGGCGCTTCGTGCGCCAGGTCAGTGCGCGAGAGCTCTACGGCAAGATGATGCGCACCCTGGCCCAGACCGGCAACGGCTGGATGACCTTCAAGGACGCCAGTAACCGCACCTGCAACCAGACCAGCGACGAGCAGGTGCCGGGAGCACCGGTGGTGCACCTGTCGAACCTGTGCACCGAGATCATCGAGGTGTCCAGCAACGACGAGACGGCGGTCTGCAACCTGGGCTCGGTCAACCTCGCCCAGCACCTGGATGCCGATCGGGCCGGGGTCGACTGGGACAAGCTGCGCGCCACGGTCCGCACCGCCGTCACCTACCTCGACCGCGTGATCGACATCAACTACTACCCGAGCGAGGAGTCGGCCGCCTCGAACCCGCGCTGGCGTCCGGTGGGGTTGGGTGTGATGGGGCTGCAGGACGTGCTGTTCGCGCTGCGACTGCCGTTCGACTCGCCGGAAGCCAAGGAGCTGTCCACCCGGATCGCGGAGGAGGTCTACCTCTCCGCCCTCGAGCGCTCCAGCCAGCTGGCCGCCGACCACGGCGCCCACCCGGCATACGGGCAGACGCGCGCAGCGCGCGGTGACCTGCAACCCGACCTCTGGGACGTCACCCCCACCCAGACCGAGCGGTGGAAGCAGGTGCGCAAGGCCATCAAGGACAACGGACTCCGCAACTCGCTGCTGATCGCGATCGCGCCGACGGCCACCATCGCCTCGATCGCGGGAGCGTACGAGTGCATCGAGCCGCAGGTGTCCAACCTGTTCAAGCGCGAGACGCTGTCGGGGGAGTTCCTCCAGGTGAACACCGCACTGGTGCGCGAGCTCAAGACACGCGGTCTGTGGACCCCCGAGGTGCGCGAGGCGATCAAGCGCAGTGACGGCTCGGTCCAGGGCATCACGCAGATCCCGGAGGACGTGCGCCTGCTCTTCCGCACCGCGTGGGAGCTGCCCCAGAAGTCCCTGATCGAGCTGGCAGCCGCGCGTCAGCCCTACATCGACCAGAGCCAGTCGCTCAACCTGTTCCTCGCCTCGCCGACGATCGGGAAGCTCAGCTCGATGTACCTCTACGCGTGGAAGGCCGGGCTCAAGACGACCTACTACCTGCGGTCGCGCCCGGCGACCCGCATCCAGCAGGCGACGACCTCCGTCGCCGCACCAGTCCCGACGGTCCCGACCGTCCCCGACGAGGAAGCCATCGCGTGCTCCCTCGAGAACCCCGAGAGCTGCGAGGCCTGCCAGTGACCACCACCAGCACCACCTCGACCACCGCCACCAGCACCACGACCACCGCCGGGAAGATGTTGCTCGACCCGGGGATGAACCTCACCCTGCGGCCGATGCGCTACCCGCACTTCTACGAGCGCTACCGCGACGCCATCAAGAACACCTGGACCGTCGAGGAGGTCGACCTGCACTCCGACCTCAAGGACCTCCAGCGGTTGACCGCGGCGGAGCGGCACCTCGTGGGCCGGCTGGTGGCGTTCTTCGCGACCGGCGACACCATCGTCGCCAACAACCTGGTCCTCAACCTCTACCAGCACATCAACTCCCCGGAGGGTCGGCTCTACCTGAGCCGGCAGCTGTTCGAGGAGGCCGTGCACGTGCAGTTCTACCTGACCCTGCTCGACACCTACGTCCCCGACGAGAAGCAGCGGCACGAGGCCTTCGCGGCGGTCGACAACATCCCGTCGATCAAGGACAAGGCCGACTTCTGCTTCCGCTGGATCGACTCGGTCTTCGACCTGGACAAGCTGGAGACCAAGGCGCACCGACGAGCCTTCCTGCTCAACGTAATCTGCTTCGCGGCCTGCATCGAGGGGCTGTTCTTCTACGGCGCGTTCGCGTACGTCTACTTCCTGCGCTCACGGGGCCTGCTCAACGGGCTCGCGAGCGGCACGAACTGGGTGTTCCGGGACGAGTCGATGCACATGGCCTTCGCGTTCGACGTCGTGGAGACCGTGCGCCGCGAGGAGCCGGACCTCTTCGACGAGGAGCTCGCCGACCAGGTGCGGGCGATGATGCGTGACGCCGTGGACGCGGAGGCGCAGTTCGCGCAGGACCTGTTGGGCGGGGGAGTGGCGGGGCTCTCGACGACCGACATGCGCACCTACCTCGAGTCGGTGGCCGACCGTCGCCTCGAGCAGCTCGGGCTCGAGCCCGAGTACGGCTCGAAGAACCCGCTGGCCTTCATGGAGCTCCAGGACGTGCAGGAGCTCTCGAACTTCTTCGAGCGACGCGTCTCGGCCTACCAGGTCGGCGTGACCGGGTCGGTGGGGTTCGACGAGGAGTTCTAGACCGAGGGATTCAGGTCGCAGGGCGCCGGGGCCGGCTCACCACCAGCCCTGGCGCCGCGCCCAGCGCAGCAGCCACAGGCTGATCGACGCCATGACGGCGAGCACGATGATGAGCTGCACCCAGTGGGTGCTGGAGTTGACGATGACGTTCATGCCGTAAATGGACGCGATCGCGGTGACCGGCAGCGTTATCGCCGCGATGACGGCGAGTCGCTCCATGGCCACGGTCATCTTGGTGGTGACCCTCGTCTGGTAGAGCTCGATCACCCCGAAGAGGAACTGGCTCTCGCCGTCCGCGAGGCTGCGCACCCGGTCGAACTGCTCCGACAGGTCGCGGGCGTGGCGCTGCGACTCCTTGCTGGCGAACCGTTCCAGCGACGCCAGTCGCCCGTAGACCTCATGCGCCTGACCGGCCTGGGTCCGGGAGATGAGCAGCTCGTGCCGCAGCAGGAAGAGCTCTTCGAGGAGTTCCTCGGGCTGGTGGAAGTCCGAGCCCATGACCCGCATCTCCAGTGCCGGCAAGCGGCTGGCGACATCCTTGACCGCCGCACTCTGACGCCGCGCCACGGCCGAACCGATGGCGTACGACAGCTCGCTCGGGGTCTTCGGCCGGAACCGACCCGCACGGATGCGGTCGTGCACCGTGCGGGTCTCCTCGGTCGCGTCGGCGAGCGACACGGCCGGGTTGCGTGGCCCGTGGACGGTCACGAGGTAGCGGCTGCCCACCAGCTGGTCGAGCTCGAGCATGTGGACGTGACCACCCTCGCCGGCGAGCGGTGTGTGCACGATGACGAAGGTGTGGTGTTCGTAGCCGTGCACGGACGGCACGAAGTTCCTCTCGCGACAAGCCTTCACGACCATGGGGTGGGCGTGGAAGTGGTCGCGCAGGAGCGCCTCCGCCTCGTCGTCGAACTCGGGCACGTCGAGCCAGACGAACCCGTCGTCACGCCGCAGGAGGTCGTCGACCTGCCTCACGTCGAGCTCCTCGAGCCCGGCGTCGGACACCCACCAGGCGTCCATCTCGGCTGTGTCCCTGACTCGACCGAGCTGCCGGCCTCAGCCGGTGAAGCTCGTCTCCAGGGTGATCGGGACCGCGGACAGCGCCTGGCTGACGGGGCAGCCGGTCTTGGCCCCCTGGGCTGCCTCCTCGAACTGCTCGGCGGTGATGCCGGGGACGTTGCCCACCACGGACAGGGCGATGCCGKTGATGCCGGTGCCCGGCTGGAAGGTGACGTTGGCCGTCGTGTCGATCGAGGTGGGCGGCGTGCCGGCCTGGGCGAGGGCGTGGGACAACGCCATCGAGTAGCAGGTCGAGTGGGCCGCAGCGATCAGCTCCTCCGGGCTGGTCTGGCCGTTCGCGGCCTCCGCGCGCGCGGGCCATGACACGTCGAACGTCCCCGTCCCGGACGACTGGAGCTCGACCTGACCGGAGCCCTGCATGAGGGACCCTTCCCAGTGGGCGGCGGCGGTGCGGGTGGTGGCCATGAGTACTCCTTCGAGCGACGGAACGGTCAGCCCCAATCTAGGCGTTCCGCCCACAACCGCAACGCTGGGGACCACGGACCAGAACCACGGACCCTGCGGCGCGCTGCCGGGGTCGAGGTCGTCGCGGAGGAGTCGGCAGTCAGACCAGCGCGCGACCGGTGATGCTCTGGGTCCGGATGCGCACCCACGTGCTCGCTTCCCGGTGGGGAGGCACCCACGGGGCACGCGCGGCCTGGTCGAGCCGGCGGACATCCGCCTCGTCGTCGACGATCATGGCGGTCCCTTGGACCAGCACGCTCCACCCCGTCTTCGTCTCCGCATCGAACTCGTCCACCTCGTAGGCGACCGCGTCGCGGTCGACAGCAGCCTGGATCTTGGAGTCGCCAGTGGTACGGAAGCAGACGTCGACACCGTCGAGCGTGTGCGCGACGGGCAGGATGGTCAGCTCTCCGTCGAGGTGGAAGGCGAGTCGGCCCACGGGGACGGCGACAAGCCTCGCGAGACAGGTCTCGAGATCGAGGACCTCAAGACCGGTGTGGTCCGTGGGACGGACGATGTCCGCCATGTCGTCCTCCTCTCCTGGGCGCCCCATGCCAGATCGGGGGCGGTGTACTCAGGGTCTGACGGGCGGCGCGACGCGGACAGGGACCTTGGACCCTGAACACGGGGCCGGAGGAGGGGGATCGTCGTTCCATGGACACCCAGAAGAACACCCACGCCCAGGACCCCCACGACCAGGCCGGGCCTGACCGGGCTCCGATGCAGGAGCTCACGGTCGCCCAGTGCTGGGAAGGCCTCCGGGAAGGGGTCGTCGGACGGCTCGCCGTCGTGCACGACCGGCGTCCCGACATCTTCCCCATCAACTACGCCGTCGACCACGGGACGGTGGTCTTCCGCACCGGCTCGGGCACGCTGTTCACCTCCGCGGACGGCACCTTCGTCGCGTTCGAGGTCGACGGCTACGACGTCGAGCGGGCCGAGGCGTGGAGCGTCGTGGTCCGTGGGGTCGCCAACGAGGTCTACCAGCTCGACGACGCCCTCGCGGCGATGCGACTGCCTGTGCACCCGTGGCACGACGCACCCAAACCACGGATCATGCGCATCCACCCGGACTCGGTGTCCGGACGACGCTTCGTGGTCAAGGGCGGGTACCGGTCGTCGGCGTCGTCCACCGGAGCGGGCTCCTGACGCGGGCGCAGCCTGGCAAAGACAGGACCTTTGGCCCTGAGCAGCCCGGTGCCCAGACGCCAAAGTTGCAGTGTCAGAACGACATCTAGATGGGTGCCAAGCACTCAAGGAGGAACAACCACCATGCGACGACGTACTCTCGACGCCCTTCTCACGACCGGTGGCCTGATCGTTGCCGCCGTTCTCCTCGTGGCAGGGGGCCTGCTCACCTGGGCCAGCAACTTCGTGGGCAACGAGGTCCACTCCCAGCTCTCGGCGCAGCACATCACCTTCCCCGCCAAGGGAAGCGAGCAGCTCAACGACCCGCTGGTCAAGCCCTACCTCGAGCAGTACGCCGGCCAGCAGCTCACCACGGGCGCCCAGGCCAAGGCGTGGGCCGACCACTACATCAAGGTCCACCTCGACGAGGCGACCGGTGGCAAGACCTACTCCGAGCTGAGTGCCGCAGCCCGGGCGAACCCGAACGACCCGAAGGCCCAGGGCATGGTCGACCTCGCCTTCAAGGGTGAGACCCTGCGTGGCCTGCTCCTGAACGCGTACGCCTTCGGGACGATGGGCAAGATCGCCATGTATGCCGCGTGGTCCAGCTTCATCGGTGCCGCAGCGATGCTCATCCTCGCTGGGTTGGGGTTCCGGCACCTGCGCCGCGTCCCCGAGGAGGAAGAGGTCGGGGTCGCCGCGCGACGCGTCAGCACCAAGCCGGCCATCGCCTGACGGGCCTCGCCCCCCAGGACCAGAGCCCCCGTTCCCCCTGGAACGGGGGCTCTGTCGCGTCCCGTCGACGGGACGCGACAGCCGGCTTCAGAAAGCGGTGTAGCCACCGTCCGCCACGAGCACCGAGCCGGTCACGAAGGAGGACGCGTCGCTGGCCAGGAAGATCACGGCCGGTGCCAGCTCTTCCACCGTGCCGTACCGCTGCATGGGGGCGTCGTCGATCCAGTGCTGGCGGAACCTCGGGTCGTCGACAGGGGACATGTCGGTCTTGATGTAACCCGGGGCCAGCGCGTTGACGCGCACGCCGTGCGGGGCCCACTCGGCAGCCAGGCTGCGGGTCAGGTGGTGCACGGCCGCCTTGGAGGCGTTGTAGGCCGGTTGCCACTGGGGCCGGTTGACGATGAAGCCCGACATCGAGCCGATGTTGACGATGGACCCGGCGCCCTGGCCGACGAAATGACGTCCGAACGTCTGTGAGCACGTCCACACCGCGTCGAGGTTGACGGCCATCACCGCGCGCCAGTCCTCGGGGGTCACGTCGAGGGCCGGGGCGTGCACGCAGGCGCCGGCGTTGTTGACCAGCACGTCGACGCGACCGTGGAGGGCGAGGCTGGCGTCGAGCACCCGTTGCACGTCCTCGGCGACGGTGACGTCCGCAGCCACGAAGTCGGCGCGGATGTCGTTGTCGCGCAACGACTCCAGCACCTCCTCTGCCGCGGCGGCGTCGCGTCCCACGAGGACGACCGCCGCTCCCGCATCACCCAGCGCGCGGGCGAAACCCGCCCCCAGTCCTCGGGTCCCGCCGGTGACGACGGCGACACGGCCAACCAGGGAGAAGCGGTCCAGTGCGTTCATCCGACCAATCTAGGGCCGCTGACCCCGGGAGACCGGTGACCACGCGGCATACCCCGTCCCGGGCCGGGCTGCCCGGTCAGCCCGGGCTGCCCGGGCTCACCGAGGGTCAGTGGCCGAGCAGCTGCTCGAACGGGACCGGGTCGGCGAACTCGTCGACGCGGTCGGTCCGGGGAGGCCGGCCCGTGAGGAGGTCGGCCAGCTCGGCGGCAGCGATGTCGATGCGTGCCGAGAGACCAGAGTCGACGGTGCCACCGGTGCCCCAGTCCTCCGATGCCGCGAACACCGCGGTGGGGACGATGACCGCCTTGAGGTAGGCGAACATCGGGCGCATCGCGTGCTCGAGGACCAGCGAGTGGCGGGCCGTCCCGGCGGTGGCCGCCATCAGGACCGGTGTGCCCCGCAGCGATCCGTCGTCGAGGACGTCAACGAAGGTCTTGAACAGGCCGCTGAAGGAGGCCTGGAACACCGGCGTGACGGCGATGACCGCATCGGCAGCACGCACGGCGTCGAGGGCCGCCCTGAGCTCACCGGTGGCGAAGCCGGTGAGGAGCGCGTCGGCCATCGCGTGCGCGTGCTCGCGCAGGTCGATGGACACGACCTCGGCCTCGTCGCCGCGCTCGAGGAGCGCGTCGCCGGTGGCGGTGGCCAGGCGGTCGGCCAGCAGCCGGCTGCTGCTCGGCTGCCCGAGCCCGGCCTGCACCACCACGACTCGACGGGTGCTCATCGGGTGACCTCCAGGTCCTGGTGCAGGGTGGCGGCTGCCGCGAGCCGACTCGCGTGCGTGGGGGCGTCCGGCACGTGGGCCGGCTTGCGTGCCGCGGCGATCTTCCGCAGCTCGGGCACCACCTGGGTGCCGAGGAGCTCGACCTGCTCCATGGCGGTCCGGTGGGGGAGGCCGGCGTGGTCGACGAGGAACAGCTGGCGCTGGTAGTCACCGACCGCGTCGGCCATCGCGGCATACCGCTCGACGACCTGCTGGGGCGAGCCCACCGTGAGGGGCGTCTCGCGGCTGAAGTCCTCGAGGGACGGGCCGTGCCCGTAGACCGGCGCGTTGTCGAAGTAGGGACGGAACTCGCGCACCGCGTCCTGGCTGTTGGCCCGCATGAACACCTGTCCACCGAGGCCGACGATCGCCTGGTCGGCGCTGCCGTGCCCGTAGTGGGCGAAGCGGCGACGGTAGAGCGCGACCATCTGCTTGGTGTGGCTCATCGGCCAGAAGATGTTGTTGTGGAAGAAGCCGTCGCCGTAGTAGGCCGCCTGCTCGGCGATCTCGGGGCTGCGGATCGACCCGTGCCAGACGAAGGGCGCGATGCCGTCGAGGGGTCGCGGCGTGGAGGTGAAGGACTGCAGGGGGCCGCGGTACTTGCCCTCCCAGGTCACGTTCTCCTCGGTCCAGAGCCGGCGCAGCAGGGCGTAGTTCTCGACGGCGAGCGGGATGCCGTCACGGATGTCCTTGCCGAACCACGGGTAGACCGGGCCGGTGTTGCCGCGACCCATCATCAGGTCGATGCGACCGTCCGCGAGGTGCTGGAGGTAGGCGTAGTCCTCGGCCAGCCGCACCGGGTCGTTGGTGGTGATCAGCGTCGTGGAGGTCGACAGCACGAGGCGCTCGGTGACCGCTGCGAGGTGGGCGAGGAGGACGGTGGGGTTGGCAGGCGCGGCGAACGGCGGGTTGTGGTGCTCGCCGGTGGCGAACACGTCGAGCCCGACCTGCTCGGCGAGGCGGGCCAGCTCCACGGTGTGCTTGATGCGCTCGTTCTCGCTGACGGTGGTCCCCGTGGTGGGGTCGGTGGTGACGTCGCCGACCGTGAAGATTCCGAACTGCATGTCGCTCGCGCTCCTGGCTAGGTAGTTTGAATTTCAACTACCGTAACAGTGGGTCCTCCCGGGGCATTCCCCGTGCGGCAGAGTGTGGCCCATGGCAGCCCCTGACCTCACCGACGTCCACGACGGGAGCGATCCCGAGCGCTCCCGCTACGACCGCATGCGCTGGAACACGCCGCTGTCCGAGGAGCACGCGACCCTGCTGGTGGAGCGCCTTGCCGTGGGGCGCAGCGACCGCGTCACCGACCTCGGGTGCGGGTGGGGTGAGCTGCTGCTGCGCACCGTGGAGTCCACGGGTGCCACCGGTGTGGGAGTCGACGTCGACCCCGACGGCCTGGAGCGGGGCCGCCGGCTGGCCGAGGCCCGGGGCCTGGGCTCACGGGTCGAGTTCGTCGAGGCGGAGGCCGTCGCTTGGGACCGGCCCGCGGACCGCCTCCTGTGCATCGGGTCCAGCCACGTGCTCGGTGGCACCGAGCGCGCCCTCGCGCGGCTGGCCGAGCTCACCACGCCCGGTGGGCGGCTCCTCTACGGCGATGCCTGCTGGACCGACCCGCCCAGCCCCGAGGCCGCTGCCATGTTCGAGGAGGTGGTGCCGTTGACCCGGCTGCTCGAGCACGTGCAGGAGAGCGGGTGGAGGGTGCTCCACCTCTCCACGGCCGACCTGAGGGAGTGGGACGACTTCGAGTCGACCTGGCGGGCGGCCCGGCAGGAGTGGCTGCTCGCCCACGGCGACGACGACCGCGCGGCCGACGTCCGCAGCCGTCTCGACGCCCAGCTCGACGCCTACGTCCGCACCTACCGGGGGGTGCTCCAGTTCTGCTACCTCGTCCTGGGGCGCTGAGTTCAGCGGTCGTCGGTCACCCCGGCGCGGTGGCGAGGTTGGCGCACGCCCCGGCCTGCTTCCACAGGGCGAGGAGCCGAGCGCTGTCGGCAGCTCCGGCTGGCCGAGGTATGCCGTCGGTGCCGATGAGCATCGGCGTCCAGACCGCGTCGCGCACCACGCTGCTCGGCCTGCGCTTCGTGCCGCGGGCCGCCTTCACGTCGATCGACAGGGTCAGCACCCCTGAGCGTGAGTCGGGCTCCTGGCTGCGCCACCACACGAAGTTGCCGAACCCGTAGTCGACGTAGGACCGCCCCAGCCAGCCCGCGCCGTTCACCCGGTGGGAGTGGCCGCCGACGATGATGTCCGCACCCGCCCCCTCGAGTGCCTCGGCGGTCTGCACCGAGAGACGGTCGGGGCAGGCCTGGTAGTCCAGTCCCCAGTGCAGGAACACGACCACGACGTCGTACCTCGCCGCCGCCCTGGCGACCGCTGCACGCAGCCGGTTCACGGGGGAGGCGCTGGCGATGCCACCCTTGCCGGGCCCGGCCGAGTAGCGGGCGAGGGTCATCTCGAAGACCTCGGACGCTCCGAAGACCGCCACCCTGAGCCCTTTGGCGGACAGGACGGCCGGGGCGAAGGCCTCGTCCTCGTCCTTGCCGATGCCGACGATCGGCACCGGACTGGTCCGCTTCGCCGCCAGGGTGTCCGCCAGGCCCACGGGCCCGTAGTCGACTCCGTGGTTGTTGGCCATGCTCACCGCGTCGATACCGGCACCCTTGACCGTTGCCAGCGCCGACGCGGGCGCCCGGAAGTGGAACTCCTTGCCGATCTTGGTGCCGCGCTCGGTGATGGCGGTCTCGAGGTTGACCATCGCCAGGTCGGCGGCACCCAGCGACGACTGCAGCGCGTCCAGGCCGTGCGGGTCCCTGGCGAGTGGCGCCAGGTAGTCCTCGAAGTGGACGTCGCCGGCAAAGGCCATCGTCAGGGTGTCGGGGTCGGTGGTGGTGGTGGTCGTCGTCGCGGCGGGGTTCGTTGCGGTGGTGACCGGCGGGGTGGGGGCGGCTGCCGGGTCGGAGGTCGTGGTGGCGGCCGTCGTGGTGGCGGAGCTGGAGGAGCTCGCCGTCGCCGTCACGGCGCCCGACGCCGAGGATGCGGAGCCCTGGCAGCCCGACAGGGCCGCGACGACGGCCAGCACCAGCACCGAGGCCAGTGCCGAGGGCGACCGGGTGGCAGCTGCGGCAGCGGCGGGAGGGCGCATGATGGGTGAGTCTAGGTCGGCCTAGGATCGCCACCGTGGAAGCGGCGACGGGGCACGCGAGGTTCGGCTCGGTCCTGGCCACCAGCCCGGTCGAGGTGCACCGTGACCTCGACGCCTCGGACCTCGACTTCCTCGATGGCGGGTTCTGGGGCGTCGTCGCCGAGTTCGAGGGGGCGGTGACCGCTGTACGTTTCGCGCAGGTCGACCGTCACGCCCCTCCACCACCCCCGGCCCCCTGGTCGCCCCTGAGGGGCGACTGGCACACGAGCCTGGACCACGCGGCATACCTTGCCGGGGTGCGGGAGATCCGCGAACGGATCGCCGCCGGCACCGTCTACCAGGTGAACCTCTGTCGGGTCGTCTCGCACCCGCTGCCCGAGGAGGCCGACCTCGACGGGCTGGCGCGCCTGCTCGAGCGGGGCAACCCGGCTCCGCACTCGGGTCGGGTGTTCGTGCCGTCGGCCGGGCTCGACGTCGTCTGTGCGAGCCCGGAGGCCTTCCTGCTCCGTGACGGCAACCGCTTCGAGTCGCGGCCGATCAAGGGCACCGCCACCAGTCTCGGGGCCATGCTGCCCAAGGACTACGCGGAGAACGTCATGATCGTCGACCTCGTGCGCAACGACCTGTCCCACGTCTGCCGGGAGGGGACCGTGGTGGTGGACCACCTCTGCCGTCCGGAGGTCCACCCGGGGCTGGTGCACCTGGTGTCCGCCGTGTCCGGCCGGCTGCGACCCGGGATCGGCTGGGGAGAGGTGATGGCGGCCACCTTCCCACCCGGCTCGGTCTCGGGAGCGCCCAAGCACACGGCCCTCCAGGCCATCGCCGACCTGGAACCGGCCACCCGGGGTCCCTACTGCGGGGCGATCGGCTGGGTCGACGGCGACGAGGGCACGGCGGAACTCGCCGTGGGCATCCGCTCGTTCTGGGCGCAACGGGACGACGAGGGGAAGCGGTGGCTGCGGTTCGGGACCGGCGCGGGGATCACCTGGGGCTCCGACCCTGAGCAGGAATGGGTGGAGACTCAGGTGAAGTCCCGACGCCTGGTCGGTCTGGCGTCTGGGAGGGTGGAGGCATGAGCAACGAGCCACGGGTGTGGGTCAACGGTCGGCTGACCGCCGTCGACGAGCCGTCCATCACGGCGCTCGACCACGGGGTGACGGTGGGGGACGGCGCGTTCGAGACAGCCAAGATCGACCACGGCCAGGTCTTCGCGGCGACGAGGCACGCCCGCAGGCTCGACCGGACCCTCGCCGGTCTCGGCCTGCCCGCCGCCGACCACGACTACCTCGCCGAGGGGGCCAAGGCGGTGCTCGAGGCTGGTGACGAGATCGAGTTCGGTCGGCTGCGCTACTCGGTGACCGGCGGTGCTGGACCGCTGGGGTCAGACCGCGACGACAGCCCGCTCACCTACATCGTCACCGCCGGCGCCCAGCCGCGCCCGCCGCAGAGCGCCTCGGTCGCCGTCGTCCCCTGGACGCGCAACGAGCGCTCTGCCGTGGCCGGCCTCAAGACCACCTCGTATGCCGAGAACGTCGTCGCCCTGGCGTATGCCAAGGAACGCGGGGCGATCGAGGCGGTGTTCGCCAACACCCGTGGCGAGCTCTGCGAGTGCACCGGCTCGAACATCTTCGTCGTCGTCGGTGGAGTGGTCCTGACGCCGCCGCTCGACTCGGGATGCCTCGCCGGGATCACCCGGGAGGTGACCATCGAGTGGTGCCGGGAGGACGGGCTCGAGGTGCGCGAGGAAGCCCTTCCCCTCGAGGTTCTGCGGGAGGCCGACGAGGTCTTCATCACCAGCAGCACCAAGGACGTCCTGGCCATCCACGCCGTCGACGACCGCGCCCTGGAACCCGGCCCGGTGACCGCTCGCGCGGCCGCTCTCTTCGCGCGGCTCGCGGCCGAGCGGATGGACCCGTGAGCGAGCGTCACGGCGTCGCCGTGCCTGACGTGGACGACGACCCACAGAAGCACGTCGAGGAGGACTGGGAGTGGCGCCGCCGGCTGCGCGCGAACCCGCACAGCCGCCGTATCTACCGCGTGGTGGTGGCGCTGGTGGGCCTGGCCATCGTGGGTGGTGGGCTGGCTCTCATCCCGCTTCCCGGGCCGGGCTGGGTCATCGTCTTCGTCGGTCTGCGGATCTGGGCCTCGGAGTTCGAGTGGGCTCGACGACTGTTCGACTTCGCTGAGGACAGAGTGCGGGCCTGGGGTGAGTGGCTCGCTCCCAAACCGGTCTGGTTCAAGGGGCTGGTGGGTCTGGTGACGCTGGCACTGGTGCTGGCGATCTTCTACGGGCTGTTCCTCCTGTCGGGTGTCCCGGCCTTCTTCCCCGACTCCATCGAGGACCAGATCAAGGACCTGCCTGGGCTCTGAGGGCGATCAGCCGGGGTCGCGGGGGTCGATTTCACCTCGTGCGCCTGATCCGGCTATTCTTCGGCAGGCCCGATCGTCACCGTGCGTGGCGAGGGCACTGGACGTGTAGCTCAGTTGGTTAGAGCGTTCGCTTCACACGCGAGAGGCCAGGGGTTCGAGTCCCTTCACGTCCACCACGGCTTCGTCCCGTCGACCACCGGGCGCTCTGGTCAGCCCACCGGGCTCTCCGGTTCGGCCCAGGTCTGGTTCGGCTCGGTGTTGTTCGGCTCGGGCTCTCAGGCTCGGCTCAGGCTACCCAGCCCAGCGCAGGTGCCCACGGTCCACCACAGGGCTCTGCAGTCCACCGCAGGCTAGTGGCCGCCGGTGTGCGCAAAAGCCCGGACGATCTCCTGCAAACGGGCGATGGTCTCGGTCGCGGGGTCTGGCACCCTCCACTCATCGGTTACCACCACCTCGGGATGGAAGTGCCCCAATGTCCACGTACCTGACCAAGTTCCGGACCCTCAGGACCGACCGCGGCGCCACCGCCGTCGAGTACGGCCTGATGGTCGCCCTGATCGCGCTCGTCATCATCGTTGCCGTCGCCCTGCTGGGGACGAACCTCTCGACCATCTTCAACAACACCGCCGGAAGCATCTGACGCGCGCGGCCTCAGGCTGCAGTCGTCCCTGACGGGGGCTCGGCGACGCACAGGACGCCGGTGTTGCCGTCCTGGTCGGCGATCACGGTGAGTGCTGGCGCGTTGCTGTCGTCGACGACGGTGCCCCCTGCCGCGACGGCGGCGGCGATGCGTTGCTCGGCGACCTCGGGCGCCACGTAGACCTCGACGTGGAAGCGGTGGCGTGCGGTCTCGTGCCCGTCGGCGTCCCCGAACCACAGGTTCGGCACCCGTCCGGTGGCGTCCCGGATCTCGTCACTGGGGGAGCCGTGGCCCTGGGCCCCGGCATCACCGGTCAGCAGGGCGGCCCACACCGGTGCGATGGTGGCGGGCCGGGTCGTGTCGAGGCCGAGCTCGACGACGCTGACCGAGGCCGGATCGGCGTCGACTCCTTGGTCAGCGGCGACCTGGGTGATCCGCCGCGCGAGGTCGACGTCCTGCTGCGTCACCCACTCGACGACGTACTCGGTGCCGTCATCGTCACGGTAGATGGCGTTGGTGCTGACCAGCTTGAGGTCGACGTACCCCGTGCCGATCGCCACGCTCGGGTGGTGCCCCAGAGCGTCCCCGGCCTCACCGACCGCGGTGACGAACCGTGCCGCGCTGGCGAAGTCGTCGACCAGGTAGCGGGCGTGCAGCCCCTGGGCCAGCTTGCGCCAGTCGGTCAGCCCGGCATCGGCGATCTCGGTGCCCTTCAGCATGTCCATGGTCGGGGACCCTATCCGCGGTCGAGACGCAGCGCCCCCCGTCACCGCTTCCCCCTTCCACCGCGTCCCGGTCGCATAGCATCCGAGGCGTGAGCGACTCCCTCAGCGCGACCACCGTTGTCCTGGCCGGCGTCGACGACGCGGAGGTGGAGGCCTACCTCGCCCGGCCGGACGGCGAACACACCCGCGGAGGTGTCGTCGTCATCCACCACATGCCCGGCTACGACCGCRCCACGAAGGAGATGGTGCGCCGGTTCGCCGAGCTCGGGTACGACGCCATCTGTCCGAACCTCTACAGCCGCGAGGCTCCCGGCGCCGACCCGTCGGACGCCGCCGCCACCGTCCGGGCGCGGGGCGGGGTGCCCGACGCACGGCTCGTCGCCGACGTCGGTGCCGCCGCGGCATACCTGCGGGCACTGCCGACGAACAACGGCTCGGTGGGGGTGATCGGGCACTGTTCCGGTGGGCGGCAGGCGGTCCTGGCCGCCTGCCACCTCGACCTCGACGCCGCCGTCGACTGCTATGGCGCCTTCGTCACGGGTGAGCCTCCCGAGGGCTACCCGATCAAGGTCACCAACCTCGTCGACCAGCTGCCGTCCCTGGCGGCACCCCTGCTGGGGTTGTTCGGCACCGACGACAAGACGCCCAGCCCCGACCAGGTGGCCGAGCTGGACCGGCGCCTGGACGAGCTCGGGAAGCCGCACGAGTTCCACTCGTACGAGGACGCCGGGCACGCCTTCTTCGCCGTCGACCGCCCGGGCTACCGCGTCGCGGCGGCCACCGACGGCTGGGAACGGATCGCGGCGTTCTTCGACCACCACCTCGCCGGACGGGAGAGCTGACATGTGCACCTACGCCACGGTCACCGAGCAGGTCGACGGCAGCGCCAAGGGTCCGGGTGGCCAGTGGTTCCACGTCACGGACGCGACGGTCTACTACGACCACCCCGTCCACGCGATGGCCGAGCACACCCTCAACCTCGACCTCGCCGACCCGTTGAGCGGGCCGGGGGCGCGAGTGGCCGTGGAGCTCACCCGTGACTCGGCGACCCGCCTCGTGCGGGCGATCGAGGAAGCTCTCGCCTCGGCACCGGAGGGGATGTGACCATGGCCGTCGTGACCGAGCTCCACGTCTACCCGGTGAGCGGCCAGCCCGGCCGGGCTCTGGAGGAGGCGTCGGTCGAGGCCGCGGGCCTGGCCGGTGACCGACGCAAGAGGGCGCCGGTGCACGTCGTGGCGGCCGAGGACCTCGGCCCCGACACCCGCGCGAACCTCGTCGTGTCGCTGCCGCGGACCGAGCTGACCGCCGCCATCGGTGGCCTCCTCGTGGCCGGCGGCATCGAGCTCGAGGTCACGGGCACCGCCCGCGACTGTCCCGGGGTGTATGCCGCGGTGCGTCGCGAGGGCACCGTGCGGGTGGGTGACGAGGTCACGGCCGTCGCTCGCAACGACGGACTCGACGAGTCCTGAACGACACGCCGCCCGACTGCTGGCATCCCGGGTGACGACTGTCGCCGCGGCGGCATAGGGTCGGAGCGTGCCGGACTTCGTCGACGCTGGGACTGGGCGGATCGTGAAGGTTCCCACAGACGCTCGTGCGCGCCACGACGTCGCCGTGGGACGCCTTGCTGCGAGCTATGCCGCGATCCCTGCGGATGCCCCGGTGCGGCTCGCCAAGAAGACCTCCAACCTCTTCCGCGCGCGGGCCCGCACCGACGCACCCGGCCTCGACGTTGCGCTGCTCGACCAGGTGCTCGCGGTCGACGCCGAGGCGCGCACGGCCGACGTGCAGGGCATGTGCACCTACGAGCACCTCGTGGAGGCGACTCTCCCGCACGGGCTGGCGCCGCTCGTGGTGCCCCAGCTCAAGACCATCACCCTCGGCGGCGCCGTCACGGGACTCGGCATCGAGTCGACGTCGTTCCGCAGCGGCCTGCCCCACGAGTCGGTGCTGGAGATGGACATCCTCACCGGCGCGGGCGAGATCGTGACCGCCCGGCCCGAGGGGGAGCACGCCGACCTCTTCCACGGCTTCCCCAACTCCTACGGCACGCTCGGCTACGCGACGCGGTTGCGGATCGCACTCGAGCCCGTGGACCCCTTCGTGGCGCTGCGCCACGTCCGGTTCCACGACGTCGAGTCCCTCGTGGCCGTGATGGGCCGGGTCTGCGACACGGGGGAGCACGACGGACAGCAGGTCGACTACCTCGACGGCGTCGTGTTCTCCGCGACGGAGTGCTACCTCACCCTCGGCACGCAGACTGCCCAGCCGGGACCGGTCAGCGACTACACCGGCCAGCAGGTCTACTACCGCTCGATCCAGCACGACTCGCCGCTGCCGAAGGTCGACCGGCTCACCATCCATGACTACCTCTGGCGCTGGGACACCGACTGGTTCTGGTGCAGCCGGGCGTTCGGGGCGCAGAACCCCCGCGTCCGCCGCCTCTGGCCGCGTCGCTACCGCCGCAGCTCGTTCTACTGGAAGCTGATCGCGCTCGACCACCGCTTCGACGTGGCCGATCGCCTGGAGGCCCGCAAGGGGCGCCCTCCGCGCGAGCGCGTCGTCCAGGACATCGAGGTGCCGCTGGGGCGCACGGCCGAGTTCGTGCACTGGTTCCTGCGGGAGATCCCCATCGAGCCGATCTGGCTGTGCCCCGTGCGCAGCAAGGGCGAGTGGCCGCTCTACCCCCTGAAGCCGGGCGAGACCTACGTCAACGTCGGGTTCTGGTCCAGCGTCCCCAGGACGCCCGGCGAGCCCGAGGGGGCGGCCAACCGGCTCATCGAGGAGCAGGTCACTGCACTCGACGGACATAAGTCCCTCTACTCCGACGCTTACTACGACGAAGATCAGTTCTGGCGGCTCTACGGCGGAGACACCTACGCCGACCTGAAGAGGCGCTACGACCCGAAGTCCCGACTGCTCGACCTCTACTCCAAGGCGGTGCAACGCAAGTGACGATTCTCAGGACCAACCGGGCCGGCTCCCACCACAGCTCCGGTCCCGACCGGCTGTCGATGGCCGAGATCCTCGACGCCGTGACGGCCGATGGCCTGCCGCTGAGGTTCACCGCGTTCGACGGGTCGTCCACCGGACCGGAGGACGCCGCGTACGGCCTCGACCTCAAGTCGCCGCGCGGTGCGAGCTACCTCGCGACCGCGCCGGGCGACCTGGGCATGGCGCGCGCGTACGTCGCGGGCGACCTCGACCTCACCGGCGTCCACCCGGGCGACCCCTACGAGCTGCTCAACGCGATGGGCGACCTGCACTTCCGGATGCCTCCGCCCAAGACGGCCGCCGCCATCGCCCGGTCGCTGGGCGTGGAGCTGCTCAAGCCGCCGCCCCCGCCGCCCCAGGAGGCGTTGCCCCGGTGGCGTCGCGTCGCCGAAGGGTTGCGGCACAGCAAGACCCGTGACGCCGAGGCGATCCACCACCACTACGACGTGTCCAACACGTTCTACGAGTACGTCCTCGGCCCGTCGATGACCTACACCTGCGCCTGCTACCCCCACGACGGCGCCTCGCTCGAGGAGGCACAGGAGAACAAGTACCGGCTCGTCTTCGACAAGCTCCGGCTGAAGGAGGGTGACCGGCTCCTCGACATCGGCTGTGGCTGGGGAGGCATGGTCCGGTATGCCGCGCGGCGCGGCGTGCACGTGATCGGCGCCACCCTCTCGGCCGAGCAGGCCGCCTGGGCCCAGGCGGCGATCCGTCGCGAGGGTCTGCAGGACCTCGCCGAGGTGCGGCACAGCGACTACCGCGACATCCGCGAGACGGGTTTCGACGCCGTGTCGTCGATCGGTCTGACCGAGCACATCGGGGTCCGCAACTACCCGGCCTACTTCGGCTTCATCAAGGCTCACCTGCGCACCGGCGGGATGCTGCTCAACCACTGCATCACCCGTCCCGACAACAAGCGCACCTCGACGGGTGCCTTCATCGACCGATACGTCTTCCCCGACGGCGAGCTGACCGGCTCGGGCACGATCATCGCGGCGGCCCAGGACGCCGGCCTCGAGGTCCGTCACGAGGAGAACCTCCGCGAGCACTATGCCCGCACCCTCGCGGGCTGGTGCGCCAACCTGCGCGACAACTGGGACGCCTGCGTCGACGAGGTGGGCGAGGCCACGGCCCGCGTGTGGGGTCTCTACATGGCCGGCTCCCGGGTCGGGTTCGAGCGCAACGTCGTGCAGCTCCACCAGGTCCTGGCCGTCAAGCTCGACGACCGAGGTCGCGCCGACCTGCCATTGCGTCCGTGGTGGAACGCATAGTGGAGCAACGGCTCTCGCTGGTGACCCTCGGTGTCGCCGACCTCGGCCGGGCCGAGCGCTTCTACACCGCCCTGGGGTGGGAGCGGGGCAACGACGACGACGAGGTCGCCTTCTTCCAGTGTGGCGGGGTGGTCGTGGCGCTGTGGGACCGCGGCGCCCTGGCGGAGGACTCCGCCGTCGCGGACCACGGTGGGTGGGGCGGGGTGACCCTCGCCCTCAACCTGCGCAGCCCGGAGGAGGTCGACGACGTGCTCAGCCAGGCCGACGCGGCAGGGGCGGTGATCGGTCGCCCGGGGGCCGAGACCTCGTGGGGTGGCTACTCCGGGGTCTTCATCGACCCGGACGGCCACCCCTGGGAGGTCGCGCATAACCCGTTCTGGACCGTCACCGACGACGGACGCACCCTGCTCCGCGGCTGAGCTCTGTTCGAGGGCTGAAACCTGCCCGTCGATGAGCACACAGCACGGTCGGCCCCGCGGAGTCGGTCGCTGGAGCGAGTCGCTCCCGGTCGGGCGACCTTGTTTTCGACGCTGTTTGAACGTTGCAGTGTGTGTTTGCATTGCTTGACGTTCGAACAGGTGTTCGAATACGATGAGGTATGGCCATCGCACCCCTGCACCCGTCGCCGCCGCTCGCGGTCGCTGATGGGGTGCGTCAGGTGCATGCCGTGCTCGACCGGTGTGCGTCGGTGGCCGACCTGTCGGGGTATGCGGCGTCGAGCCTGATCGCGGAGGTGGACCGGGCGGTGACCCGGTTGCAGGCGCTGAAGCTGGCGCTGGTGTCGGTGGTGGACAAGTCCGATGTCGCCGCCGATGCGGGGATGACCGGCACCGCGGCGTGGTTGGCTGCGCGTTCGCGGCGCGACGGCGCGTCGGCGGCGCGCGAGGTGCGGTTGGCGACCGCCCTTGACGCCGGGCTGAGCGCGACCCGGGACGCGCTCGGCGCCGGCGAGCTGTCGACCGAGCACGCGCTGGTGATCGCGACCGCGGCGCAGCAGCTGCCCGCCGGGCTCGACGCGAGTGAACGGGCCGCGATCGAGCAGTCCCTGGTGTCGGTCGCCAAGCACCTCGACCCGCCCGCGCTGCGCCGCAAGGCCCGCCGGGCCCTGGAGTCCACGCACCGGTCCCACGCGCAGGTCGACGCCCACGAGGACGCGGTGCTGCGCAGCGAGGAAGACCGCGCSCTGGCCGCGACCAGGCTGACCCTGCACGACAACCACGACGGCACCACCACCGGGCACTTCACCGTCCCCACCCTCGCCGGRCAGATCCTCACCAAGGTGATCCAGCAGATCGCCTCACCACGCCGGTTCGCCCASCAGGCAGCCAAGGACGCCAAGCTCAAGGCAGCGGCGGMCGGCGCGGACCTGAGCGCCGAGCAGGTGGCCGAGGCGACCTGGAACGCATTCCGGGCCGAGGACCTCGACTGGTCCCAGAAGTACGGCCGGGCCTTCGTCGAGCTGCTCGAACACCTCCCC
>NZ_JBFUCW010000019.1:0-92928 GCF_056405035.1 Pedococcus sp. P2_A3 | reverse complement strand
GACCGAGGCCGCCCCGGCCGACGCCGCCGCCGTCGAGGCTCCCGCCGAGGCTGCAGAGGCCCCCGCCGCGGAGGCCGCCCCGGCCGCCGTCGCCGAGGAGACCGCTGCCCCCGAGGCTGCTGCCGAGGCGACGGCCGACGCCGACGCCAAGGCCTGAGCCGCACCTGACCCTCAGTCGGACGACACCTGTCAGACGCGACCACGTCTGACAGGTGTGCGTCCGGCGCAACTGTGAGAGAAGAGCTGAGAATCCTCTATGGCGAACTACACCGCCGCTGACATCAAGGCCCTGCGCGAGTCCACTGGCGCCGGCATGCTCGACGTCAAGAAGGCCCTCGACGAGGCCGATGGCGACCGCGCCAAGGCCACCGAGATCCTTCGCGTGAAGGGCCTCAAGGGCGTCACCAAGCGCGAGGGCCGCACCACGTCCAACGGTCTGGTCACCGCCCAGGCCGGCGACGGCGTGGGCACCCTCGTCGAGGTCCTGTGCGAGACCGACTTCGTGGCCAAGGGCGAGAAGTTCATCGCCCTGGCTGCCCAGGTGCTGGCCCAGGCCGTCGCCTCCGGCGCGGCCGACGCCGACGCCCTGCTCAAGAGCTCGCTCGAGGACGGCTCGACCGTCCAGGAGCTGCTCGACGGCGCCAACGCGACCATCGGCGAGAAGATCGAGGTCAAGCGGGTCGCCCGCGTCGAGGCCCCGGTCGTCGTGTCCTACCTGCACAAGACCAGCCCCGACCTGCCCGCGCAGATCGGCGTGCTCGTCGGTGCCGAGGGTGGCGACGCGCAGGTCGCGCGCGACGTGGCCATGCACGTCGCCGCGTTCAGCCCCACGGTGCTGACGCGCGACGACGTCGACGCCGAGACGGTCGAGAACGAGCGTCGCGTCGCCGAGGCCACCGCGAAGGAGGAGGGCAAGCCCGAGGCCGCCCTCCCGAAGATCGTCGAGGGTCGCGTCAACGGGTTCTTCAAGGAGAACGTCCTGCTCGAGCAGGCGTTCGCCAAGGACGCCAAGAAGACGGTCGAGAAGGTCCTCGCCGAGGCCGGCACGAAGGTCAGCTCCTTCGTCCGCTTCCGCGTCGGCGGCTGACCGCTCCCCGCACGTCCACGACGAGGCCCCTCACCGGATGGTGGGGGGCCTCGTCTGGTGTCGAGGCGGTGGTGTCGAGGCGGGCGGGGTATGCCGCGGTGCTGAGTGCGGAGCTAGCCGGCCGCGCGCTTGACGAGGGCGGCGATCTCCTTCTCGAGCGCGGGGGTCAGCCTCGTGAGGGCGTAGCCGATGGGCCACATGTCGCCGTCGTCCAGCTGTGCGCTGTCGTTGAACTCGAACGTGGCGTAGCGCGCCTTGAACTTGCTGGCGGGCTTGAAGAACGCCACCGCCTTGCCGTCACGCTTGTACGCGGGCATGCCGTACCAGGTCGAGGGCTCGAGGTGCGGAGCCGCCGTGGTGACGATCTGGTGCAGGCGCTCGGCCAGCTCGCGGTCCTCCGGGGGCATCTCGGCGATCTTGTCGAGCAGGTCCTGCTCGCCGACGGCGCCCTTGGCCTCCTTGGCCCGCTCCTTCATCGCGGCGCGCTCCTCGGCGCTGAACCCGCTCTTGCTGCCGGCCGTCCTGGGCGCGGCCTTCGCTGTGGTGTTCTTCGTCGTGGTCTTCTTCGCCGTCGTCGGCATCGTGGTCCCTCCCGAGTCGTCGTGGTCTGTCAGGTCCATTCTCGGAGGGCAGAGCCCTCCCGCGCTTCTCGAAAACTGACCACTTCTCCCGCATACTCACCCCATGGGGAGACACCCGAAGCAGACACCGCCGGCACGCCCGCAGACCCGGGTGCAGCCCGACTTCACGCACCTCCCCGAGCGCATCGCGCCGGAGGACATGACGACGACGCAGGATGTCGACCCGGGCCCCGACCCCCGCGGGGGCCGGGACACCGACACCGAGTTCATGCTGCGCAACGCGGGGTTCTGAGCTGGACGCACGGCGTCAGAAGATGTGCACGCGCTCCGCGGGGTCGAGCCACATGCCGTCGCCCTCGGTGACGCCGAACGCCTCATGGAACTCGTCGCAGTTGCGTACCGCATTGGCCCGGACCTCGGTGGGGGAGTGCGGGTCGATCGCGAGCAGTCGCTTGGCCTCCTCGGTCCGGGCCTTCCCCGACCAGACCTGGGCCCACCCGAGGAAGAAGCGCTGGGGGCCGCTGTAGCCGTCGAGCTCGGGCACGTCGTGGCCCTCGGTGGCGATCCGGTAGGCCGCGTAGCCGATGGCCAGACCGCCGAGGTCGCCGATGTTCTCGCCCACGGTGAGCGCGCCGTTGACCTTCTCGTCAGGGGCAGCGATCGGGGACAGCGTGCTGAACTGGGCGATGAGGGCCTGGGTGCGCTCGTCGAACCGGGCGCGGTCCTCCTCGGTCCACCAGTCGCGCAGTGCGCCCGTCGAGTCGTAGCGCGAGCCCTGGTCGTCGAAACCGTGGCCGATCTCGTGCCCGATCACCGCGCCGATGCCGCCGTAGTTGACGGCGTCATCGGCGTCCATGTCGAAGAACGGCGGCTGCAGGATCCCCGCCGGGAAGACGATCTCGTTCATCAGCGGGTGGTAGTAGGCGTTGACCGTCTGCGGCAGCATCAGCCACTCGTCGCGGTCGATCGGCCCGCCCAGCTTGGCGAGCTGTCTCCGCAGCTCGAACTCGTTGGCGCGGCGGACGTTGCCCACGAGGTCGTCGTCGATGGTCAGCGAGGAGTAGTCGCGCCAGCGGTCGGGGTAGCCGACCTTGGGCGTGAACGACGCCAGCTTGGCCAGCGCCTGCTCGCGGGTCTGCGGACCCATCCAGTCCAGACCCTCGAAGGACCGCCGAAACGCCTCGACGAGGTTGGCGACGAGGTCGAGCATGCGCTGCTTGGCCTCGGGCGGGAAGTACTCGGCGGCATACAGCTGTCCCACGGCCTCGCCGATCGAGCCCTCGACCAGGGAGACCCCCCGCTTCCAGCGCTCGCGGTTCTCGGGGAGCCCCGAGATGACCCGGCCGGTGAAGTCGAACTCGGCGTCGACCAGCTCGCGGGACAGCAGGGGGGCGCTCGAGCGGACGACGTGGAAGGCGAGCCAGTGCTTGAGGTCGTCGAGGCTGCTGTCCTCGAGCAGCGCGGACAGCCCTTCGAGGTACGACGGCTGCCCGACGACGACCTGGGCGAAGGCGTCACGCGCGTCCAGGGAGTCGACGAAGGAGTCCCAGGCGACGGCGGGCGCCAGCGCCTGCAGCGCGGCATACCCAAAGGGGTTGTAGCTCTTGACCGCGTCGCGGGTGGCGACGTTGTCCCAGTGGTGCCCGGCCAGCCGGGTCTCGAGGGCGACCACCCTCGCCGCCGGGGACGCAGCGTCGGTGGAGCCACCCCCGATGCCCGCGAGCTCCAGCATGCGCGCCACGTGCGGGAGGTATGCCGCGAGGATGGCTGCGTGGCGCTCCTCGCGGTAGTAGGACTCGTCGGGCAGCCCCAGGCCGCCCTGGCCGAGGTAGAGGACGTACTCCTCGGGGTTCTTCGCGTCGGGCGCGACGCCGAAGTCGAACAGCCCCGGACCGCCCTCGCGCTGGAGGCGCCCGAGGACGCGGGACAGGTCGTCGAGACTGGCGACCTGCGCCACGGCCGCGAGGTCGTCCGCGATCGGCGAGAGGCCCAGCTCCTCGGCCCGGGTCTCGTCCATGAACGAGCGGTAGAGGTCGCCCACCTTGCGGGTCGGGGAGCCGACCGGCGCCTCGGTGTCGGCGGCAGCGCGCTCGATGATCGTGCGGACCCGCTCGTCGGACTGCTCCCGCAGCAGGTCGAAGGTGCCGTAGCGACCCCGGTCGGCGGGGATCTCGGTCTCGCGGACCCAGGAGCCGTTGGCGTGGCCGAACAGGTCGTCCTGGGGGCGGACGGCGTCGTCGCGGTGACCGGGGAGGATGCCTGACCTCATGCGCGTGACTTCCTTCAGTGCGTCGGTGGGACGGTGCCTGCCCTCGTCGAGAGGGCACGGACTGCGTGGATGGTGACACCCTGCCACGCAGCACGGACAGGCGTGCAACCGGCAGCATGCGTCCCGCGGGAGTGTGGAAGGATTCGGTGACCGCCCCACACCCCCAGGAGGATCTGTCGTGACTTCTGCCCCCGAGCAGACCGCCCCAGCCGGATCCACCACCCCGCGTCGGCGGGTGCTGCTCAAGCTCTCCGGAGAGGTCTTCGGCGGTGGTCGGGTCGGACTGGCCCCCGACGTCGTGCGGGGCATCGCCCAGCAGATCGCGCAGTCGGTCAACGAGGGCATCCAGGTGGCAGTGGTGATCGGCGGCGGCAACTTCTTCCGCGGGGCCGAGCTGCAGCAGCAGGGCATGGACCGCACCCGGGCCGACTACATGGGCATGCTCGGCACGGTGATGAACTGCCTCGCGCTGCAGGACTTCCTCGAGAAGGAGGGGATCGAGACCCGCGTCCAGACCGCGATCACGATGGGYCAGGTCGCCGAGCCCTACATCCCGCGCAGGGCGATCCGCCACCTCGAGAAGGGCCGGGTGGTGATCTTCGGCGCCGGGGCCGGGATGCCGTTCTTCTCCACCGACACGGTGTCGGCGCAGCGGGCCCTCGAGATCAAGTGCGACGCCGTGCTCATGAGCAAGAACGGCGTCGACGGGGTCTACGACTCCGACCCCCGCACCAACCCTGACGCCCGCAAGCTCGACGAGATCAGCTACTCAGAGGCCCTGCAGCAGGGGCTGCGCGTGGTCGATGCCGCGGCCTTCAGCCTCTGCATGGAGAACAAGCTGCCCATGGTCGTCTTCGGCATGGAGGGCGAGGGCAACGTCGTTCGGGCGCTGCGCGGTGAGAAGATCGGGACGCTGGTCACCCCCGGCTGACGCGGCTCCACGCCGACCCAGCCCCCAGACTGACCACACCACGACCGGCGCGGCCCCACCGGGGAGCGCCCGAGAAGGAGCAGGACATGATTGAAGAGACTCTCCTCGAGGCCGAAGAGAAGATGGAGAAGGCCGTCGAGGTCGCCAAGGAGGACTTCGCGGGCATCCGCACGGGTCGGGCGACTCCGGGCATGTTCAACAAGCTCATGGTCGACTACTACGGCGCCCCGACGCCGCTGCAGCAGCTGGCGTCGTTCCAGACGCCCGAGGCCCGCACGATCCTCATCACCCCGTTCGACAAGTCGGCGATGGCGGAGATCGAGAAGACCCTGCGCGACTCGGACCTCGGGGTGAACCCCAGCAACGACGGCAACATGATCCGGTGCGTCCTGCCCCTGCTCACCGAGGAGCGCCGCAAGGACTACATCAAGCTGGCCCGCCACAAGGGCGAGGACGCCAAGGTGTCGATCCGCAACATCCGCCGCAAGGCCAAGGACGAGCTCGACAAGCTGGTCAAGGACGGCGACGTCGGCGAGGACGACGGCACCCGGGGCGAGAAGGAGCTGGACGCGACGACGAAGAAGTACGTCGACACCGTGGACGAGCTGCTGAAGGGCAAGGAGGCCGAGCTGCTCGAGGTCTGAGCCGCTCGCCCCACCACACGGAATGAACACGCCATACTCCCGCAGCTCACGGCGCGGGGCCACCCACCCGGCCCCCGAGGCCGGAGGGTCCGGCACGCCCGCTGAGGCGGCCGCGCGTCGGGCGGCGAGCACGGGGAAGGCCGCTGCGGCGAAGCCGTCCAGGGCGGGTCGCAACCTTCCCGCCGCGATCGGGGTGGGTGTCGGGCTGGGCATCCTCATCATCGGCTCGCTGATCCTGCGCAAGGAGCTGATGCTCGGGATCGTCATCGCGGCCATCGTCGTCGGTGTCTGGGAGCTCCGTCGGGCCCTGGCCCAGGTCTCCATCCACGTGCCGCTCGTGCCGAGCCTGGTCGGCAGCGTGAGCATGCTGGTGTCCGCGTACATCGGTGGGGGAGAGGCCCTGATCATCACGGTGGGGCTGACCTGCGTGGGCATCCTCCTGTGGCGGATCGCCGACGGCGTGCTCGACGCCGTCCGCGACATCGCGGGTGGGTTCTTCGTCGCGGTCTACCCCTCGTTCCTGGCCGGGTTCGCAGCCCTGATGCTGGCTGCCGATGACGGCGCCCGCAGGATCGTCGTCTTCATCCTGGTCACCGTGCTCAGCGACGTCGGTGGCTACGCGTTCGGGGTGCTCCTCGGTCGACACCCGATGGCGCCCTCGGTGAGTCCCAAGAAGTCCTGGGAGGGTTTCGCCGGTTCGGTCCTCACGTGCGTCGCGGGTGGTGCGGTCGTCGTCGTGCTCCTGCTCGACGGCCCCTGGTGGGGAGGGGCCATCCTCGGCGCGTGCACGGCGATCGCCGCCACGGTGGGTGACCTGACCGAGTCGACGATCAAGCGCGACCTCGGCATCAAGGACATGAGCACGATCCTCCCCGGGCACGGTGGGGTCATGGACCGGCTCGACTCGCTGGTGGTCGTCGCCCCCGTGGCGTGGGCCCTGCTCGCCTGGGTGGTCCCCACCAGCTGAGCAGGGGACGTCCCCGCCTGGTGGCGGTCCGTGGCGGCCTGTGGCCGCCCCTGTGGCGCCCGGTGGCGCCCCACGCCCATGGGCGATTGGGCAGGCGCCCCGGCAACTGCGAAACTGGGTGCACCATGACCACCGACCTCCCCGCGCCCACCAGCGAGCGTCCCCAGCCGGGACAGCTGACCTTCTCCGCCCCGCGTCGGGGCAAGCCCCCGCGCCACCTGGCGGACCTCTCCCCGGCGGAGCGCAAGGAGGCGGTCGAGGCGTTGGGCCACAAGGGGTTCCGCGCCAAGCAGCTCTCCACGCACTACTTCGAGCGACTCGTCGAGTCGCCGGAGGAGATGACGGACCTGCCCAAGGCGATCCGCGACGACCTCGTCGCCGACCTGCTGCCGACCCTGCTCACCCCCCTCGTGCAGCGCACCGCGGACGACGGCATGACCATCAAGTCGGCGTGGAAGCTGCACGACGGTGCGATCGTCGAGTCGGTCCTGATGCGCTACCCCAAGCGGGTCACCATCTGCATCTCGAGCCAGGCGGGCTGCGGCATGAACTGTCCGTTCTGCGCCACCGGGCAGGCCGGGCTGACCCGCAACATGAGCGCCGCCGAGATCGTCGAGCAGGTCGTCAGCGGCGCCAGGCTGCTGCGCAGTGGGGAACTGTCCGCGGCGGCCGGTGCTACGTCGACTGCGCACGCCGGGACGGCCCGGGGCGAACGCGAGGCCGAGCACGAGATCGAGCACGAGGCGGAGCTCGGCGAAGAGGACGACGCCGAGGGCGTGGCCACCGGCGAGGGCGGCCCGTCCGGTCCCACCCGCATCTCGAACGTCGTCTTCATGGGCATGGGCGAGGCGCTGGCCAACTACAAGGCGGCCATCGGGGCGATCCGGCGGATGACCGACCCCGCGCCAGACGGTCTCGGCATGTCGGCGCGTGGCATCACCATGTCGACGGTCGGGCTGGTCCCGGCGATCGACAAGCTGGCCGCCGAGGGCATCCCGGTCACGCTGGCGCTCTCGCTGCACGCCCCGGACGACGAGCTGCGCAACGAGCTCGTGCCGATCAACACCCGCTGGAGCGTCGACGAGGCGCTCGACGCAGCCCACCGCTACTACGAGGCGACCGGTCGTCGGGTGAGCATCGAGTACGCGCTCATCAAGGACATCAACGACCACGCGTGGCGCGCCGACCTGCTCGGCAAGAAGCTCAACGCCCGTGGCCGTGGCTGGGTGCACGTCAACCCGATCCCGCTCAACCCGACCCCGGGGTCGAAGTGGACCGCCTCGCGCCCCGGCGTCGAGCAGCAGTTCGTCGAGCGGCTGCGCGCCCACGGCATCCCCACCACCATCCGCGACACCCGCGGTCAGGACATCGACGGTGCGTGCGGGCAACTCGCGGCGTCGACGGCCTGACCCTGCCTAGACTCGACGGGTGAGCTCACGCCGCCTTGCCCTGGTGGTCGCTGCGACGGCTGCCACGGCCGTCGCGGCGACCTTCGCCGTGGTGCTCGCCGGCGCGTTCGGGGGTCGCGAGGGCACGGCGGCCCCGGTCCCGCTGACCATGACGCCGCACGGCCACAGTGTCGCCGTGACCGCCCCGCCGGAAGCCCCCCTGCGCGCCGGGGAACGCTTCGTCACGCTCCGCATGCCCACGGCATACACGCCGAAGGCGCCGGCCGCGCCCGGCACCGACGACTATCGCTGCTTCCTCCTCGACCCCGGCCTGACCGCCGACTCGGTGGTCACCGGCATCAACGTCCTGCCGGGCAACCCCGAGGTCGTGCACCACGTCATCCTCTTCCGGGTGCCGCCCGACAAGGTGGCTCGCGCCGAGGAGATGGACCGGCTCCAGGTGGGACAGGGGTGGACCTGCTTCGGAGGCACCGGTGTCGAGAGCCAGGGCGCCGGGCTCAACGGCGCCCCGTGGCTGGGTGCGTGGGCACCCGGCGGTGGCGAGCGCGTGCTCGCCCCCGACCTGGGTATGCCGGTAGAGGCGGGTTCGCGGATCATCATGCAGGTCCACTACAACCTCCTCGCCGGCCGCACCCCGGACCAGAGCGCTGCCAAGCTGCGGGTGGCCGCCGACGACGGGAAGCGCAAGACCCTCCAGACGGTGCTGCTGCCAGCGCCGGTCGAGGTGCCGTGCCGACCCTCCCACCCCGGCCCGCTGTGCGACCGGAAGGCCGCGATGGCGGACGTGCAGCAGCGTTTCGGCGTCGCCGCCGGACGCACGGGCGACGCGCTGCACCTGCTCTGCCCCGGCAACAAGGCCGGTCCCACGCAGACGTGCACGAGGGCCGTCACCCAGGCGTCGACCATCCGGGCCGTCGCCGGCCACATGCACCTGCTGGGGACGAAGATCTCGGTGACGGTGAACCAGGGCAGGGCCGACGAGCGCACCATCCTCGACATCCCGATCTGGAACTTCGACAACCAGGGGAGCCAGCCCGTGGTGCCCGCGGTGAAGGTGGGTCCCGGCGACACCCTGACCGTGTCCTGCACCCACGACCAGCGGCTGCGCGACGTGCTGCCGTCGTTCAAGGGAATGCCGGAGCGCTACATCGTCTGGGGTGAGGGGACGACCGACGAGATGTGTCTGGGCATCGTGATGGTCACCCGTCCGTAGCCGGGCGCGCGTCCCCCTAGGCTGGCCGGTGTGAGCGCCACCCCTGCAGCGGTCGAGCCGGGCCGCGAGTTCGTCCTGACCGTCTCGTGTGCCGACCGTCGTGGCATCGTGCACGCGGTCTCCGGAGTGATGCTCGAGCAGTCGATGACGATCCTCGACAGCCAGCAGTTCGCCGACACGACGGCGGGCGAGTTCCACCTGCGGATGCACCTGGCGCGAGAGGGCGCGCCGATCCCCGTGGCGGACCTCGATGCCGCGATGCGTGACGTCGCAACGGCTTTCGCGATGACGTATGCCGTGCACGACCTGTCCCGGCAGCGGCGCGTGCTGGTGCTCGTCAGCCACCAAGGTCACTGCCTCAACGACCTGCTCTTCCGGGTCGAGAGCGGCTCGCTGCCGGTGCAGGTGCCGGCGATCCTGTCCAACCACGAGGACTTCCGCAGCCTCGCCGAGTGGCACGGGATCCCGTTCCACCACGTGCCGGTCACCCCCGACACCAAACCCGCAGCCGAGGCGGAGCTGCGCCGCCTGGTCGAGCTCTACTCCGCCGACACGATCGCCCTGGCGAGGTACATGCAGATCCTGTCGAGCGAGCTGTGCGCCGACTTCCCCGGCCGGATCATCAACATCCACCACTCACTCCTGCCGAGCTTCAAGGGCGCCAAGCCCTACACCCAGGCCCACGACCGAGGGGTCAAGGTGATCGGTGCCACCGCGCACTACGTCACGGCCGACCTCGACGAAGGACCGATCATCGAGCAGGACTTCCGGCGCGTCGACCACCGGATGAGCCCGGCCGAGCTCGCCTCGGTGGGGCAGGAGCTGGAGGCGATGGCCTTCGCGCGGGCGCTGCGCTGGCACGCCGAGCACCGCGTGGTGCTGCGTGGTCGACGGACCATCGTCTTCGACTGACTCGGACTTCGACTGACTCGGTCTTCGACTGACTCGGTCTTCGACTGGTCGGCCCGTCGGCGAGGGGTTGCGCCCTCGGGCCTACCATCCGCCTCCACTTCGCTCCGGCGCCCACGCGACCGTGGGACCCGCGCCAGGCCCTCCACGGCCCTTCGGGCGCACCCCCTCACCTCCGCCTCTGCTGGTCGGCGCTCGACCTCACGCGGGCGGGACGAGGGCGCGTAGGGCCGCCGTGGTCCGTGCTGAGGGGATGAAGCCGGTGCGGTTCACTCCGCGGACCCACAGCTCGTCGAGGCACCCGGTGGTCAGCCGGCGCTCCTCACCGGCGCTGGTCACGCCGACGACGGAGTAGGTCCAACTGCCCTCACCGCTGCAGGCCCCGTTGCCGCCGAAGAACCCGCCCCAGTCGGAGGTCAGGTCCGCGTTGAGCAACGCAAGGGTGTCGGCCGGGAGGGGGATGGACCGATAGCTCCGAGTGGTCAGGGGCTGGATGGGGCTCAGGGAGTCGCCGGTGAGGAAGGTCGGAGCCAGGCAGAACGTGGCAGCCACGAACGGCGAATGCAGCTCGTGCGTCGGGTCGCGGGGCTTGCGCGTCGTGAGCCAGGCCTCGTCGCTCCGGCAGGCGTACTGCGGACGACTGGCTGACACGGCCCGCGCGTCGGCCTCCTCGTCGGCGAGGGCGCTGAGGAAGGAGGCCAGGCCGTAGGCGCCATCGCAGAACATGTCCCGACTCCGGAAGGTGCTCAGCTGTCCGGTGTCGCTCACGAACGTCACGGTGAAGGCGGGGCCAGGCTGGACCGTGCCACAGCTGGAGGCGCTGCTGCGACCGCTGATGTTCAGGCCCTTCACGTGCGGAGCCGTGACCCCGTACCGCGGCAGGCGCCAGCCGTCGCCGGCTGAGCCCGCGGTGTGGGTCTGCGGCCCCTGGGGGTCGGGGCACACCCAGGCCGTGGCAGTGTTCGCCGTGCTCTCGCCGTCGAGCGCGGGGACGCTGGTCGAGACAGCCTGGCGGGTGCAGTCGGCGGGGGTGAGCAGAGGCCCTGCCGGGACGACGCGAGCTGGCGGGTTGAACGAGCCCATGAGCAGCCCGACGGCGACCAGGAGGGCCGCCGTTACCCCGGCGACGCCAACCTGACGCACCCTCCGGGTGCGCATCGCATAGCGACGTGCGCCGTCGGCCAACCCGTCGGTGGCCGGGTCCTGCGGTGCCAGGTCCAGGAGGGCGGCGCGGAGCCGGGTGTCGAGGTCGCTCATCGCGTCCCTCCCTCGGTCACGGACAGCGCAGGGCAGCGGCGCAGGGTCGCCAGGGCGCGGGCGCACTGGCTCTTCACGGTCCCCACCGAGCACCCGAGCAGCTCGGCCGTCTGCGCCTCGGTGTGGTCCTCGAAGTACCGCAGCACGATGACGGCGCGCTGCCCCTTGGGAAGAGAGGCCAGCGCCGTCAGCAGGTCACGGCGTTGGTCGGGGTCGCCCGCCCGGTCAGGGAGCTCGGGGAGCTGGTCGGTCGGGTACTCCGAGTTCCACCGGCGGCGCCACCAGGCGATGTAGGTCGTCAGCATGACCTTGCGGACATAGGCCTCGCGGGGGCCGGTCTCGATGGACTCCCACCGGGGCCAGGTCTTCCCGAGCGCCGTCTGGACGAGGTCCTCGGCGCGGTGGCGATCGCCGGTCAGGAGGAAGGCCGTGCGGAGCAGGGCCGGGCCGCGCGCCTTGACGAACGCGTCGAAACCAGCCGTGGTGGCGTGCTCCGCAATGCCTACACCGACCATGCCGCGCTCCTCTCGCTCCTCCAGGAAGAGCGGCCGACCCACCCGCAAGGTTGTCATCGGGAGGCAGGCGTTCGGCGCCATTCTCCTCGCCCGTCACCCACCGAGGCTGACAACCTTTTCGCTGACAACCCTTTCGCTGCCCCACGCCCTCCTGAGAGACAGATGGACGGAAGGGAGGGGCCATGTGGGCATCTCGAGGGCTGGGCGCGGCGACGGGGGCGCTGGTGCTGTTGGCCGGTGCCTGCGGCGGGGAGTCGGCTTCGACGGCTCCGTCCGGGAAGGCCACGACGGGTCCGGCCGCCACCCGGTCGACCCCCTCGTCGCCCGCCACCCCGCGAGCGGGTGAGGAGTGGCTGGCCTACCAGGACAGCAGTTTCCGGATCCGGCTCGTGCGCCCCGACGGCACGGACGACCACGCCCTGGACACCGTGACGATGGGGGCGGAGGACAACCCGGACTGGTCACCAGACGGGACGCGACTGACCTTCGTGGGGACGGGGGACAAGGCCGAGGGCAACGCCGGGTTGTGGGTGATCGGGGCAGACGGCACGGGGCTCACCGAGCTGGTCCACTGCTCGGCACCCTGTCAGAACCTCGACGACCCTGCGTGGTCGCCCGACGGGTCGCACATCATGTTCGGCCGCATGGAGCCGGGCGCCGGGCAAGAGGGCAGCCTGCAGGCCGTCGACGTGAGGAGTCGGGCCCTGACGACGGTGCTCACCGCCAAGCCCGGAGACGGCTTCGCAGGGGTGCGCTACTCGCCCGACGGCGCCTCGGTGGTCCTGGAGTGGGTCCACGCGACGCCGGCCGACCACGACGACGTCAAGGGAGTCACGCTCGCGCGCGTCGAGCTCACGACGTCACCGCCGAGGGTGACGCGACTGACCGCCGACGCGCTGTTCGCCGAGACGGCCGACTGGAGTCCCAAGGGTGACCTGATCGTCTATGCCGCATTGGCGAAGCAGGGCGGCTCCGCCACCGACCTCTTCCTCGTGCGGCCTGACGGGAGCGGCGCCCGACGCCTGACGAGCCTCGCGGACGCCGGGAGCGGCGCCCTCTACCCAGACTTCACGAATGACGCCTCGGCCGTGGTGTTCCTCGGCGCCGACGATTCCGGGAGGCCTCGCTTCCGGGTGATCCAGCTCGCCACCGGCACGGTCTCACCAGCCTTCGGCCTCGCGGCGGGGGTGCACCCTCGGTCACGACCCGTGCCGTGACTCCCCGCTCGACTCGTCGGCGACCGGTCAGGAGGGCTCGGTCACGGCTCGCTGGAGGGCTCGCAGGTAGCCCTCCGCGGCGACCCGCTGGGCCCGCCAGGTCATCGGCCCACCGAGCCGGGTGAGCCAGCTCGCGGGGCGCGCGTAGGCCCGCACCACGGCATACACGTCGTCGCCCCGCCGCTCGACGAGGAAGCCCTCCTCGCCGCTCTCGACGTGTCCCTCCAGGGTGCCGTAGCCGAACCCCGTGCGGTCGGGGCCTTCGACGACCCACACGATCCGGCACGGCACCGGGAGCACGACCAACCGGCTGAGCAGGTCGACGCCAACTGCCGCGCGAGGCGCCGTGCCCTGCGGACGGAGTCCGAGGCCGCGCTGCGGTGCATAGGTCATCAGTGCCGCGCTGACCGAGCGGTATGCCGCGTCGCCGGCTCCCAGCCGACGCTCGACCTCGAGGTGGTGGAACCCGGGAGGCATTGGTCCGTCGAGGGTGAGTCCGCGCGGCTGGTACGTGAGGTCCAGGTGGGCGAGGTCGGGGAGCCTCATGAGAGTCCGGCCCGAGCGGCGAGGTCACCGGTGCCGTCGAGGACGATCGCCGCGGCTTCCTCCGGGGTGTCCACCAGGTGCACCACGGCGTCCATGTCCCGCTCCTGGCCGAGGGCTCGTACAGCCGGCCAGACCGGCACGGTCTGCGACCAGTACTCCTGTCCCACGAGGACGAGGGGAGCGAGGGTGGCCTCGGCGGGCGCGTAGAACAAGGGGGTGACGGCCTGGAAGATCTCCTGCACGGTCCCGGCCGCGCCCTCCAGCACGACGAGCCCGGCGGTCGCGCGGGCGAGGAGGCCGTCCTCCCGGATCGCGTTGGAGAAGTACTTGCCGATGCCGTCGCAGAAGACGTTGGGTGGCTCGTGGCCGTAGAACCAGGTGGGGATGCCGAGGCTGCGGCGGTCGTCCGAGACGGGGAGGGTCGAGCGCACCTCGAACGCCACCGCCACCCAGTCGGCGACCGAGGGGCGAAACGTCGGCACGGCTGCCAGCCGGTCGAGGGCGGCGCCGAGGGACTGCTCGTCGGCGGCCAGCGCGCCGAGGTTGGCGGCCTCCATGGCCCCCGGACCGCCTCCCGTCGCGACGACCAGGCCCGCCGTGGCGAGGGCGCGGCCGAGCCGCGCCGCCGCGGCATACCCGCTCGCGCCACGGGCGAGCGCGTGCCCGCCCATCACGCCGCCGACCCGCCGACCCGCGGTGAACTCGTCGAGGGCGTCGCTGATCGAGTCGTCGTGGATCGCGCGCAGGAGCGTCACGAACGCGTCGTGGCGCGCTGCGCCGTCACGCGTCCACTGGTAGGCGAGGAAGTCCGGTGTCGACTCGTAGCCGCCGTCGTCGATGCCGGCATACAACTCGGCGGCCGTGTAGAGCGTCGCGCGGTACGGGTCGACGGGCGCGTGCGGGTCGGTGGGGAAGACCAGTGCGCGGTGCGCCCCGAGGTGGGCGCTGAGGGCCGGGGACACCCGCCCGCCGAGCACCACGAGCCCTTCGACGTCGGTGCGGGCGAGCAAGCGGTCCTCGTATGCCGTGAGGTCGAGGTCCTGGAACCGCAAGCCGGTCAGGGGCCGACCGGAGGCGAGCACGGCGTCGAGGTCGGCGAGGTCCTCGACCTCCTCGTCGGGGGTGCTTCCGGGGGCGCCCTGCATGGTCCGACTCTAGACAGTCGCTCCCGTCCACCTGTCTAGAGTCGGGCCATGGACGACCTGTTCTCGCAGACGGTGGCAACGGATGCGTGGCGTGCCGAGGCGACGCAGTGGATCGGCCACGAGCTCGCCGGCGTCGGTCGTCGGGTGACGGGCGACATCGTCCAACGGCGGATCCGACCGTGGTCGACCCAGCTGGTCGTGCCGAGCGACCACGGCACGGTCTGGTTCAAGGCGAACTGCCCGTCCTCGGCGTTCGAGCCGGCCGTCCACCTCACGCTCGCGGAGCTCGAGCCGGGGGAGGTGGACCCGCCACTGGCGGTCGATGCTGGTCGCGGCTGGATGATGACGGCCGACCGTGGCCCCACGCTCGCCGACAGCCACGACGCGAGCCTGGCCGAGTGGCAGGCCGTGGTCGCCCTCGCCGCCCGGGTGCAGCGCCAGGTGGCCGCTCAGGGCGCCGTGCTCGTCGACGCCGGCCTACCCGACTGCTCGCCTGCGACCGTCCCCGAGCGCTACGACTGGCTCGTCGACCAGCTCGCCGCGCTGCCTGCCGACCACCCGTCGCACCTGCCGCCCGATGAGGCTGAGTCCCTGCGGAGCAGGGTTGAGGTCGTGAGGGAGGCAGTGGACGCCCTGCTCGCGGCGCCTCTGCCGGCCAGCCTGCAGCACGGAGACCTGCACCCCGGCAACGTCTTCGTCGTCGACGGGAGCCTGCGCTTCTTCGACTTCGGTGATGCCCAGTGGGCCCATGTGCTGGAGGTCCTCGCGGTGCCCTACGGCTACTCAACCCGGGTCACCCACCACCCCTGGCCAGACCTGCTGGACTCCTACGCGCAGGTGTGGGCAGACCTGCTCAACCGCGACGCCCTCGAGGCACTGATCGCGCCGGCGATGGTCACGCACGCGGTGAACCGGTCCTTCACCTGGCTCGGCGCCATCCGGGGCGCGCAGCCGGACGAGCTCGCCGAGTGGGGAGACGCACGCCTCTACTACCTACGGCTCACCCACGAGCCCTTCCCGCCGCCGGACCCGGAGCACGGTCCCTGACGCCAGCTCCGACATCGCGCGCGGGTCAGACGTTGCCGAGCACCCGGTCGACGGCGATCTCGACCACGACGCGCTCCGGGTTCACCCGCGGCACCCGGTAGCGCGCGGCATACCGGCGCTCGGCGTCGGCCACGGACTCCGGGTCGCTGAGGACCCTCGCCGTGCCCTCGAAGGAGAGCCAGTGGCGCCCGTCGACCTGGCACACGACCGCGCGGCCGCCGGCCGCCGCGTTGCGCGCCTTGCGACTGGGACCGCTGGTGATGACGCGGACGACCAGCCCTTCGGGATCCCAGGTGAAGCCGACCGGCACCACGTGCGGTGACCCGTCGGGCCGCAGGGTGGTGAGGGTGGCGAGGTGCCTCGCGGTCACGAACTCGAGGGCGGCGGGGGAGAGGTCTGCGGGTTTCGTCGACACGGTCAGAGTCTTCCCTAGTGGCCGGTCAGCGCACCGAGCAGTGCGGCGATCCGCGCCGGGCGGCCGGTGCGGGCCTCCTCGCGGTCGGCGGCATGGGCGAGCCGCAGGCCGGCGTTGATGCCGGCCCACCGGGCCGGCTCGGGCTCCCACCGGCGGCTGCGGTGGCCGACCCACGGCAGCTGGGTGATCGGGGTGGCCCGACCGGTCACGAGGTCGGCCAGTGTGCGACCGGCGAGGTTGGTGGCTGCGACCCCGTCGCCGACGTAGCCACCGGCCCAGCCGAGCCCGGTGCTCGGGTCATGACCGACCGACGGGTGCCAGTCCCTGGCGATGCCGAGGGGCCCGCCCCAGGCGTGGGTGAACTCCACCCCGCCCAGCTGGGGCAGGAGGTCGGTGAGTGTCGCACGGAGATCGGCGAAAACCGTTGCCTCGTGGTCGAACTCGGGCCTGATGCGTGACCCGAAGTGGTATGGCGCCCCGCGCCCGCCGAACGCGAGGCGGTCGTCCACCGTGCGCTGGCCGTAGATGATGACGTGGCGGTGGTCGCTGAAGACCTCGCGCTCGGCGAGACCGATCCTCGACCACTGGTCGTCGGTGAGCGGCTCGGTGGCGACCATCAGCGAGTAGACCGGGGCGACCGTGCGGCGGTGGCCGGGCAGCGTGGGTGTCCACGACTCGGTGGCCCTGATGACGTGGCGGGCCGCGACCTGCCCACCACCCTCGAGCACGACGCGGCCCGGCTCGATCGCGTGGACGCGCACGCCCTCGACGACCTGGGCGCCCTGCGACCGCACGGTGGCGCCGAGGCCGTCGACCAAGCGCTTCGGGTGGACCCGGGCGCAGTGGGGGCTGAACGTCGCTCCTTCGACACGGCTCGCCGCCAGGCGCTCGGACGCCTCCGCCGCGTCGAGCCAGCGGGTGCCGACCCCCCACTCGCCTGCCTCCTCGACCTCGGACCGGGCCCGGGCCGCCTGCGCGGGCGACCGTGCTAGGGCGACCGCCCCGCCCTTGCGGAATCCGCAGTCGATCGCAGCGGATTCCGTTGCCCTGCCGACCTCGTCGACGGTGTTCTGCAGCTCGGCGACCATGGCCCGCGCCGCCGCAGCACCGCTCCGCCGCGCCAGCGTCGACGGCCCGACCGGCCACAGGGCCGACACCCACCCGCCGTTGCGGCCGCTCGCGCCGAAGCCGACGTGCTCAGCCTCGAGCACCACGACGTTGAGTGCCGGGTCCGCGAGCAGCAGGTAGTGCGCAGTCCAGAGCCCGGTGAAGCCCCCACCGACGATGACGACGTCCGCGGTCCTGGGTGGTACGGCAGGTGAGGAGAGCCCGTCCGCCGGCGGCGCGGCATACGGGCTCTCCCACCACAAGGGGTGGCTCACGAGGTGACGGTCGGGCTCAGAGGTGCTTCTCGGCTCCGGTGAGGACCGACCGCAGCCGCGACTCGATGTCGTCGAACTCGGGCTGGCCGATGATGAGCGGCGGCGCGAGCTGGATGACCGGGTCGCMACGGTCGTCGGCGCGGCAGTAGAGGCCAGCGTCGAACAGCGCCTTGGAGAGGTAGCCGCGCAGCAGCCGCTCGGACTCCGCGTCGTCGAAGGTCTCGCGGGTGTCCTTGTCCTTGACCAACTCGATGCCGTAGAAGTAGCCGGCGCCGCGGACGTCGCCGACGATCGGCAGGTCGAGCAGCTTCTCCAGGGTCGCCCGGAACTTGGGGGCGTTGTCCTTGACGTGCTGGTTCAGGCCCTCGCGCTCGAAGATGTCGAGGTTGGCCATCGCGACCGCCGCGCTCACCGGGTGTCCACCGAAGGTGTAGCCGTGGGGGAAGTAGGTCGTGCCCTTCTTGAAGGGTTCGAACAGCCGGTCGCTGGCGATCATCGCGCCGATGGGGGAGTAGCCGGACGTCATGCCCTTGGCGCAGGTGATGATGTCGGGGACGTAGCCGAAGTCGTCGCAGGCGAACATCGAGCCGATCCGGCCGAACGAGCAGATCACCTCGTCGGACACCAGCAGCACGTCGTACTCGTCGCAGATCTCCCGGACCCGCTCGAAGTACCCGGGCGGGGGCGGGAAGCAGCCGCCGGAGTTCTGCACCGGCTCGAGGAACACGGCGGCGACGGTGTCGGGGCCCTCGAACTCGATGGCCTCGGCGATCCGGTCGGCGGCCCAGCGGCCGAACGCCTTCTCGTCGTCACGCAGGTGCTCGGGGGCGCGGTACTGGTTGGTGTTGGGCACCTTGAAGGCGCCCGGCACGAGGGGCTCGAACATCTCCTTGGCCGCGGGGATGCCGGTGATCGACAGCGCTCCCTGGGGGGTGCCGTGGTAGGCCACCGCACGGCTGATCACCTTGTGCTTGGTGGGCTTGCCGGTCAGCTTGAAGTACTGCTTGGCCAGCTTCCAGGCCGACTCGACGGCCTCGCCGCCGCCGGTGGTGAAGAAGACGCGGTTGAGGTCGCCGGGAGCGCCGTTCGCGAGGCGCTCGGCCAGCTCGATGGCCCGCGGGTGCGCATAGGACCACAACGGGAAGAAGGCGAGCTCCTTGGCCTGCTTGGCCGCCGCCTCCGCGAGCTCGGCGCGCCCGTGGCCGACCTGCACGACGAACAGCCCGGCGAGGCCGTCGATGTACTCGTTGCCGCGGTCGTCCCAGATCTTGTGGCCCTCGCCGCGCGTGATGATCGGCACGCTGTGGCCCAGGCCGCCCTCGGAGCGGTCCTCGAAGACCGAGTGGCGGGTGAAGTGCATCCACAGGTGGTCGCGGGCAGCCTCGCTGTGCAGCGTGCCCAGCGGCGTGTGGGTGTCGCTGGACGGTTCGAAGATGGACAGGTCAGTGGTCATCGAGTACCCCAGTTGTAGTGCTGCTTGTTGAGTTTCAGGTAGACGAACGTCTCGGTGGTCTGCACCCCGGGAAGGGTGCGGATGCGACGGGTGAGCAGGTCGAGCAGCTCGGCGTCGTCCTCGCAGACGACCTCGGCCAGCAGGTCGAAGGACCCGGCCGTCGTGACGACGTAGGAGACCTCCGACATCGCCGTGAGGGCGTCACCCACCGGTAGGAGGTCGCCATCGACGCGGATCCCGATCATGGCCTGCCGGCGGAAGCCCACCTGCAGCGGATCGGTGACCGCGACGATCTGCATCACCTCCTGGTCGAGGAGCCGTTGCACGCGCTGGCGCACCGCCGCCTCGGACAGCCCCACCCGCTTGGCGATGGTGGCGTAGGACTGCCGACCGTCCTCCTGCAGCTGCTCGATGATGGCCTTCGACACGTCGTCGAGGCGCACATCGGTGCTGGTGCTGGCGGGTCGGGTCACGCTGGTCATGGTGGTCCCCAAGTGCCGATAAAGCAAGTCCCCACACGACGGAATCAGTCGCACCCGGTCGCATCTGGCAACGTTTTCCGTATCTTGACGGCCGCAACCTATTGAAATCCATCGTCGGACGGCTACAGTGCCAGACACCGGAATCAGCACCCGATCGGCATTGGAGCACCTCAGTGACCACGTCCGCGGCCCCCCGCGTCCTGCGCAACTTCATCAACGGTGAGTACGTCGAGGCGCAGACCGATGCGACCACCGACCTCGTCAGCCCCGTCACCGCCCAGGTCGTCGCGAAGGCACCGGTCTCCACGGCCGCCGACGTCGACGCCGCCTACGCCTCGGCGAGCAAGGCGTTCACCGAGTGGGGCCAGACCACTCCGAGCGAGCGCCAGCAGGCCCTGCTCAAGTTCGCCGACGCGGTCGAGAAGCGGGCCGACGAGTTCGTCAAGCTCGAGTCCGAGAACACCGGCAAGCCGTGGGCCCTGACCACGTCAGAAGAGCTCCCGCCGATGGTCGACCAGCTGCGGTTCTTCGCCGGGGCGGCCCGGGTGCTCGAGGGCCGCGCGGCAGGGGAGTACATGAAGGGCCACACGAGCTGGGTCCGACGCGAGCCGATCGGCGTCGTGGGCCAGGTGACACCGTGGAACTACCCGATGATGATGGCGGTCTGGAAGATCGGCCCCGCGCTCGCAGCAGGCAACACGATCGTGCTCAAGCCGTCCGACACGACGCCCGAGACCACCCTGCTCCTGGCCGAGATCGCCGCGGAGTTCATGCCGCCGGGCACCTTCAACGTCGTCACCGGTGACCGCGAGACCGGACGTGCGGTGGTGGAGCACAAGACCCCAGCCCTGGTGGCGATCACCGGGTCCGTGCGGGCCGGCATGCAGGTGGCGGAGAGCGCCAGCCGCGACCTCAAGCGCGTCCACCTCGAGCTCGGCGGCAAGGCGCCGGTGATCGTCTTCGACGATGCCGACATCGAGGCCGCGGTCGAGGGCATCGCCATCGCCGGCTACTTCAACGCGGGTCAGGACTGCACCGCGGCGACGCGGGTGCTGGCGGCGCCGCACATCCACGACGACTTCGTCGCCGCCCTTGGTGAGTACGCCAAGAACTCCGCCAAGGTCGGCCTTCCCGATGACGAGGACGCGCTCCTCGGCCCGGTCAACAACCGCAACCAGCTCGAGCGGGTGCAGGGTTTCCTGTCGCGACTCCCCGACCACGCCTCCATCGCGGCGGGCGGGCACCGGCTCGACGCCCTGGGCGACGGGTTCTTCCTCGAGCCGACCGTCCTGTCCGGCCTCAAGCAGGACGACGAGGCGATCCAGGACGAGATCTTCGGCCCGGTCATCACCGTGCAGCGCTTCACCGACGAGGCCGAGGCCATCGCCTGGGCCAACGGCGTGGACTACGGCCTCGCGTCGAGCGTGTGGACCAAGGACTTCGGCCGGGCCATGAGGGTGTCCAAGGCCCTCGACTTCGGCTGCGTCTGGATCAACACCCACATCCCGATCGTCGCCGAGATGCCCCACGGCGGCTTCAAGAAGTCGGGCTACGGCAAGGACCTCTCGATGTACGGATTCGAGGACTACACCCGCATCAAGCACGTCATGGCCAACATCGACAGCTGAGCCACGGTCGCGCCGCGACGGCATACGCCGCCCCCCACTCACCCCACTCACCCCACCACTGCCCACCGCCATCAGCAGGAGAGCCACCATGACCGAACCGCTTCCCCCCATCCTCACCGCGGCGCTCGCGCGCGGCCTCGTCTCGCGCCGGACCCTGATGGTGGGTGCGGCGGGTGTCGGGATCACTGCCCTGGCCGCCTGTGGCTCGAAGGGCCGCAACCCCACTGCGTCCGGCTCCACGACGGCGACCGCCAAGGCTGCCCAGGACATGTCGGACTCCGAGAAGCTCGTCAACTGGTCCAACTGGCCCGAGTACATCGACGTCGACGACAAGACGAAGGCCAGGCCCTCGTTGGTCGCCTTCACCAAGAAGACCGGCATCACGGTCAACTACACCGAGGACTACAACGACAACGACGAGTTCTACGCCAAGGTGCGGCCCCTGCTGGCGGGTGGCACGGACACCGGCCGTGACGTCTGGTGCAGCACGGACTGGATGGTGGCGCGCCTCATCCGTCAGGGCTTCGTCCAGAAGCTCGACCTGGCAAACATCCCCAACCACGGCAACGTCGAGAGCTCCCTGCTCGATGTCGAGTTCGACCCCGGCCGGCTCTACTCCCTGCCCTGGCAGAGTGGGTTCGCCGGAATCGCCTACAACCCCAAGGCCACCGGTGGCAAGAAGATCGAGTCCATCGACCAGCTGCTGACCGACCCCGCGCTCAAGGGGAAGGTCACGCTCCTGACCGAGATGCGCGACACGGTCGGTCTCGTCCTGATGGCCATGGGCAAGAAGATCGAAAGCTTCACGGATGCCGACTTCACGGCCGCCATCGACGAGCTCAAGAAGGCCAAGGACGCAGGACAGATCAAGGGCTTCACGGGCAACGACTACACCAAGCCCCTCGCGGCCGGGGACACCGCCGCCTGCATCGCGTGGACGGGCGACATCGTCCAGCTGCGCGCCGACAACCCCGACCTGGGGTACGTCCTCCCGTCAACCGGCTGCACGCTGTGGTCGGACAACTTCGTGATCCCGGCCCTGGCCAAGCACAAGAAGAACGCCGAGACGCTGATCAACTACTACTACGACCCCCAGGTCATGGCCGAGGTCGTCGACTACGTCAACTACATCTCCCCCGTGAAGGGCACCAAGGAGGTGCTGACCAAGCTCGACCCGGAGATCGCCAAGAACACCCTGATCGAGCCGGACGCTGCGACCTTGGAGCGGGCGCACGTCTTCCGGGGTCTCACCGCTGCGGAGGAGACCAAGTACAACGCGGCCTTCGCCGAGCTGACGGCCGGGTGACGTGGCGACCCAGACATCCGGCGACCTGAGTCTCGTCGGGATCAGCAAGGAGTTCGAGACCTTCACGGCGGTCCATCCGCTCGACCTGCAGGTCCCGGCGGGCTCGTTCTTCGCCCTGCTCGGGCCGAGCGGCTGCGGCAAGACGACCACCTTGCGGATGGTCGCCGGGCTGGAGGAACCCACCACCGGCAAGATCCTCATCGGCGACCAGGACATCACCGACACCAAGGCCTTCCGCCGCAACGTCAACACGGTGTTCCAGTCTTACGCCCTGTTCCCGCACATGACGGTGCTGGACAACGTCGCGTTCGGGCTCAAACGTCGTGGCGACAAGGACGCGATGGGCAAGGCCAAGGAGTCGCTCGAGCTCGTGCAGCTCGGTGCGGTCGCGAAGAAGAAGCCAGCGCAGCTGTCAGGAGGCATGCAGCAGCGGGTTGCCCTGGCGCGAGCCATCGTCAACCGCCCTGACGTGCTGCTCCTCGACGAACCGCTCGGTGCCCTCGACCTCAAGCTGCGACGACAGATGCAGATCGAGCTGAAGCGCATCCAGTCCGAGGTGGGCCTGACCTTCATCCACGTCACCCACGACCAGGAGGAAGCCATGACGATGGCCGACTCGATCGCCGTGATGAACGCCGGCCGGATCGAGCAGCAGGGCGACCCGGCCAGCCTCTACGAGCACCCGAAATCGGTCTTCGTCGCCAACTTCCTCGGACAGTCCAACCTGCTGCGGGCCTCCATCGATGCTCCCCCAGTCGACGGCACCATGATGGTCAGCTCCCACGGCCAGCGCCTTGAGGTCGACGCCTCGCACATCCCCGAGGGGGCTCGCGAGATCTGGCTCGGGGTGCGGCCGGAGAAGCTGCGGCTGGGCGAGGGCGGTGGCCCCAACCGGCTCCACGGCGTGGTCGTCGACGCCTCCTTCACCGGAGTCGCCACCCAGTACCTGGTGCGCCTGCCCTGGGACCAGGAGCTCACGGTCGTCCAGCAGAACGACGGCACCGCCCGCGCCATCGAGGGCGAGAACGTCACGGTCTCGTGGGCCAGCCACCACGGGTTCGTCCTCGACGCCGCCGAACCGGCGGACGCGGGACTGGGGCACGAAGATGGCTGAGATCGCCGCGGCTGTCCCAGGAACGGGTCACCAGCTTCCCCCGCCGCGGGCCGGCCGGCGCAACTGGGTGCCGTACGCCCTGCTCGTCCCCGGGCTGCTCTGGCTCTTCGTGTTCTTCGTCGTGCCCATGATCACCCTGGGCTCGCAGTCCCTGCAGGAAGGCGATGTCGACAACGGTTACACGTTCACGGGCAACGTCGCGATCTACGGCCAGGCGCTGCAGAGCTACTGGCCGCAGCTGCTGCGCTCCATCGGGTATGCCGCGTCGGCAACTGTGCTCACGCTGGTCCTGGGCTATCCGCTCGCCTACTTCATCGCGAGCCGCAAGGGCCGCTCGAAGTACGTCCTCCTCGTGCTCGTGATCGCGCCGTTCTTCACGAGCTTCCTGATCCGCACGCTGGCCTGGCAGACCATCCTGGCCGACAAGTACCCCGTGGCCGGGTTCGCGCGGTGGACGCACTTCACCGACCTCCTTCAGCTGATCGGCCTCACCAACAACGACTCGTTGCTCTCCAGCAAGTTCGCGGTGATCTGCGGCCTGACCTACAACTTCCTGCCGTTCATGATCCTGCCGCTGTACTCCTCCCTGGACCGGGTGGACGGCCGGCTCCTCGAGGCCGCCCGGGACCTCTACGCCACGCCGCGGGAGACGTTCCGCCGCATCACCTGGCCGCTGTCCCTTCCTGGCGTGGTGGCCGGGACGCTGCTGACGTTCATCCCGGCGGCCGGCGACTACATCAACTCCAGGCTGCTCGGCAACACCCAGACGGTGATGATCGGGCAGGTCATCGACGCCCAGTTCCTAAGGGTCCTGAACTACCCGCTCGCTGCGGCCCTGTCGTTCGTCCTGCTCGTCCTGATCCTCGGCCTGGTCACGGCGTACGTCCGCAAGGCCGGCACCGAGGAGCTGGTCTGACGTGGCACTGGTCAACTGGCTGCGACGGCACCTGCTCGCCTTTGCTGCGATGGCGGTGCTGGCCATCCTCCTGGTGCCCAACGTCGTGGTGGCGCTGTTCTCATTCAACAAACCCAATGGGCGCTACAACTACGAATGGGTGCGGGGCTCAGCCGACGCCTGGACCAACCCGTGCGGCACGCCGGGGATCTGTGAGGCCCTGGGCCTGAGCCTGAAGATCGGCATCACGGCATCGCTGGTGGCGACGGTGATGGGCACCATGATCGCGTTCGCGCTGGGCCGGCACCGCTTCCGCGGGCGCGCTGCGACGAACATGCTCATCTTCATGCCCATGGCGACTCCCGAGGTGGTCATGGGATCGAGCCTGCTGACCCTGTTCGTCGCACTGGGCCTGCCGGCGGGCGCCACCGCGATCCTCATCGCCCACATCATGTTCTGCCTGTCGTTCGTCGTCGTCGCGGTGAAGGCCCGCGTGAGCTCCCTGGATCCCAAGCTCGAGGAGGCCGCGGCCGACCTCGGGGCGGGCCCGGTGGCCACCTTCCTGCGGGTCACCCTGCCGCTGGTCGCCCCGGGGATCGCGGCAGGTGCGCTGCTCGCGTTCTCGCTGAGCTTCGACGACTACATCATCACCAACTTCAACGCGAGTCCGAACTCGGTGACCTTCCCGATGTACGTCTGGGGAGCCGCCCAACGCGGGACCCCGGTGCAGATCAACGTCATCGGGACGGTCATGTTCGTGTTGTCCGTGGGCATCGTCCTCACTGGTCAGTTCGTCTCCGCCCGCCGAGCGAAAGCAGCCTGAGATCTCATGCGCATCCTCATGATCGGCGCCGGTGGCGTCGGTGACGCTGCCGCACGCATCGCTGTCGAGCGGGACTTCTTCGAGCAGCTCGTCGTGGCCGACTACGACCTCGGCCGCGCCCGGGCGACGGTGGAGGCGGCGACGGCCCGCCGCGACGGCGAACGGCGACTCGTGGCCGCCCAGGTCGACGCGTCCGACGAGGCGGCGGTGGCTGCCCTCGCGCGCGAGCACGGGTCGACGCACGTCTTCAACGCCGTGGACCCGCGCTTCGTCATGCCCATCTTCCGAGGTGCCCTCGCGGCGGGCGCCGGTTACCTCGACATGGCGATGAGCCTTTCGCGCCGTCACCCCGACGAGCCCTATGCCAAGGTGGGCGTCAAGCTCGGTGACGAGCAGTTCGCGATGGCCTCGCAGTGGGAGGGCTCGGGTCAGCTCGCGCTGCTCGGCATGGGCGTCGAGCCGGGGCTGTCCGACGTGTTCGCGCGCTACGCGTCCGACCACCTGTTCTCGAAGATCGACGAGCTCGGCACCCGAGACGGCGCCAACCTGGCGGTGTACGACGAGGACGGCAACGAGACCTTCGCCCCCGGCTTCTCGATGTGGACCATCATCGAGGAGTGCCTCAACCCGCCGGTGGTGTGGGAGAAGTCCCGGGCCACGGCAGGGGGAGGTGTCGAGGCAGGGTTCTTCACGCTGCCGGCCTTCAGCGAGCCGGAGGTGTTCGACTTCCCCGAGGGCATCGGGCCGGTGGAGTGCGTGCACGTCGAGCACGAGGAGGTGCTGCTGATGCCGCGCTGGCTCGACGCCGAACGGGTCACCTTCAAGTACGGTCTCGGCGACGAGCTCATCACCATCCTGCGCACCCTCCACACGCTCGGCCTCGACGGCACGGACCCGGTGCGGGTCAAGGGGGTCGAGGTCTCACCGCGTGACGTGGTCGCGGCGGTGCTACCTGACCCAGCCACCATCGGGCCGCGGATGAAGGGCAAGACCTGCGCCGGTGTCTTCGTCACGGGCACCGGCAAGGATGGGCAGCCGCGGAGCACGTATCTCTTCCACGTCTCCGACAACGAGGAGACGATGACCGAGTACGGCGCCCAGTGCGTCGTGTGGCAGACCGCCGTCAACCCCGTCGTCGCACTCGAGCTCGTCGCCACGGGAGTGTGGAGCGGGGCGGGGGTGCTCGGGCCCGAGGCCTTCGACGCCCAGCCCTTCCTCGACCTGCTGGCCGCGCCCAAGCCGCAGGGATACGGGTCCCCGTGGGGCCTGGAAGACCGCTGATCCCTATGGCCCGCAACGGGACTAGGTTGGTGCCATGACGAGATACGGCCAGCAGTACGGCCCGGACTTCACCTTCCTCGGAGTCGACCGCTGCGACCTCGACGACGAAGCCACGTATGGCGATGCTGACGTCGTGATCCTCGGCGCACCGTTCGACGGCGGCACCTCGCACCGTCCCGGCACCCGCTTCGGGCCCCAGGCGATCCGGATGACGGACTACCTGCCCCACGACGGGTCGCGCCCCTCGCTGGCGTTGCGCACCGACGGCCTCGTCGACCTCAGGGTCGTCGACGCGGGTGACGTCGAGATGTACTCCGGCGACATCGAGCGCTCCCTACCCAAGCTCGAGGCGGCGGTCGAGCGCGTCACGCGCGCGGGCGCCATACCGGTGGTGCTCGGAGGTGACCACTCGATCGCCTTCCCGGACGCCAAGGGGGTTGCCAACGTGCTCGGGCACGGACGCGTCTCGATGATCCACTTCGATGCCCACGCCGACACCGGTGACATCGAGTTCGGCTCGCTGTGGGGACACGGCCAGCCGATGCGTCGGCTCATCGAGTCGGGGGCGCTGCGCGGAGACCGGTTCCTCCAGATCGGCCTGCGCGGCTACTGGCCGCCGCCGGAGACGCTGGACTGGATGGCCGGACAGCAGATGCGATCGTTCGAGATGACCGAGATTGTGCACCGCGGCCTCGACGAGGTGCTGACCGAGGCGTTCTCCATCGCCACCGACGAGTGCGAGGGTGTCTTCCTCTCCGTGGACATCGACGTCTGCGACCCGGGGCACGCCCCCGGCACAGGCACCCCGGAGCCGGGCGGCCTGTCTGCCCGACAGCTGCTCGACGCCGTCCGCCGGATCTGCCTGGAGCTGCCCGTCGTCGGCGTCGACGTCGTCGAGGTGAGTCCCCCCTACGACCACGCTGACATCACCGCAGCGCTCGCGAACCGCGTTGTCCTCGAGGCTCTTTCGGCGATCGCCCGCAAGCGGCAGGACGAGCGTGACGGCACGAGCTGGGACCCGTCCCAGCCCCTCCTGTCGGGTCGCAACGGTGCCATCCCGCAGGGCCACATCCCGCACCAGCACACCCACCAGACGCACGACCAGAGCGACGACCAGTCGCACACGCACCCACCCGAGCACGCACCGGAGGAACAGGGCTGATGGCCACCACGCAGAAGTCCCTCATCGACTCGGTCCCCAAGGGCCTGTTCATCGGCGGAGCGTGGCGTGACGCCACCGGGGGCGCCACCCTCGCCGTCGAGGACCCCTCGACCGGGAGCACCCTCACCCACGTGGCCGACGCGAGCGTCGCGGACGGCAAGGCCGCCCTCGATGCGGCCGCGGCAGCGCAGGCGGAGTGGGCGGCCACCGCGCCACGTGACCGCGGCGAGATCCTGCGGGCGGCCTTCGAGCGGATCACCGAGCGGGCCGAGGACTTCGCCACGCTCATGACGCTGGAGATGGGCAAGACCCTGGCGGAGTCGCGCGGCGAGGTGACGTACGGCGCGGAGTTCTTCCGGTGGTTCTCCGAGGAGGCAGTGCGCATCCACGGTCGGTGGTCCACCGCACCCAACGGCGCGACCCGGCTGCTGACGATGAAGAAGCCGGTCGGGCCCACGCTGATGATCACCCCGTGGAACTTCCCGCTGGCGATGGGGACGCGCAAGATCGGCCCGGCGATCGCCGCCGGCTGCACGATGGTGGTCAAGCCGGCCAGCCAGACCCCGCTGACGATGCTCGCCCTGGCGGAGCTGCTGCGTGAGTGCGGCCTGCCGGCCGGGGTGCTGAACGTCGTCACCACCTCCCACACCGGCGACGTCATGGAGCCGCTGATCCGCGACCCGCGGCTGCGCAAGCTGACCTTCACCGGGTCGACCGGGATCGGTCGCAAGCTCATCGAGCAGTCGGCCGAGCAGCTGCTTCGGGTGTCGATGGAGCTCGGTGGCAACGCCCCATTCATCGTCTTCGAGGATGCCGACCTCGACCGAGCCGTCGAGGGCGCGATGCTGGCCAAGATGCGCAACATCGGGGAGGCCTGCACGGCGGCCAACCGGTTCTTCGTGCACGAGAGCGTCGCCGACCAGTTCGCGAAGAAGTTTGCGGCCAGGATGGCTGGGCTCACCCTCGGCAAGGGCACCAAGAAGGGGGTCGACGTCGGACCCCTCATCGACGCCAAGGCCCGCGACGGGGTGACGGAGCTCGTCGAGGACGCGAAGGCCAAGGGTGGCACGGTCCTCACCGGCGGGGGCCAGGTGAAGGGACGCGGCTACTTCTTCGAACCCACGGTGATCAGCGGGGTGCCGATGACGGCTCGCGTGATGAGCGAGGAGATCTTCGGGCCGGTCGCACCGATCACGACCTTCCGCACGGAGGCCGACGCGATCACCAAGGCGAACAGCACCGAGTACGGCCTGGCGTCCTACGTGTTCACCAACGACCTCAGCCGGGTCATCCGGGTCAGCGAGGCGCTCGAGTACGGGATGATCGGGATCAACCAGGGCATCATCTCCAACCCGGCGGCGCCGTTCGGCGGCGTCAAGGCCTCCGGCTTCGGCCGGGAGGGTGGGTTCGAGGGGATCGAGGAGTACCTCGAGACCACGTATGTCGGCATTGCTCCGTGACCTATGTCGGAATTGCCCCGTAACGGCCAACAATTGGTCATCCTTTTGGATGCGAACCACGTCAAACCCCCCCACTGGGGGCCGTGGGGTTGTTGAATCGGTCACATGACCACGGACCCGGCCCCCGTCCTCTCGGTCGCGGACAGCTCGTCGTCTGCCCCCGCGTCCGACACCACGCCCGACTTCGCCTCGCACTCGCGCAACGTCGGCCGGCTGCGCTCCCTGAGCGACGTCCTCGTGGAGACCGACGAGAAGCTCCGCCTGGGCGAGACGGCGGGTGCCCGGGTGTGGCCGACCGGGTTCGAAGCGCTCGACCTCGCCCTGACCGGTGGTTTCCGTTCCGGCGAGCTGGTGCTCATCGGCGGACCGCAGGGGCTGGGCAAGACGGCGATGGCCCTGCAGATGCTGCGCAACACGGTCGCCGCCAACCGCAGCGCGGTGCTCTTCACCTACGAGCACGACGCCCACAGCATCCTCGAGCGGCTCATCGCGATCGAGGCGGGGGCCATCAAGGGCATCGAGGGCGTCGGACTGGCCAAGATCCGCGCCGGGTTCGAGGCCAGGCACAGTCGCGCGCGTTCCATGCGTGAGCGCTTCGCCGACAGTGTGGGTGGTGCCGAGGCGGTCGAGGCGCTCGAGGGCTACTCGCAGCGGTTGCACGTGCACACCTCCAGCGGCATGCACACCACGATCGACGCGATCCGCGCCGCGGTCGCCGAGGTCGTCGAGTCCGACGGCCGCCCACCCCTGGTGCTCGTGGACTACCTCCAGAAGGTGCCCGTGCCGGGGGTGACGAACGAGGAGGACCGCATCTCGGTCGTCGTCGAACGCCTCAAGGACATGTCGCTCGAGCTGGGCGTGCCGGTGGTCGCAATCGTCGCCGCCGACAAGTCCAGCCTGGTCGCCGGCCGCCGGATGAGGGTGAACGACCTGCGCGGCTCGTCCGCCCTGGCCTACGAGGCCGACGTCGTGCTGATCCTCAACGACAAGTACGACATCGTCGCCAAGCACCACCTGGTCTACCACCTCGGCAACGCCGAGCGGTTCCGTCACTGGGTCGTCATGTCGATCGAGAAGAACCGCAATGGCGCCGACCACCTCGAGCTGGAGTTCCAGAAGCGGTTCGAGCAGGGTCGGTTCGAGCCCGAGGGGCGCGTCGTGGAGGAGYAGCTGATCGAGGAGCGCGTCTTCCAGAACTAGCCGCAAGGCTGGAACCGCTGCCGGGTGCGGGGTCCGGAAGCCACCCCTAGGGTCGACCCCATGCCCGCTGACCAGCGCAGGACCGCCCGGGTGGCGCTGGTCGTGCTCGGCGTCGCGGCCGTCTTGCTGGTGTGGTGGTGGGTCGGCCAGGGCTCGGTGGGTCCGCTCGGCCAGCAGGGTGGCGGCTCACCCGCCTCGTCCCGCTCGGCAGCCGTCCCCGGCCCGAGGGACACCAGCGGTCTGCCCCCGGTGGCGGAGGCCGACCTCCCCACGCAGGCGCGTCAGACCCTCCGGCTGATCTCGGCGGGCGGCCCGTACCCGTACGCCCGGGACGGGGCGGTCTTCCAGAACCGCGAGCGCCTGCTGCCCCGCAAGGCCGGCGGCTACTACCACGAGTACACCGTGCCCACTCCCGGGGAGGGCGACCGCGGAGCCAGGCGGATCATCGTCGGCAACGGAGGCGAGCGCTACTGGACCCCTGACCACTACACGACCTTCAGTGTCATCGTGTCCAGCGTCCTCGAGGGAGGTGGCCCGTGATCCGTGTCCTGGGTCCGGAGGTGTCCATCGCCGACGTCGTGCGCGAGGCGCGGAGGATGGGGGGTGAGGTCTCGGTGGTGCCTGCCGGCTCGACCAAGGCGGAGAGCATCGACCTGTTCGCCGAGGTGCTCGACTTCCCCGACTGGTTCGGTCGCAACCTCGACGCGCTCGCTGACTGCCTGCACGACTACGCGGAGGTGCCGGGGGAGGACGGCGGTCCACGCCACCTCGTCTGGGATGGCGTGGCACGGCTGCGGCGCAGCCACCCCCAGGGCTACGAGGACATCGCCAGCGTCCTCGACGAGGTCAGCGTCGACCACGAGGGCTTCCTGGTCACCGTGCTCGACCGGTGACCCTTCGTTACCGTGAGCCCGTGAAGCCCACCACGCCCCGGGCCGTCCACGGACTCGTCGCGGTCGTGGCCACCGTCGCCGTGGTCTGGCAGCTCGTCCTGGTCGTCAACGGGGCCGCGGTGCTCGACGAGACGGCAGCGAAGTCCCTCGGCACCCGGTTGGTCGAGTTCATCTCCTACTTCACGATCCTGTCCAACCTCCTGGTGATCGTCGTCTCGGCCGTGCTGGCCCGTGACCCAGCCCAGGACGGGCGCGTCTGGCGCGTCGTGCACCTGGCCACGGTGGTCGGCATCACCGTGGCCGGCGTCGTGCACTGGTTCCTGTTGCGGCCGATCCTCGATCTCTCCGGCAGCAGCTACGTCGTCGACAAGCTGCTGCACGTGGTCGTCCCGCTCCTGTTCGTGACGGCCTGGGTGGCCGTGGGTCCCCGTCGGCAGTCCACCCGCGCCGAGGTGCTGCCGAGCCTGCTGTGGCCCCTCCTCTGGGGCGCCTACACGCTGGTCCGGGGCGCGCTCGTGCACTTCTGGCCGTATCCAATCATCGACGTGGACGCGCTCGGGTGGGGACAGGTCCTCCTCAACCTTGCGGGGGTCGCTGTCCTCTTCGGGATCGTCGGCCTGGCCTTCGTGGCGGCCGACCGAGCACTGGCACGACGGTCACCACCCGCTGCATGAGCGACAATGGGGCAGTGACCTCCCCGCGCACCGTTGCCGTCCTCGGCTCCACCGGCTCCATCGGCACCCAGGCCCTGGACGTCATCTCGCGCAACCCGGACCGCTTCCGGGTGGTCGCCCTGTCCGCCGGCTCGAACCTCGCGCTCGTCGCCGAGCAGGCCGTCGCCTTCGAGGTCGACCTCGTGGCGGTCGCCCGCGGCACTCACGAGCAGGTCGCCGAGGCGATCGGAGCGTATGCCGCGCGGGCCGGCCGCGCGGCATACCGACCCCAGGTCGTGGTCGGCGACGACGCTGCCGTCGCGGCAGCGGCGTGCGGTGCCGATGTCGTGCTCAACGGGATCACCGGCGCGATCGGGCTCCGGCCCACCCTGGCGGCACTCGCGGAGGGTTCCACGCTCGCGCTCGCGAACAAGGAGTCGCTCATCGTGGGCGGTCCGCTGGTCAAGGCGGCGGCTCGCCCCGACCAGATCGTGCCGGTCGACTCCGAGCACTCGGCCATCGCGCAGTCGCTGCGTGGCGGTCGTGCGTCGGAGGTGCGGCGGCTGGTCGTCACCGCGAGCGGCGGACCGTTCCGCGGACGCAGCCGTGAGTCGTTGCGTGACGTCACGCCGGCCGAGGCACTGGCGCACCCGAACTTCTCCATGGGGAGAGTGATCACGACCAACTCGGCGACCTTGGTCAACAAGGGGCTGGAGGTGATCGAGGCACACCTGCTCTTCGACATCCCGTTCGACCGGATCGACGTCGTCGTGCACCCGCAGCAGATCATCCACTCGATGGTGGAGTTCGTCGACGGGTCGACGATCGCGCAGGCCGGACCGCCGCGGATGCTCGTGCCCATCGCGCTGGGGCTGTCGTGGCCGGAGCGGCTCGCCGACGTCGACGTGCCGGTCGACTGGACGCGGGCTCAGTCGTGGGACTTCGAGCCGCTCGACGACGAGGCGTTCCCGGCCGTGCGGCTCGCGCGCCAGGTGGGGGAGGCCGGTGGCACGTTCCCGGCCGTGTACAACGCGGCCAACGAGGTCGCCGTCGATGCCTTCCATGACGGACACCTGGGCTTCGTCGAGATCGTCGACACGGTCGCCCGGGTGGTGGAGGATCACGCGTCCGGCAGCGGCACGGGGATCGAATCAGGGACACTGTCCGTTGAGGACGTGATGCGCGCCGATGCGTGGGCACGCGACGAGGCACGGAAGGTGCTGGCTTTGCAGACTGGACGGATGACCGCGACACCGCTGTCGGACACCGAGGGGGCGATGCACCGATGACCGTGCTGCTCTACGTGCTCGGCGTGCTGTTCGTGGTCCTGGGGGTCGGCCTGTCCATCGGCCTGCACGAGATCGGACACCTCGTCCCGGCCAAGAAGTTCGGCGTCAAGGTGACGCAGTACATGGTCGGCTTCGGCCCCACCGTGTGGTCCACGCGCCGTGGTGAGACCGAGTACGGCATCAAGGCCATCCCGCTCGGCGGCTACATCCGGATGATCGGCATGTTCCCCCCACGGCCTGGCGACGCCGAGGGCACGATCCGCGTCTCCAGCACCGGACGGTTCAGCCAGCTCGCCGACGAGGCCCGACAGCTGAGCCTCGAGGAGATCAAGCCCGGCGACGAGGACCGGGTGTTCTACAAGCTGTCCGTGCCCAAGAAGGTCATCGTCATGATGGGTGGCCCCGTCATGAACCTCGTCGTCGCGGTCGTCCTGCTCACGGGCCTCGTGACGCTCTACGGCCAGCAGGAGGTCAAGGACGGCGCCGTCGTCGCCTCGGTCAGCGAGTGCGTCGTGCCGGCCAGCCAAGCCGCCTCCAAGACCACCTGTGCTCCGTCGGACCAGAAGACGCCAGCCTTCCTCGCCGGGATCAAGCCCGGCGACAAGATCGTGTCGGTCGCCGGTGAGCCGATCAAGCGCACTGTCGACGTGGGCAAGCTGATCCGGCCTCGCGTCGGGCAGACGGTCCCGATCGTCGTGCTGCGTGACGGCGCCGAGCAGACGCTGCAGGTCACGCCCATCCGCAACACCGTCCAGCAGGTCGGCCCTGACGGCACGCCCCTGGTCAACGCCGACGGGGAGCCCGTCGTCATGGACGCTGGCTTCGTCGGTGTCTCGTCGGCACCGGTCACTGCGCTGGAACGGCAGTCCGTCGCGGTCGTGCCGGGCATCCTGGGCGACCAGGTGAAGCACATCGCCGGAGTGTTGCTGCACATCCCGCAACGGATGACAGACGTCGCCCAGGCGGCTTTCGGCTCGGAGGCTCGCGATCCCAACGGGCCGGTCTCCGTGGTCGGGGTCGGACGGATGGCCGGCGAGATCTCGTCGGGGTCGATCGACGGTCTCGACACGGCCGCGAAGATCGCGATCCTGGTCAACCTGGTCGCCGGGCTCAACATCGCGCTGTTCGTCTTCAACCTGATCCCGTTGCTGCCCCTGGACGGCGGTCACGTCGCTGGCGCGCTGTGGGAGGGCCTCAAGCGCACGACGGCCCGCCTGCTCAAGCGTCCGGACCCCGGTCACGTCGACGTCGCCAAGGCCCTCCCGGTCGCGTATGCCGTGTCGTCGGTGCTCATCGTGATGTCCCTCCTGCTGATGTACGCCGACGTCGTCAAGCCCGTCAAGGTCGGCTGACCCGGCCACAGCCGGCGTCCGCGCCACCATCCCCCTGGGAGATACTTCAACCATGACTGTTGGACTCGGTATGCCGGCCCTGCCCCCGCCCGTTCTCGCGCCCCGGCGCAAGACGCGCAAGATCAAGGTCGGCAAGGTCGAGGTCGGCGGTGACGCCCCCATCTCCGTGCAGTCGATGTGCACGACCCCGACCACGGACATCAACGCGACACTGCAACAGATCGCCGAGCTGACTGCGTCGGGCTGCGACATCGTCCGCGTCGCCTGCCCGAGCCAAGACGACGCGGACGCGCTGCCCGCCATCGCCCGCAAGTCGCAGATCCCGGTCATCGCCGACATCCACTTCCAGCCGAAGTACGTCTTCGCCGCGATCGACGCCGGCTGCGCCGCGGTGCGGGTCAACCCGGGCAACATCCGGAAGTTCGACGACCAGGTCAAGCAGATCGCCGCTGCGGCCAAGGACGCCGGCGTCTCGATCAGGATCGGCGTCAACGCCGGTTCGCTCGACCCCAGGCTCCTCGAGAAGTACGGCAAGGCCACCGCCGAGGCGCTCGTGGAGTCTGCGGTGTGGGAGGCCTCGCTCTTCGAGGAGCACGACTTCCACGACTTCAAGATCTCGGTCAAGCACAACGACCCCGTCGTCATGGTCAAGGCCTACGAGATGCTGTCCGAGCGGGGTGACTGGCCTCTGCACCTCGGCGTCACCGAGGCGGGTCCGGCCTTCCAGGGCACGATCAAGTCGGCCACTGCCTTCGGTGCGCTGCTCTCCAAGGGCATCGGCGACACGATCCGCGTGTCGCTCTCGGCGCCGCCGGTCGAGGAGGTCAAGGTCGGCAACCAGATCCTCCAGTCGCTGAACCTGAAGCCGCGCAAGCTGGAGATCGTGTCGTGCCCCTCCTGTGGGCGCGCGCAGGTCGACGTGTACAAGCTCGCCGACGAGGTCACCGCCGGGCTGGAGGGCATGACCGTGCCGCTCCGCGTGGCCGTGATGGGCTGCGTGGTGAACGGACCGGGCGAGGCTCGCGAGGCTGACCTCGGAGTGGCGTCCGGCAACGGCAAGGGTCAGATCTTCGTCAAGGGAGAGGTCATCAAGACCGTCCCCGAGAGCCAGATCGTGGAGACCCTCATCGAGGAGGCCATGCGCATCGCCGAGGAGATGGGCGAGCCCGTCGACGAGGAGAGCGCCGGAGCCCCGTCGGTCACCGTCGGCTGACCGGCTCTCGGGTCCGCCCCCACCCACGGACCCGAGAGTGACCTGGCCCCTGGCTCACCCCTGCGGGAGCAACCGCGGGTCGACGCCCAACGGCTGGTCCAGGGTGACCTCGATGTACTCGTTCGGGTCGGGAACGGTTGCCGATCGGCCGCCGGTGTTGGGGAAGTTGTTGTCGTTCATCACGGCGATGGTGTGGTCGTCGACCACGGCGAGGTCCTCGATGGTCTCGAAGGGGAACGGGAAGAACGCGCCCAGCTTGCCGACGTTGCCCGGGTCCGGCACGGCCAGCAGGTTCACGAGGAGCCGCTTGTCGGCATACCCGTCGTGGTCGCGGTCCTTGAGGTCCACGGTGAAGACGGCCTTGAAGCGTGCGGTCGGCCCCGCCCCGGCGTCGCGCTCGACGACGAGCAGCTCGTGGTCGTTCAGGGCGATGGCATCACCGATCGAGTCCCCGGGACTCTCGAGGCGGTAGCGCCAGAAGGTGCCGGTGAACTGCGCTCCGAGGCCGTGGTTGACCTTGACCTCGAAGATGCGCAGGTCGGAACCCAGCCCTGCGGCTCTGTCCTCGGCGAGCGACCCCTCGAGCATCGGGTAGAGCCGCTGGCCGTCAGGGGCCATCGCCATCCCTTCGAACCCGCGTGAGGACGCGAGGTTTGGCTGCTCGCCGACGGCGAGGGTCGGGTTCTGCGGGGCCTTCACCCCTGGGGTCGGCACGGGCGCCTCCAGGAGTCGACCCCCGGCGTCGGCGTGGAGGAGGAACGGTCCGAACTCGTCGCCGAACCAGAAGGTCCCGTCCGGGGCGACCTGCATGGACTCCGGGTCGAAGTCCCAGCCCGTCAGCACCCGGTCCGGCGTGGGACACGTGTAGCCGGCAGGCAGGGTCGAGGCGGCAGCGCAACCGCCGTCACGCCAGATCGTCCAGTCGACGTGGTGGTCAGGGTCGCTGAGGACGAACTGCAGCCCGATATAGGCCGTCGTCCCTGTGGTGGTGTCGGGTCGGATGCGGTTGACGACGAGGTCGAAGTCCTGGCTGTTGCCCTTCTGCCCGTAGCCGTTGTCGGTCATCACGAGGTAGCTGCCGTCGGCGTTGCGGTGCATCGCCGAGAAGCCCTGCACCGGTTGGGCGGGGTACGGCCGGGCCACCGCCGTCGCTCCCGTCTGGAAGTGCCCGGAGGGCTCGGTGCCGGTGCGGTAGGTCTCCGCAGGGAGCGACGAGCGCCCGACGAGACGCGCCTGCGCCGCCGCTGTCGACGGGTCCGGGTCGACGCCCGTGGGGCTCGAGGTGCCGGGAGTCGCGCTGCTGGGTGATGAGGCGAGGGCTGCGGCACAGAGTGCCCCAGCGGCAGCGCAACCTGCCGCGCGGGTCCACGCGGACGTGCTGCGGGCGGGGTGGGAGCCGGCCAGGGGCCGGTCGTGGGTGGTCATGGTGGTCTCCTTCGTGATCTGGGGGTTTGGGTGCTGTGACTGGTGCTGTCGCACGAGCGGGGCGCGTAGCCACGCGCGTGGCGGCACCTTCGACGATCTCGTCGCCGGCACTGTCCCGTCGTCCTCTAGCGGGTCCGACTGTGTCGGCGCCTCGACCACAGCTGTGGACCCCAGGACGACCGGTAGCGGCGTTCTGCGGCGCGCGTCGGCAGCGGGCAATAGGCTGGAACGGTGCTGCGCACTCGAAACCCGGTCCACGCGCTGTCGCCCTCGGACCGCGACGCCGCGTTGGAGGTGTGCGCGCAAAACCTGCCGGCCAACGTGTTCGTCGCCGCCCGACTCCTCGAAGGCGTGCTCAGCACCCAGCCGGGCACCGTGCTCGGCCACAAGGTCGGTGGCACCCTCGAGTCGTTGTGCTGGTCGAGCGCCAACCTCGTCCCGGTCGAGGCAGACGACCTGACGATCAGCTACTTCGCCGACCGCGTGCGGCGCTGGCGTCGGCATTGCGCCTCCATCCTCGGGCCTTCCGACCAGGTGACCGAGCTGTGGCGCCACCTCGAACCAGCCTGGGGCCCCGCCCGAGYGGTGCGGGCCCGCCAGCCGTTGATGAGCACGATGGACCGGCCGTCAGCCCTCGGTATCGAGCTCGACCCGCGGGTCAGGCCCGCCACCGAGGCCGAGGTGGACCTCGTCATGCCGGCTGCGGCCCACATGTTCGAGGGCGAGATCGGCTACCCGCCCTACACCGGTTCCGGCGCGGCCTACCGTTCCGCGCTGCTGTCCCTCATCGACCGCGGCCACACCTTCGTCGCGATCGAGGACGGCGCGGTGATCTTCAAGGCCGACGTGGGGTCGGTTGCCCTGGGCTGTGCCCAGCTCCAAGGGGTCTGGCTCGCGCCGCACCTGCGCGGCCACGGGCTGGCGGTGCCGCTCATGGCCTCGGTGGTGGAGCAGGTCATGGAGACCCGCGCCCGCTGGGTCACGTTGTACGTCAACGACTTCAACGAGAGCGCTCGGGCGACCTACGCCAGGGTCGGGTTCGAGGACGTCGGCACCTTCTCGACCGTGCTCCTCTGACTGCCTCATGGTGAGAGACCGCTGATGGATCCGGCCCTCGAGTCCGAGCCCCGACCGGACACTCCCGCAGCCGGCAACGCCCTGGTCTGGCTGACCCTGTCGCTGTTCGCGTTCGGGGTCTTCCTCGTGGCGATCCCCGGACGTGACCCCGCCGGACGCACCTGGCTGTGGATCGGCGTCGTGCTGCTCGTCGTCGGCGGCCTCTCCTCGACGTTCGCCGTGCGGGCCCGGCGGGCGTACCTCAGGGAGCACCGGACCGACTGACAGGATGGCGCCATGCCCCGCACCGTCGCCCCCCTGACCAAGGACATCCTCGGCCTCGCCGGTCTGTTCATCACCTCCGGCACGACCCACCTGGTCAAGCCCGAGGTCTTCGAGCCGCTGGTCCCGAACGCCCTGCCGCGACGCCGTGAGCTGATCTACGCCTCCGGAGTCGCCGAGCTCGTCTGCGCGGCCGGGCTGCTGCACCCCCGCACCCGTCGGTATGCCGGGTGGGCCAGTGCCGCGCTCCTGGTCGCGATCCTGCCCGGGAACCTCCAGATGAGCGCCAACTACGGCAAGCGGGCGCAGCGCAAGGGCACGCCGTCGGCGCAGGCCGCGTTCGCCGGCACGGTGGCGCGCCTCCCGCTCCAGCTGCCCCTGATCCGCACCGCGCTCAGGGCCGCCGGTCGCGGCCGGTAGGGCTGCTCAGTAGAGGCCGGTGGAGTACTGCTCGCCGTAGTAGCGCTCGAGCTCCTCGATGGAGTCCTCGGGTCGCTCGAGGGCCTTGGCGATCTCGGGGCGTGAGCCCACGGCCAGGGGGTCCCAGGTCTCGGGGTGCCACAGCTTGCTGCGCATGAACGCCTTGGCGCAGTGCCCGAACACCTCGTCGATCTCGACGACCAGGGCGAGCACCGGGCGGTGCCCCTGCACCACCATGGCGTCGAACCATGGAGCGTCCGACACGAGGTGCGCCCGGCCGTTGACCCGCAGGGTGTCGCCCCGGCCCGGGATGAGGAAGAGCAGCCCGACGTGGGGGTTCGACAGGACGTTCTGGTAGCCATCGGCCCGCTTGTTGCCGAGCCGCTCGGGGATCGCGATCGTGGTGTCGTCCAGCACCTTCACGAAGCCGGCCGGGTCGCCCTTGGGGGAGACATCACACCGCCCCTGCTCGTCCGAGGTGGCGACCAGGCAGAACGGCGAGGCGGCCAGCCAGTCGCGGTCGAGCTCGTGCAGCGCGGGACGCGCCTTGTCGCGGACGCGGGGGAGCGGCTCCCCGAGCAGTTCCACCAGCTGGTCGACGGTCTCGATGCGCGTCATGCCCCGATTCTCGCAGTCGGGTGGGCCGCCACGCTCCCTGGCGCGTGCTCACCCCCACGACCCGGATCGCGAGGCACGGGGAAACCGTGGTGAGCACCCAGCATACCGACGGATATCCTCTGGGGGTTGTCCGCCAACCGAGGAGTGCCCCGTGGCCCTGCGCATGTCGACCCTGTTCCTGCGAACCCTTCGCGAGGACCCGGCCGATGCCGAGGTGCCGAGCCACCGGTTGCTCGTCCGCGCCGGCTACATCCGGCGGGTCAGCCCCGGCATCTACACGTGGCTGCCGCTGGGTCTGCGGGTGCTGCGCAAGGTCGAGACGATCGTGCGCGAGGAGATGGACGAGATCGGCGCCCAGGAGCTGCTGTTCCCGGCGCTGCTGCCCAAGGAGCCGTTCGAGGCGAGCGGTCGCTGGACGGAGTACGGCAGCAACATCTTCCGCCTGCAGGACCGCAAGGGGGCCGACTACCTGCTGGGGCCGACCCACGAGGAGATGTTCACCCTCGCGGTGAAGGACATGTTCTCGTCCTACAAGGACCTGCCCCTGGCGATCTACCAGATCCAGACGAAGTACCGCGACGAAGCGCGTCCGCGCGCCGGGGTGCTGCGCGGTCGTGAGTTCGTCATGAAGGACTCCTACTCCTTCGACGTCGACGCCGCTGGGCTCGACAAGGCCTACCAGCTGCACCGCGACGCCTACATCCGCATCTTCGACCGGCTCGGGTTCCACTACGTCATCGTCCAGGCGATGGCCGGGGCGATGGGTGGCAGCAAGTCCGAGGAGTTCCTCGCCACCGCGGAGAACGGCGAGGACACCTACGTCCACTGCCCGAACTGCGGCTATGCCGCGAACGTCGAGGCCGTGCGTGTCCCCGTCCCCGACCCCCTTCCGTATGCCGACGTGCCGGCTGCGCACGCAGAGTCCACTCCCGACACCCCCACGATCGACACCCTCGTCGCCCACCTCAACGCGCACTTCCCGCGCGAGGACCGGCCGTGGGCGGCGGGTGACACGCTCAAGAACGTCCTCGTCGTGCTCGTCCACCCCGACGGCACCCGAGAGCCGCTGGCGATCGGGGTGCCCGGCGACCGCGAGATCGACGAGAAGCGCCTCGGGGCGCAGGTCGAACCCGCCGCGGTCGAGGCCTTCGAGGAGAAGGACTTCGCGGCCAACCCCGCCTTGGTCAAGGGCTACATCGGCCCGGAGTCGCTCGGCTCGGAGTCCGTGTCGAAGGTCCGCTACCTCCTCGACCCGCGGGTCGTCGAGGGCACCCGCTGGGTGACCGGCGCGAACGAGGCCGGCAAGCACGTGATCGACCTCGTGGCGGGTCGCGACTTCACCGCCGACGGCACGATCGAGGCCGCCGACGTGCGTCCCGGCGACGCCTGCCCGAGCTGCGGGCACGCGCTCGAGTCGGCCCGGGGGATCGAGATGGGACACATCTTCCAGCTCGGCACCAAGTACGCCGAGGCGCTCGACCTCAAGGTGCTCGACCAGAACGGCAAGCTGCAGACGGTGATCATGGGCTCCTACGGCGTGGGGGTCTCGCGCGCGGTGGCCTGCGTCGCGGAGGGCAACCACGACGAGCTCGGGCTGCGCTGGCCCCGCGAGATCAGCCCGGTCGACGTGCACGTGGTCGCCACCGGCAAGGACGTCACCCGCGACCCCGAGGTCTTCACGAAGTCCGAGGAGATCACCCGCGCCCTCGAGGCCGCAGGCCTGTCGGTGCTCTATGACGACCGCCAGAAGGTCAGCCCCGGCGTGAAGTTCAAGGACTCCGAGCTGATCGGCGTCCCGACGATCGTCGTGGTGGGCAAGTCTCTCGAGAAGGGGATCGTCGAGATCAAGGACCGCGCCACCGGTGAACGTCGAGAGGTCGCCGCCGACGACGTCGTCAGCGAGGTCATCCGCGAGGTGCGGGGCAGCGCGTCCTGATGAGCGGAGCATCCTCGACGGCCCCACTGCGGGCGGTCATCTTCGACTGGGGTGGCACGCTCACCCCGTGGCACGACGTCGACCTCCCGCAGCAGTGGCGGGTCTTCGCCCGTGAGGTGCACGGGCTCCCCGTGGACGACCCCGCGATGTCGCCCGACGACCTCGCGGAGGCCGACTCGCTGGCGGTGCGGATCCACGCTGCCGAGGAGCGGGCCTGGTCGCGCGGTCGGCAGACGCACGAGAGCGCGTCGATCGAGGCGATCCTCGAGGACGCCGGCGTCGACCCGGACCACGACCGGCACCTGCTGGCGCTCGCGGCATACCGACGGTTCTGGGAGCCGCACACCCACACCGACCCGCAGGTGCGCCCGCTCTGGGAGGGGCTGCACGACCGAGGGCTCAAGGTGGGCGTGCTGTCGAACACGATCTGGAGCCGCGAGTACCACCGCGAGGTGTTCCAGCGCGACGGCGTCCTCGACCTCGTCGACGGCGACGTGTACTCCTCGGAGCTCCACGTCGTGAAGCCCCATCCGGAGGCGTTCCTCGCGGCGTGCGCGGCGGTCGGCGTGCAGCCGGGTGAGGCGGTCTACGTCGGTGACCGGCTGTACGAGGACGTCCACGGTCCCCAGCAGGTGGGCATGCGGGCCATCTGGGTGCCGCACAGCGACCTCCCCGCCGCGCAGGTGGTCCCGGTCGACGTCACGCCCGACGCGCAGGCCCACGAGCTGCTCGACATCCTCGGGATCGTCGACGGCTGGTTGGGCAGGTAGGTGCCCGACCTCGACCTGATCACGCTCCTCCTCATGGCCCTCGCGGGTTTCGGGGCAGGGTGGGTCGACGCGGTGGTGGGCGGCGGGGGACTGGTCCAGCTGCCGGCGCTCCTGCTGGGCTTCCCGGGCGCGTCCCCGGCCCAGCTCCTGGCGACCAACAAGGTGGCGTCGATCTTCGGCACGACGACGAGCTCGATCACCTACTGGCGCAGGGTCCGCCCCGACCTGCGCACCGCGCTGCCGATGGCGGCAGTCGCCTACCTCGGTGCGGTCGGCGGCGCCCTGCTCGGCCTGCACATCCCGAAGAGCGCCTTCAACCCGGTCATCCTCGTCATGCTCGTCGTCGTGGGTGCCTACACCGTGGCCAGGCCCTCGCTCGGCCACGAGACGGCGTTGCGCTTCGACGGACACCGGCACACCGGGGTGGCGATGCTGACCGGCTTCGTCATCGGGGTGTACGACGGGGCGCTCGGTCCGGGCACCGGCTCGTTCCTCGTCTTCGCGCTGGTCGGGCTGATGGGCTACGCGTTCCTGGAGGCCAGCGCCAAGGCCAAGATCGCGAACTTCGCCACCAACCTGGGCGCGCTCACGGTCTTCGTCCCCGGTGGCCACGTGATGTGGAAGATCGGGCTGGTGATGGCGGTCGCCAACATCGCCGGCGGCTATGTCGGGGCGCGGACCGCGGTGGCCCGGGGGAGCAGGTTCGTGCGGGTGGTGTTCGTCGTCGTGCTGGCGGCGTTCATCGTCAGGATCGGCGGTTCCGTGCTCGGCTTCTGGCACTGAGGTCGAGCCGAGGCGGGATCGAGGGCTGCCGCCGACCACGCGTCGAGCCGCCCACACCGGACAGGGGAACAGGCCGCCACCCGGTGGGTGACGGCCCGTTCCCGACCCGCGATCAGGGCTTCACGTAGGCCTTGATCGACCGGGTCGTCGACCCGATCTTGACCCCGAGGTTCCAGTACCCGGTCCGCATGCCGCGATCCATCGTCACGCCGATCGCCCACCGGTTGGTGCCGACCTTCGTGAAGTAGTGGTCGAGACCGTGCGGGGTCCTGGGGCACAACGCCGCATCGACGTAGCGCGGTCGCGTCGTCGAGAGCACGAGGACGGTGTAGGTCCGACCCTTGCGCAGCGTGTAGACGCCGTTGGCGTACGGCGCTCCCTGGATCATCATCGAGACGACCCTGACCTGGACCCGCGTGGTGGCCGTGTTGCCGGCCTTGTCCACGGCGCTGGCCGTGATCGTCTCGACCTCGCCCGAGCGCTGCTTGCGCACCGAGCACGAGGCCAGGCCGGAGAGCGTGTCCGCACCCACGCACTTCACCGACGGCGAGGAGGCGAAGTAGCGGGCACCACTCGTGACACCGGTGAGCCTGACCACCGGGACCACGAGGTCGATGTTGATGCCCCCGAGGGCGACGGTGGCAACGCCACCGTCGGTCGTGGTGACGGTCCGCGTCACACCCTGGCTGGCACCGTTGCCCGAGAGCGTGACCGGGGCCGGGCAGGTGCCCACGAGCGGCGCACTCCCCGCAGCACAGCTGAAGGACACGGTGACCGGCGACCGGTACCAGCCGTACGTCGACCTCGTCGATGGCGAGCTGAGCCGCGCCGTGATGACCGGGTTGGTCCGGGCACTCGAACCCGACGAGGCGAGGAAGTCCGTGGAGCCTGGGTAGGTCGCCGCGACCTGACGGGACTGGTCAGCGGGCGTGGCGTAGGCCAGCGTGGCCACACCGTCGACCACGGGCGCCGAGCCGACGGGGGTGCCGTCGACCGTGAACCCGATCGTGCCCGTGGGTGAGCCCGCGCCCGGAGCCGTCACGCCCACGTGGGCGGTGAGGTTGGAGGGCCCGACCGTGACGGTGGTCGTCGTCGCGGCCTGCGACACCGTCACCGTCTGTGGGGTGCTGACCGAGCTGGCGTGCGTGGTCGTCGAGGTCGGGGTGAAGACGGCGGACACCGGGTGTGCGCCGGGTGCGAGCACGGCACCTCCGGTAGCGGTGAGCAGCCCGGAGGAGGCGGTGCCGTCGTCCGACAGCGGCACGGCGTCGCCGACCGGCTGGCCGTCCACACTGAACTGGACGGTGCCCGCGGTGCTGCCACCCACGGTGGCGGTGGCCGAGACGGGCTGACCGTAGACCGTGACCGACGAGCTCAGCGCCAGCGACGTGGTGGTCGCGTTCAGCTCGACCGTGACGGACTGCGCCACCTGCGGTGCGGCGTTGTGCTCGGCGTCGCCCGCCTGGTCGGCCGTGACGACGCAGGTGCCGACGTGGTCGAAGGTCAGCACGTCGTCCTGGATGCTRCATGCGGCGTTCGTCGTGGCGCTGCCGACGGCGAAGGTGACGGGCGCGGTCGAGCCGCCACCGGTGGTCACGAGCTGCTGGTGGCCCGAGACCGCGGCAGGGCTGGTCAGGGGAGCGAAGGTGATCGCCTGGTCGGTCCGCACGAAGACGTCATGCCGCGCCGTCGCGGGGTTGCCGTCGGTGGAGCTCACCTTGGCGGTGACCGCCTGGGCGCCGAGTGGCGCACCACCCACGGTGACCGGGATGGTGACGGTCGGCAGCACGGAGCCGGCGGCATACGAGGCGGCTGTGGTGGTGCACGACACGACCTGTCCGACCGTCGTGCAGTCGTAGTCGGTGGTCACGGGGGTGGTGGGCACGAGGCCGTCAGGCAGCGTGGTGGTGACCGTGGCAGCGCGAGACTCGTCACCGCCGCTCGCGGCGAGCGAGGGCGTCACGGTGACGGCCCCCGACCGGCCCGAGGTGAAGGAGCCGTCAGCGCTGTCGGAGACGGCGAGCTGGTAGACCGGCAGCTGCCCGGTCAGGGTCGTGGCGCGCACGTTGCTGACCGCGTGGAACGAGTACCCGGCTCCCGTGCTGCCCGCCCAGCCGAAGGACAGCTGGTAGGGGAGGTTCGTGGTGGGGTCGAACCACTCGGCGGGAATGCCGGCGGTCGCCAGGTCGTCCGCGGTGGGGAGGTCGCCGGAGGCGGTTTGCTTGTCGGCGCCGTAGGGGGTCCACGCTGCCAGCCAGCTGCGCGCCGGCACCGTGACGCCGCCGCTGGAGACGACGTCGTGGTCCTCCGGGTTGAGGACGATCTCCACGGGCACGGCGACGGGGCGGTCGAACTGCCATGGCTGGTCGAGGGGGCCGTTGCTCGCTGTCGCGCTCAGGAGGCAGTAGCCGTTGGTGCCGTTGCCGGGGCCCCGGACGACGAGGCTCTGGCTCTGTGCACCGGTGCTGGGGCACGTGCCGTCGTAGCCGAAGTTCGTGGCGGCGAAGTTGCCGACGACGTCGAGACCGAAGCCGAGGTAGCCGTTCGGGACACCTGGCATGCCGCTGGTGGGGGCGTAGCCGAGACCGGCGCCGGGCGCACCGGCGGAGGCGGGCGCCGAAGGGTTGGTCGGGTCGGTGGCCGCGAGGACGAACGAGATGCCGTCGGCGGGGATGACGCCGCCGTAGTACCACTGGTAGCTGTCGAAGCTCACGTCGATGCCCTTGGCCGACGGGAGCCCTGCGTCGTAGAAGGCCGCGCCGACCTGGGAGTAGTCCGGGGTGGTGAGTCGCAGGACGCCCTGGCCAGCCTCATCGGGCTGGTACATCCACGACCCGTTGCACCCGGGGATGGGTTGCTGGGACGAGTCGGTGCCTGCGGTGAGGCAGGCGGCGTTGCCGGTGGACCCGGTGGGCATGACCCAGCTCGGCACCGTCGTCGTCGCCCCGGTGAAGGACTCCTCGAAGAGCGTGGTCGTCACCGGGGTGGCCGAGGCGGCTGTCGCCGTGAGGGCCACCGCCGCCGTGAGGGCGGTCGCGGTGACGGCGAGCACGGCCGTCGCGCGTCGGGCGAGACCCCTTGGTCGCAGTCCGGGCAGGGAACGGATGGACGAACGGGGCATCGAGGACCTTTCAGCGTGAAGGTGGTCCAAGTGGACCGGCCGCGCCGAACGTAACGGCGACAACTGCGCAGGTCAGGGACCTCCGGGAGTCCTCGACCCGAAGGGACTAGGGGCTCGCTCCGTCCGGGTGACCCGGCTGGCGGGGCGGTTCAGCACCCAGTCATGGCTGGTCCACAGCAAACACCCAGACTCCGGCCGCACAGTTTTCCCTGTGACCACGATCGACCTGCCGCCAGCCACGATGACCTCCGCGGCCCCGCCCCCGTCCGGCGCCCGGCGACGCCTCGCCGCGCGACGCGTCCCCGCCTGGTGGCGTGACGCCTCGGTGTCCGCCTTCTGGCTCGTGCTGCTGTGGGTCACGGCCCTGTGGGTCGCCCACGGTGGGGTCCAGGACCTCGGCTCGGTGTCCGGCGCCCTGACGAGCACGGGTCGGCTCACCGGCCTGGTCGCCTCGGCGCTCCTGCTCGTCCAGGTGTTCCTCATGGCCCGCATCCCGTGGTTCGAGCAGGCGTGGGGGCAGGACGAGCTGGCGCGCACCCACCGCCTGGTCGGCTTCACGTCGTTCAACCTGCTCTGGGCGCACATCGTGCTGATCACCCTCGGGTATGCCGCGGCCTCACCGCTGGGGTTGTGGGGCACGATCGTCGACTTCGTCCTCAACTACCCCGGCATGCTGCTGGCCGTCGCCGGCACGGTGGCGCTGTGCCTGGTGGTCGTCACCTCGGTCCGCAAGGCCCGCCGCCGGCTGCGGTACGAGTCGTGGCACCTCATCCACCTCTACGGCTACCTCGGCGCCGGCCTGGCCCTGCCGCACCAGCTGTGGACCGGTCACGAGTTCCTGGCCTCCACTGCCTCGACCGTCTTCTGGTGGGGCCTGTATGCCGGGTGTGCTGCCTCGGTGCTCGTGTTCCGTCTCGGCGTGCCCCTGGTGCGCTCCCTGCGCTCGCCCCTGCGCGTCGTCGCGGTCCACGAGGAGGCACCCGGCGTCACGTCGGTCGTCGTCGGCGGGCCCGGCGTGGCAGCCCTGCGCCCCGCCGCGGGGCAGTTCTTCCAGTGGCGGTTCGTCGACGGGCCGGGCTGGACGAGGGCCAACCCCTACTCGCTCTCGGCCGCCCCGGACGGCCGGCACCTCAGGGTGACAGCCGCCCACGTCGGGGACGGCACCCGTCGGCTCGCCGACCTGCGACCTGGCACCAGGGTGCTCGTCGAGGGCCCGTACGGCCGGCTCCACGCCGGCGTCCGCACCCGTCGCAAGGTGCTGCTCATGGGTGCCGGGATCGGCATCACCCCGCTGCGCGCCCTGCTGGAGGAGCTGGACCAGGACCCCGGCGACGTCGTGGTGGTCCACCGCGCCAGCACCCGCGAGCAGCTCGTCCTCGGGCGGGAGCTCGTCGACCTCGCCACCGCCCGCGGTGCGCGCTACGTCACTGTCGAGGGTCACCGCGTCCCCGGCCGGGACACGTGGCTGCCGGCCAGCGCGGCGCACCTGACCGATGCCGCCGCGCTCTCGCAGCTGGTGCCCGACGTCGCGGAGCGCGACGTCTTCCTCTGCGGTGCGCCCGCCTGGATGGATGCCGCCCGCCGCGCCGCCATCGCCTGCGGCGTCCCCCCGACCCATGTCCACCTCGAGCGGTTCGAGTACTGAGGAGCCCCCATGCGACGCATCACCCTGTGGGCGCTGTCCACCCTGACCACCCTCGTGCTGTTGTTCAGCTACCACACGTCGACCGCCGGCTCGGGGACCACGCTCGCTGCGGGCACCTCGGTGCAGGCGCCGGCAGCCGCAGGTGCCGGCGCCGGGACGAGCAGCTCGGGCACGACCGACTCCGGCACGAGTTCCGGCACGAGTTCCGGCACCAGCTCTGGCGCCAACTCGGGCACGACCGGCAGCACGGCGAGCAAGACCTACGACGGCGACACGGTGCAGACGCGCTGGGGCCCGGTGCAGGTGCGGATCACGGTGGTGAACGGCAAGATCACCGCCTCCGACGCGGTCGTCTACCCCAACGGCAACCAGGAGGACGAGCAGATCAACTCGTTCGCCCTGCCGGTGCTCAGCCAGGAAGCCGTGGCCGCCCAGAGCGCCAACATCGACATGGTCTCCGGGGCGACGGTGACGTCCGAGGGGTACCTCACGTCGCTGCAGTCCGCGATCGACCAGGCCCACCTGTGAGCGCCGCCACCCGCGCCGTCGACCACCGGGCTGGGACCGGTGTCACCGGCAACTCGTCGGGCGTCGCGTCCGAGGAAGCACCGCGGCGGGCCTTCGTCGAACAGGTGATGGGCCTGCCGGTGTCGGTGCACGTGCGCGGCGAGGTCGACCGACCCGAGCTGCTGACAGCGGTCGAGCAGGTGTGGGGCGTGCTCCACCGCGTCGATGCCGTGTTCAGCACCTGGCGCGAGGACAGCGAGCTGATGCGGCTGCGCCGCGGTGACCTGTCGGCAGCCCACGTCCACCCGTGGCTCGCCGAGGTGGAGCAGCTCTGCGCTGACGCGGAGGTCCGCACCCACGGGCTATTCAGCGCCTCCTTCGACGGGGCCCACCACGACCCCACGGGTCTGGTGAAGGGGTGGGCGGTCGAGCGAGCCGCGCTGCACCTGCGGCACGTCCCCGGAGTCTCCTGGTGCGTCAACGCCGGCGGTGACCTCCTGGCGGGAGCCGGCCGAGGCTCGGCTCCGAGCACCTGGCTGATCGGAGTGGAGGATCCCCGCGCGCCGGGGAGTGTGGCCGTCACCGTGCCCCTGCGTCAGGGTGGCCTCGCCACGTCCGGCGCCGCCGCGCGCGGTGCCCACGTGGTGGACCCCCGCACTGGCCTACCCATCCGTCGCGAGGGCTCGGCCACGGTGTGGGGCCCGACCCTGCTCTGGGCCGACGTCTGGGCGACCGCACTCTTCGTCGACCCGGAGGTGGGCACGGCCACGCTGGAGGGCGCCGACCCGGCATACCGCTCCCTCGTGCTCTGAACCGGCACCGGACTGCTGCCCCTGCCCCCCGGGTCTTTGAGTGATCCGACGGGTCCTGGTCCGTCGGATCGCTCAAAGACCCGGGGCGGGCGGGGGTCTGGGACAGTGGACGCGTGCAGGTCTGGTACGCGAGCTATGGCAGCAACCTGGCGCGCCACCGCTTTCTGCACTACCTGGGCGGCGGTCGACCCGAAGGGGCCAGTCGCATCTACCCCGGCGCGCGAGACCGGACCCCGCCCGCGGACGACCGTGCGCTGACGCTCCCCGGTGAGCTGTTCTTCGCCTGGGAGTCGCCGACGTGGGGCGGCGGGATCGCCTTCTACGACGCGGACTCCCCGGGTCCGACGCTGGCGCGTGCCTACCTCGTCAGCGAGCAGCAGTTCGCTGACGTGGCGGCCCAGGAGCGGCGCGAGCTGCCGGGGGAGGACCTCGACCTCACCCACGTCCTGGCTCATTCGCGACACGACCTCGGGCCCGGGCACTACGAGGCGCTCCACCTCGTAGGAGAGCTCGAGGGCTTGCCCGTGCTGACTTTCACCACGCCGGATCCGACTGTCCTGCAACGGAACTCCCCGGTGGCTGCCTACCTGGCATTGCTCGTCTCAGGGCTGCGCGAGGCGCACCAGCTGCCCGACGACGACATCGTCGACTATCTCGCTGCCCGTCCGGGCGTCGGCCCGGGCTGGGACCGCGCCCGCCTCGCCGCCTTGGTCAGCGGCGCAACGCCGCGGTGAGTGCGGCGACGTCCGTCACCGGTGCGTCGCAGACAAAACCCCGACACACGTATGCCGCCGCGTGGCCGCCGACCAGGGGTCGTTGGGCCAGTAGCGGGATCCCCGGCGCATCGGGCTCGCCGTGCACCAGGACCAGCCCGGGGGAGCTCGACTGCCGGGCCGCCGTCACGAGCGCCTGCGCCTCGGCTCCACTGCCGACCAGCGCGACCTGCAGCGGGCCGGCGAGGGCCGCTTCGGCGACGGCCAGCGCCCAGCCGCCGAACCGTGGGTCGCGGGCCGCGAGCTGTCCCGACGCCGCGAGTGCGGCCTCGGCCCGCTCGCGCATCGACGGGTCGCCGGTCAGGGCCGCGCAGGTGAGCAGCGCGCCGGCGAGCGCCGACTGACCCGACGGCTCGGCGTTGTCGGCGGAGCTCCGGGGGCGGGCGAAGAGGGCCTCGGCATCGTCGCTGGTGTCGTGGAAACCGCCGTCCTCGGCGCCGAACCGCTCGACGGCAGTGGTGAGGAGGTCAGCTGCGGTCGCGAGCCAGCGTGCGTCGCCGGTGGCCTGGTGGAGCGCGAGCAGGCCCTCGGCGAGGTTGCCGTAGTCGTCGGCGACACCTGCGGCCGACCCGACGACGCCGTGCCGCGAGGCGCGGCGCAGCCGGCCGTCCACGAGGTGCGTGCCGACGACGAGGTCGGCGCAGCGCACCGCCGCCTCGACGAGCTCCGCCCGGGCGAACAGGGTGCCCGCGTCGGCGAGGGCGGCGATMGCCAGCCCGTTCCACGACGTGACGACCTTGTCGTCACAGCCCGGCTGCGGCCGTTGCAGCCGCGCGTCGAGCAGTCGGGCGCGCACGGCGGTCCACCACGAGGAGTCGTCGGGGTCGCTGAGCAGCTGGAGCGTGGACGAGCCGTGCTCGAAGGTGCCTGCCTCCGTGACGGACAGCAGCGCTGCGGCACGACGACCGTCGTCCTCGCCGAGCACCTCGACGAGCTGGGCGGGCGTCCACGCGTAGGTCAGGCCCTCCACGCCGTCGGTGTCGGCGTCGAGGGCCGAGGCGAACCCGCCCTCGGGCGTGCGGAGGTCGCGCAGGAGGAACTCGGCCGTCTCGAGGGCGACCCGTCGAGCCAGGGCGTCGCCGGTCGCACGGTGGAGGTGGGTGTGGACGCGGAGCAGCTGGGCGTTGTCGTAGAGCATCTTCTCGAAGTGGGGAACGACCCAGCGGGCGTCGACGGAGTAGCGAGCGAAGCCGCCGCCGAGCTGGTCGTAGATGCCGCCCCGCGCCATCGCCTCGCAGGTGCTCGCGGCCATGGCGAGGGCGTCGGCCGACCCGGTCCGCGCGTGGTGGCGCAGCAGGAACTCGAGCACCATCGACGGCGGGAACTTCGGCGCACCACCGAATCCTGCTGCGGCGTGGTCGAACTGGGCGCGCAGCTGCACCACGGCGGTGTCGAGAGCGGTGGCGTCGAGCGGGTGACCGGTCGCCGGTGCCGACAGCTCACGCAGCCGTGCGGCGATGTGCGCGCCGCTGTCGAGGACGCGCTCCCGCTGCGTGGTCCAGACCTCGTTGGCCCCGGCCAGGAGCTGGAGGAACTGACCCTTGGGGAAGTAGGTCCCCGCGAAGAACGGGTCGCCGTCAGGCGTCAGGAGGCAGGTCATGGGCCAGCCGCCGTGTCCGGTGAGCGCGGTCGTGGCAGCCATGTACACCGCGTCGATGTCGGGCCGCTCCTCTCGGTCCACCTTCACCGCCACGAAGTCCGCGTTCAGGGCTCGCGCCACGTCCTCGTCCTCGAACGACTCGTGCGCCATGACGTGGCACCAGTGGCACGCGGCATACCCGACGCTCAGGAGGACCGGGACGTCACGCTCGCGGGCCTCGGCGAACGCTTCCGGCCCCCACTCCTGCCAGTCCACCGGGTTGTCCCGGTGCTGCAGCAGGTACGGGGAGGTGGACGCGGCCAGGCGGTTGGACATGCGTCCCACTCTCGCTCACGAGTCCCACTGACGGCGAATGGGAGGGACGGCGAGCTGGCGACGTCTTGACAGGCTAACGCCGTTAGCCGATCATCGAACCCTGAGGCTAACGCCGTTAGCCTCAGCCCGAGGAGAAGCCATGAAGACCATCACGACCGTCATCGACATCCCAGCCGCCCCGGAGGAGGTGTGGGCTGTCCTCGTCGACACCGCGGCCTACCCCGCCTGGAACCCGTTCATCACGGAGCTGTCCGGCGAGCTCGCCACCGGCCAGCGGCTCCGGGTCAGGATCGCGCCGCCCGGCAGCCGCGCCATGACCTTCAAGCCCACGGTCACCCAGGTCGAGAGCGGCCGCCGCGTGCAGTGGCTCGGCACCCTGGGGGTCAAGGGCCTGTTCGACGGCCGGCACACGTTCGCCCTGGAGCCCCTTGGCGAGCGGGGCACGCGTCTGACCCAGTCGGAGGACTTCAGCGGCATCCTCGTTCCGCTCGCCGGCTCCATGCTGGCCCGCACCAGGGCCGGTTTCGAGGCCATGAACGACGGCCTTCGGCGTCAAGTGGTGGCAGGCGCCACCGCATGAGCCGGGTGGCGGAGATCGTCGACGCCGCCCAGCGGTTGCTGGAGGACGAGGGCCCGGACGCCCTGTCGATGCGTCGCCTGGCGGGGGAGCTGGGCATCCAGGCACCGTCCTTGTACAAGCACGTCGACGGGAAGGAGCGCATCGAGGCCGAGCTCCAGGAGAGGGCACTGACCCAGCTGGCCGCCGCCCTGCAACCGGCCCGCGACCTCCGCGCCCTGGCCCGCGCCTACCGTCGGTGGGCGCTGGCCCATCCACGACTGTACGAGCTGACGACCAGGAAGCCACTGCACCGGGACCGGCTCGGGGACGGCGTGGAGACGGCCGCGTCGGCACGCCTCGTGACCCTGTGCGGCGGGGACGTGGACCGGGCCCGAGCCCTGTGGGCCGCAGCCCACGGGCTGGTCGACCTCGAGCTGGCCAACCGCTTCCCGGACGGTGCTGACGTGCCGGCTGCCTGGGACGCGTTGGTGGCGGCGTTCGACCGGACCGGCGACGGCTGACCTCAGCGGGCGGGTGTATGCCGCGATGCGCCAGTGGGTGTCGGTCGCTGGCGACTCAGCGTGCGGCGGAGCGAGTGGCCGCGCGGGCGCGCACCTTGTGCAGCTGGGGCATGAGCCCGTAGATGACGATCGGCACGGCGATGGTGGCGAGGACGAACGTGCGCAGGACGGGGTTGAGGGGTCGGAGCCAGTCGGCCAGGGCCAGGTTGATGACGGTGAGCGTCGGGAAGACGCAGAGCCAGATCATCAGGGCCAGCTGGTGCTTGCTCGGGGGACTGGGTCGCTGGGGGGCGGTGGGCATGGTGGAGCTCCTTGTGTCGTGGAGAGGTGGGCGGATCTTCGGTCAGCGTGGTGGTCGCAGGCGCGACCCCTACGCCGGGAAGCCTGCGTTGAAGTACGTGACGGCCGTGCGCACGTCGTCGCCGACGAGGTCGGCGTTGATGGCGATGGCTGCGGCCGAGCCCTCACCGGCAGCGGTGATGACCTGCGCGCGGGGGTTGGTGACGTTGCCGGCGACCCACAGGCCGGGGACGCTGGTGGTCCCGTTCGGACCGGTGACGACCCAGCCCTGCTCGTCGAGGTCGCAGCCGACGCCCTTCAGCACGTCGTGGTTGGGCACGAAGCGCGGGGGGACGAACAGGGCCTGTCTCGGGATGCACCGGCCGTCGTCCATCAGGAGCGCGGTCAGGTGGTCGTCCTGCACCACGAGCTGCTCCACGGCGCCCTCCACGACCCCGACTGCGCGCGCGACGAGCTGTGAGCGGTCAGCGGGGGTGAGCGTGGCGGTCGGCGTGAACAGGACGAGGTCGTGGGTCCACTGCCGCACGATCTGGGCGTAGCGGACACTGTCGGGGCCGTTCCAGAGCACCCCCAGCTGCTGGTCCCGGACCTCCCAGCCGTGGCAGTACGGGCAGTGTAGGACGTCCTTGGCCCAGCGTTCGGCCAACCCGGGGACGTCGGGAAGCTCGTCGCGCAGGCCGGTCGTGACCAGGACCTTGCGGGCCCTGACTCGTTGGCCGTCGTCGAGGATGGCCTGGAATCCCTTGGGACCACAGTGGACGAGGTCGGTGACGGTCCCGGCGACCAGGGTCACGCCGTATCCCGTGACCTCGGCGCGACCTGCCGCGAGGAGGTCCGCAGGCGGCATACCGTCGCGTGAGAGGAACCCCTGCATGTGGGCGGCGGGTGCGTTGCGCGGTGCGCCGGAGTCGGCGACCACGACGTCTCGGCGGGCGCGGCCCAGGACCAGGGCGGCGGAGAGGCCGGCGGCCCCGCCGCCGACGATGAGGACGTCGCAGGAGTTCATGAGCCGAGGATGATCCTCGAACCGAACCAGTGGCAACAGCTGTTGCTGTTTCTGGGAAGGATTGGGTCAGAATGTCGGAATGGACGACACCTCCACCACCATCGCGAAGGCTCTCGACCAGGTGGGACCCCGGCTCAAGCAGCTGCGCGCCCATCGGGGAGTGACCCTCACCGCGCTCGCCGAGACCACCGGCATCTCCAAGAGCACGCTGTCGCGGCTGGAGACGGGACAGCGCCGCGCCAGTCTGGAGCTGTTGTTGCCGCTGGCCCAGGCCTACCGGGTGCCGTTGGACGACCTCGTGGGCGCCCCGGAGGTGGGCGACCCTCGGGTGCGCCTGAAGGCGAGCAAGCGCAACGGGCGGACCGTGCTGCCGTTGACCCGTCAGCCTGGCGGGGTGCAGGCGTGGAAGATCATCGTGCCGGTCAGCAACAGCACACCCCAGCCCAAGGCCCATGACGGGTACGAGTGGCTCTTCGTGCTCTCCGGCCGCATGCGGCTCGTCCTGGGCGACCACGACCTCGTCCTGGGCCCGGGTGAGGTGGCCGAGTTCGACACCCGGGTGCCGCACTGGTTCGGCAGTGACGGCAGTGGCACGGCCGAGGTGCTCAGCCTGTTCGGGCCCCAAGGCGAACGGGTCCACGCCAAGGCGCGCTCCGCCAAGGAGTGAGCCGCTCTGCCTACCGCCCCTGCTGAGGTCCGGCCACCGCCGACCTGGTCTGCTCGCGGGCGCCCTCTCATGCGTTTGCGGGAGTTTGCGCCCGCCAAGGGCGCGTAGCGTGAATGCGCCATGAAGGGCCGTGCAGGGAGACCCTCCTACCCAGGGAGGATGCAGTGACACAGCTCGAGAAGTTCACGGTGGGCCCACCGGACCCCGTCACCGACTCGCGGCAGCTGCCGGTGATCACCACTGACGACGAGGACGGTTTCGTCACCGGCGCCGACTTGCAGGACGTCCACCCGGACAACGACGGGGTCGCTCCGGACGACGTGCTCGACCAGGTCCTGGTTGCGGCCACGCCCGACGAGCAGGCGGCGGCCGAAGCTGCCGCGGGGCCGGGCGATGTGCCCGACGCCCCCGACGCCGAGCTCGACGGGCTCACGTCCGGTGTCGACACCGATGACGTCGACCAGACCGGGTTCGGGGTGGAGGAGCTCGGTTTCGAGGGCTTCGACTCCCTCGACGACCCGAAGCCGGGACAGGACGGAGACTAGCCATGGCTGCCGTCCTGACCAGGGCCCAGGCGACACCGATGCTGCTCGCCATCGGGTTCGACAACGCCAAGCGCGACTTCGTGACCGCCGCGCGCGGTTTCCAGACCGGGTGGAACCTCGGCAACGCACTCAAGATCGACGGGGTGGTCGGGCCGAACACCTCTGCCGCCCTGACTCTCTCGTTCGCCAGGCAGCGCAAGGGGCAGCCGACCATGAGCCCGAACTTCTCCTTCGTCGAGTTCCGCTGCAACGACGGAGGCAAGTTCCCGGAGTGCAAACGGATCTGGGTGCTGCGCGACCACGTGCGCCGCCTCGAGGCCTACCGCACCAAGATCAACGCGCCGGTGCGGATCGTCTCCGGGTGCCGCTGCAAGCGCCACAACGCCGCAGTCGGCGGAGCGACATCGAGCCAGCACATGTTCGGCACCGCGTCGGACATCCAGGGCCTCGCCTCGCTGAGCCAGAAGAAGCAGTTCGCGTTGTTCGCCGGACTCGGCTTCCAGCAGAGCACCGGCCGCGTCGTCCACGTGGACTCGCGTGACAAGGGCGGCCACAACCTCACCGGGGGCAAGCCGACCGCACCCACGACCTGGAAGTACGCCACCTGACCGAGCTCGCCGGCGGGGGCAGGGAGTCACCGGGACGACGGTGGCTCCCACTCCGCGCGGCGGAGCCGGTACAGCCGGTGCCGCCTGACCGGACTCCCCTCGGGGACGAGGGGGTGGTCGAAGTCCGCGTCCTCGTCTCGGGTCATCCCCAGCTTGCGCATGACCCCCTGTGACCGGTGGTTGGCGGGCACCACCATGGCGACGATCTCGTCCATGCCGAGCGGTCCGAAGCCGTGCGCCACCGACGCTCGAGCGGCCTCCGTCGCGTAGCCGTGCCCCCAGGCCGAGCGCGCCAGTCGCCAGCCCACCTCGACGCACGGCGTGAAGGGCGCTTGGAACCGGGGCACCGACAACCCCGTGAAGCCGACGAACTCGCCGGTGTCGGCCACCTCGACCGCCCAGAGCCCCCACCCGTGGTCGGCGAGGAACATCGTGATGCGGTCGACCATCGCGTCGCTCGCCTCGCGGGTCAGGTGCGAGGGGAAGTGCTCCATCACGGCCGGGTCGTCGTTGAGCGCCGCGAAGGGTCCGCGGTCCGCGTCCCGCCACTCACGCAGCACCAACCGCTCGGTATGCAGCCGGGTCACCTCGGTCACCTGTGTCCCACCTTCCCGTCGTGCACCGTCGTGCACCGTCGGGGCCCGGTCTTGTCCGGGTTCCGTGCGCGTCCTACTGTCGGCCGTGGACACCTTGCCGTGTTTCCCCGTCTCCGGGAAGGGCGAGAGACGGACCTCGACGACCCGGAAGATGGGTGGACAGTGACTACAGCGCACGGCGCGCGACCCGCACCACTCCAGCTGGCCGGGCCCTGGGGCGGCACGGGGTGGGTCAGTGACCTGGGCGGCCCGGTGCACTGGGTGGACTACGGCGGACCGGACCCTGCCGACCAGGCGCAGGGGCTGCCCGTCGTGATGGTGCACGGGCTGGGCGGGTCGCACCTCAACTGGGTCGGGCTCGCGCCCGAGCTCTCGAAGCGCCACCACGTGTATGCCGTCGACCAGGCCGGCTTCGGGCTCACGCCGGGCACCGCCCGGACGGCGTCGGTGCAGGCCAACGCAGACCTCGTCGCGCGATTCATCAGGGAGGTCGTGGGGGCGCCGGTGGTGCTCGTCGGCAACTCGATGGGCGGCATGGTCTCGATCCTGCTCGCGGCAGCCCACCCGGAGCTGGTCGCCGGCCTCGTCCTCATCGACCCGTCGATCCCGGTGCCACGGCAGCGACCCGACCTGGCGGTGAGCGCAACCTTCCTCGTCTACGCGACGCCGTTCGTGGGGGAGCGCTACCTGGCCCTGATGACCAAGCGGACCACCGACCGCCAACGGGTCCAGGGCGTCGTCAACCTCTGCTTCGCCGACCCGCGGCGCGCGGACCCCGACGTCGTCGACGCCGGCGTGGTGCTGGCTGCCCACCGTCGTGGCATCCCGGGGCAGGAGGCGGCGTTCCTCGGTGCCGCCCGGTCCCTGATGCGGTTGCTGGCCAACCCCCGTCGCTACCAGTCGCTGATGCGCAGCATCGACAGTCCGGTGCTCCTCGTGCACGGCGAACGCGACAGGCTGGTGTCGGTCGCTGCCGCTCGCGCGGTCGCGGGGCAGAACCCGGGTTGGGAGACGCACGTGCTGCCCGGCGTCGGCCACACCCCCCAGCTCGAGGTGCCCGACCAGGTGCTGGCCACGGTCAGCCCGTGGCTCGAGGCGCACCAGCTCGCCCCCACGGCGACGTCGACGCACTCACCATGAGCACGGCATACCTGACCTGTCCGCTGTGCGAGGCCACCTGCGGCCTCGCGGTGACGTTCGACGGTGACACGGTGACGTCCGTGCGCTGCGACGACGACGACGCGTTCTCCCACGGGTTCATCTGTCCGAAGGGCGCCTCCCTCAAGGCCTTGCACGACGACCCCGACCGCCTGCGCCAGCCGATGGTGAAGCGCGACGGTCGGTGGCACGAGGCCACCTGGGACGAGGCCTTCGCGGAGATCGACCGTCGACTCGTGCCGCTGCTCGCCGAGCACGGCCGCGAGTCCGTCGCGTTCTACCTGGGCAACCCGTCGTCCCACAACCTCGGCGTCACGCTCTACGGTCGGGCGTTCTACAAGGCCGTGGGCACGCCCAACATCTACACGGCCGGGAGCGTCGACCAGCTGCCCAAGCACTACTCGTCGGGCTACCTCTTCGGCGACCCGTTGAGCATCCCGGTGCCCGACCTCGACCGCACCCAGCACTTGCTGCTGCTCGGCGCAAACCCGTTGGTGTCCAACGGATCCCTGATGACCGTTCCCGATGCCCGCGGCCGGCTGAAGGCGATCCGCGAGCGCGGGGCAAGGTCGTCGTGGTCGACCCACGCCGCACCCGCACCGCAGAGGTGGCCGACGAGCACCACGCCATCAGGCCGGGGACCGACGCCCTGCTCCTCTTCGCGCTCGTCGAGGTGATCCTGCGCGAGGGCCTGGCCGATCTCGGCCACCTCGCCGACCACGTCAGCGGGTTCGACGCCCTGGCCGCGTTGGCGTCGCCCTTCGGCCCCGAAGCGGTGTCGCCGCACACAGGGATCGCCGCGACCGAGATCGAGCGGATGGCGCGGGAGCTGGCCGGTGCCGACCGTGCGGCCGTCTATGGACGGATCGGCACGACGACCCAGGAGTTCGGCACCCTCTCCAGCTGGCTGGTCGACGTCCTCAACGTCATCACCGGCAACCTCGACCGTGCGGGCGGGGCGATGTTCCCCTTCGCTGCTGCGGGTCAGGCGAACAGCGTTGCGCGTCAAGGCAGCTCGCCGAGCAAGGGGTGGCGGCACGGCAGGTGGCACAGCCGGGTGCGTGGGCTGCCCGAGGTCATGGGGGAGCTCCCGGTGGCCACCCTCGCCGACGAGATCCTCACCCCCGGTCCGGGCCAGGTGCGTGCGCTGGTGGTGGTGGGTGGCAACCCCTGCCTGAGCACGCCCAACGCCGACCGGCTCCGCGAGGCGGTCCAGACCCTCGACCTCATGGTGTCGCTCGACGTCTACCTCAACGAGACCAGCGAGCACGCCGACGTCATCCTCCCGGGACCGACCCCGTTGGAACGTGACCACTACGACGTCACCTTCACCCAGCTGTCCGTGCGCAACATGGCCAACTGGAGCCCGGCTGCGCTGCCGACCGGTGCGCCGCAGGAGTGGCAGACGATGCTCCGGCTGGCCGGCATCGCGGCCGGGCAGGGGCCGCAGGCTGATCTCGAGGCGCTCGACGACCTGATGGCGACCCAGACCGCCACGAGGTACGGCCTGGACGTGGCGGTGGCCGGGGACCGGCGTGGACCGGCGCGACTGCTCGACCTCATGCTCCGGGCCGGGCCCCACGACCTCACCCTGGCCGACCTCGAAGCCGCCCCCCACGGTGTTGACCTCGGACCGCTGACCCCCCGAGTCCCCGCGCTGCTGCGGACCGCGAGCGGGCGCATCGAGCTCACCCCCGAACCGCTCACGCGGGACGTGCCACGACTGGTGGCTGCCCTCGAGCGCCCCCTGGCCGCGCCCGATGAGCTGGTGCTCATCGGCCGGCGTCAGCTGAGCTCCAACAACTCGTGGATGCACAACCTCGCTCCACTGGTGCGCGGCTCCAACACGTGCACCGCCCAGGTGCACCCCGACGACGCTGCCCGGCTCGGCCTGCGCGACGGGGGAGAGGCCGTGGTGCGGTCGCGGGTGGGCGCCGTGACGGTCCCCGTCGAGGTGACCGAGGCGGTCCGCCCCGGGGTCGTGAGCATCCCGCACGGGTGGGGGCACTCCAGCCCCGGCGCCCGCACCGAGGTCGCGTCGGCCCACGCGGGCGTCAACAGCAACGTCCTCGCCGACGACCTGCTCGTCGACGCCCTGACGGGGACCGCGGTCCTCAACGGCATCCCCGTCAGGGTCACCCCTGCCTGAGCCGGTGCGCGGGGCCGCTGCGCACAGCCGGGCAGCGGCGGAGCCCGGCTCCACCACGAGGGTGGGGCCGGGCTCCGCCGGTGAGCGGGCGGTCGATCAGCGGCTGGCCCTCACCTGCTCGCCGTCCGCGACGAGCTCGGGGTCCCGCACGCGGTCGAGCTGGTGGTCGTCGTCGACCATGCTCGCCTCGTCGAACGGCAGGTCACCGGCCAGCACCGCGTCGAGCCGTGGCCGGTCGAGCTCACCCACCCAGTGACCGATCAGGACGGTCGCGATCGAGTTGCCGGCGAAGTTGGTCAGCGCGCGGGCCTCGCTCATCATCCGGTCGATGCCGACGATGAACCCGACGCCGTCGACCAGGTCGGGACGGTGTGACTGGAGCCCACCGGCCAGCGTCGCGAGCCCGGCGCCGGTCACGCCCGCCGCACCCTTCGAGGCGATGATCATGAACACCAGCAACGAGATCTGCTGTCCGATCGAGAACGGCTTGTCCATGGCGTCGGCGATGAACAGCGACGCCATCGTCAGGTAGATCGCCGTGCCGTCGAGGTTGAAGGAGTAGCCCGTCGGGACGGTGATGCCGACCACCGGCCGCGAGACCCCGGCGTGCTCCATCTTGGCGATGAGGCGCGGCAGAGCGGACTCCGACGAGGAGGTCGAGAGGATCAGGAGGAACTCGCGGCCGAGGTACCTCAGCAGCGAGAAGACGTTGATCCCGGTGAAGAGCTTGAGGATCGTGCCGAGGACGACGAAGACGAAGAGCGCGCAGGTGATGTAGAACGCGATCATCACCTGGGCCAGGCTCTTCAGGGCGTCGAGCCCGGTGGCGCCCACGACGGCGGCCATCGCTCCGAACGCACCGATCGGCGCGACATACATGATCATCGCCATCAGCCGGAAGACGAGCCGCTCGAAGTGCTTGATCCCCACCAGGATCGGCTCACCCGCACGACCCATCTTCTGGAGCGCGAAGCCCACGAGCAGGGCCACCAGCAGGGCCTGCAGCACCGAGCCCGACGTCAGCGACGAGACGAGGGTGTCGGGAATGAGCCCCAGGATGAAGTCCACGGTGGTCGTGTGTGCCTCGCCGACCTGCTTCTGGCCGGTGGCTGCGAGCTCCTTGGTGAGGTGCAGCCCCGCACCGGGCTTGACGAGGTTGCCGACGACCAGCCCGATCGCGAGGGCGAAGGTCGACATGGTGAGGAAGTAGCCGAGCGCGAGGCCGCCGACCTTGCCGACCTGGGTGGCCTTCCGGACCGAACCGATGCCGAGCACGATGGTGCAGAAGATGATCGGCGTGATCATCATCTTGATGAGGTTGACGAAGCCGGTGCCCAGCCACTTGAGCTTGACCCCGAACTCGGGGAAGGCGAACCCGACGATGATGCCGAGGACCATCGCCACGATGACGGCGATGTAGAGGTAGTGCGTGCGGTCCCGCTTCGGTGCGGGGCGGTCGACGACGGTGTCGGCGCTGCTGCTCACGGTGCTCTCCAAGGGGATCGGGTCCGGGGCGCAGGCCCGGGACAGGTGAACAAGGACGAGGGTGGGCCCCGGAGTGACTAGGGTCACGATTGTGTTCATTGAGTTCTGCGCGCGACCTGACCTCGTGCGAGGGGCCGGCGTGCAGTTTGCCCCGGTATGCCGGTGAGCGCACCTCGGTGGCTCACCGCACCGGGGCGGTGGAGCGTGGCAGCGCAGACCTTCGCGCTGCAGGTCCTGGTCGCCCTCCTGGTGGTCGGGGTGGGCACTGCCGCTGCGTACGCCCAGGCCCAGCGGGCCGGCACCCAGGAGGCGACGGCGCGGGCCACCGCGGTCGCCGAAACCGTCGCGAGCACCCCCTCGGTGGTCGCAGGCGTGCGGGCTGGAGGCTCCCAGCCGGCACTGCAGGAGTTCGCGGAGGACGTCCGGAAGGAGACGCGCACCGACTTCGTCGTCATCATGAGCCCGACGGGGGTCCGCTACACCCACCCAGACCGCAGGCAGATCGGTGGCCAGTTCCTCGGGCACATCGCCGCCGCCCAGGCGGGTGGCACGGTGGTCGAGGACTACACCGGCACCCTGGGCGCATCGCGCCGGGTCGTCGTGCCGGTCACGGACGACGCGCACTCGGTCGTCGGCCTCGTCGCCGTCGGGATCCGGAAGTCCGCGGTGAGCGAGCGGCTCCGGAGCCAGCTCCCGGCACTCCTGCTCGCCGGTCTCGCCGCTGCGCTGCTGTCCGGCGCCGGCACGGCTCTGGTCAGCCGCCGCATCCGCCGCCAGACGCACGGCCTCGGGGAGCGCCAGCTGCGCGAGATGGTCGAGTACTACGACGCGGTGCTGCACGCCGTGACCGAGGGCCTGCTCCTCACCGACCTCGACGGCCGGCTGCGGCTCGCGAACGACGAGGCGGTGCGGCTGCTGGGGCTGCCCGCCGACGCGCGGGGTCGGCTCGTGGCCGAGCTCGGGCTCTCCGCACCGCTCGTGGCAGCCCTCACCGACGGGGCGCCCCGCGAGGACGAGCTGCACGTCACCGCGGCGCGGGTGCTCGTGCTGAACAAGGCGCGCGCGCAGTGGAACGGGCGGGCCCTCGGGTTCGTGGCGACGGTCCGCGACCGCACCGACCTCGAGCACCTCACGGGTGAGCTCGACTCCGCGCGCGGGCTCGCCGAGGCGCTGCGGTCGCAGGCCCACGAGTCGTCGAACCGCCTGCACGCCATCGTGTCGCTCATCGAGCTGGGCCACCCCGAGCGCGCGCTGGCCTTCGCCACCGACGAGCTGCAGGTCTCCCAGCGGCTGACCGACAGCGTGGTGGGCTCGGTCGGCGAACCGGCCCTGACCGCCCTGCTGCTCGGCAAGGCGGCCCAGGCAGCCGAGCGCGGCATCGACTTCCGGATCGCTGACGATGCCGCGTGGCCCCCGGACACCACGCCGGTGCGCGACGTCGTGACGATCGTCGGCAACCTCATCGACAACGCCTTCGACGCGGTGACCCCGCAGTCGGGTGAGCGTCGCGTGGAGGTCTCGTCGCACGTCGACGGCGACCACGTCGTGCTCAGCGTCGCCGACTCCGGGCCGGGGCTGCCGCCCGACGCCGTCGACCAGGCGTTCCGTCGGGGGTTCTCGACCAAGGAGCAGGGGAGCGCGGGCCGGCGGGGCATCGGGCTGGCGCTGGTGGCGCAGTCGGTGGCCCGTCTCGGGGGAGACCTCGAGGTGTCCGGTCCGCCGGGTGCCCGGTTCACCGTCCGGCTCCCGGTGAAGGCGAGGACGCATGCCTGACACCGCGCCCGGGGCCAATGACGGCTCCTCGAAGACGACCTTCCGGGTCCTCGTGGTCGAGGACGAGCCGGTGGCGCTCGAGGCCCACGCGGCATACGTGGGGCGGGTGCCGGGGTTCGCCGTCGCGGCGACGGCCGCGACCAGCCAGCAGGCGCTGCGCGCCCTCCAGTCCACCGAGGTCGACGTCGTGCTCCTCGACATGAACCTGCCCGACCGGCACGGGCTCGACGTCATCCGCGCCATGCGGGCCGGTGGGCACCGAGCCGACGTCATCGCCGTCACGTCGGCCCGTGACCTCGAGGTGGTGCGCGCCGCGGTGTCGCTGGGGGTCGTGCAGTACCTCCTGAAGCCGTTCGTCTTCGCCACCCTGCGCGACCGGCTGGAGGCCTACCGCGCCTATCGCGCCCAGCTCGGCGCCACCTTGGAGCTGTCCACCCAGGCCGAGGTCGACCAGGTCGTGGCCGGGGTGCGCAGCCGCACCCCCACCGTCCTGCCCAAGGGGATGGGCGAGGAGCTGCTCGCGAAGGTCACCCGCGCGCTGCGCGACTGCGACGGCGGGCTGTCCGCGAGTGAGCTCGGCGAGGCGCTCGGGGTGAGCCGGGTGACCGCGCGCCGCTATGCCGAGTACCTCTCGGACAGCCGTCTCGCGGTGCGTTCGCAGCGGTATGCCGGCGCCGGCCGGCCCGAGGTCGAGTACCGCTGGGCGGAGTGACCGCACTTCTGGCCACCGATGCGGCAGTGAAGGCGGTTGCGGCCGGGATGGTGCGGTACTTCTGGCCAGGAGTGGCAGTGACGCGGGGCGTCAGCCGTCGAGCGCCTTGAGCAGGGCGATGTTGAACGACACCGCGTCGCGGTCGCCGTCTCCGGCTGCCCACCCGGCCTCCATCGCCGTGTGGACGTAGGTCCACGCGAGGGCCTCGTCCTCGTCGATGCCGGCTGCCTCGCAACAGACCTCGAGCCGCCGGCGCACCAGGTAGCGGAACGCCGAGCCGGTGCCGAGCTCGTCGGTGCGGTTGCGCAGCAGCGGCTGGATCTCGAAGCCCGGGTGCCCGGCCATGGCGTGCGGGTCGATGGCCAGCCACTCCGGCCGGCCCGAGCCGGGGAGGCTGGCGAGCACGTTCTGGAAGTGGAGGTCGGTGTGCACGAGGGTGGCGTCGCACCGGTCGTCCGCGGTGAGGTCGCGCACGAGTGAGACGGTGCGTTCCAGCATCCGTCGCGGCAGGGCGCCATCCGCCTCCAGGCGCGCGAGCTGCTCTCGGGCGAAGGTCGACAGGCGTCGCAGGCCCGGCGGCGCCGGGACGTGCAGCTGGCGCAGCAGCTCCCCGGTGAGGGTGCAGGCGGTGTCGACGTCGACCGAGCGCAGGTCGCGACCAGGGTCGAGCGCCTCGAGCAGCAACGCGCTCCGACGCGGGTCGGCGGCCACGAGGCGCACCGCGCCCCGGCCGTCCCAGTGCCGCAGCACCAGTGCCTCGTCCCGCGCTTCCACGTGCGGCCAGACCAGCTTGAGGGCCAGCTGCTCGCCCTCCCTGCGCACCGGCACGACCACAGCCGTCCAGCCGGTGCGGCCGACGCCGAGCGGCTCCAGGCCCCAGTCGTCGAGCACGTCGGCCAGGAGCCGGGGCAGCCGTGCCGACCAGTCGGACCCCGACGGCCCCCCGACGGCGCCATCCTTGGCCGAGAAGCGGTGGACGAAGGTCCGGAACTCCTCGGGGACGAGCTCGACCACGTCCTCCGGTCGGGTCACGAGAGCCCGGGGAACGGTGCGAGCTGCACACCCCAGCGCGCCCCCAGCACCTCGGTGTCGGCGAGCCACTGCACGAGGGCCCCGAGCGGTCCGAGGTCGCCGTTCGTCGAGCCGAGGTCGCGAGCGACGGACGCGCGCAGGTCGGTCAGCACCTGGGCGCCGAGCTGGCGCGCCGCGGCCGGGGTGGTGACGGGGAACGGCAACGGGTAGCCGAGGGCTGCCGGACCCGCAGAGGTTCCGGCGAGCGACTCCTGCTCGCTGGCCCGTGCCTGGAGGGTGGCCAGGGTGGCGAGGGCCAGGGTGCGCTGGGCGCCGGTGGGGGACTGCGCGGCCACCACCTCGAACGCGTAGACGGCCGCGCGCGTGCTCTCGAGGTACGACGCCGCGAGCGACGGCGCCGACCAGGGCGGCTCGGGCCAGGTGGCGGGGGCGCCGAGCAGGATCGCCGCAGCGGCGCGCTGGGCCAGGACGCTGCCGACCAGCGGGACCGCCGTGTCGGGCACCTTCGCGAGCGAGGCGATCGCGGTCGGCCCCAGGTCGCTGGCCTCCTCGGCGGCAAGCTGCTTCGGGCCGGCGACAGCGGAGGTGGGTGTGCCGGAGGCGGCCGAGGGTGGGGTCGCGGTCGGCGGCGCAGCGGTGGTGGTGGTCTGAGAGGTGGTGGATGAGCCGGTCGTGGAGGTGGCGGATGAGGCCGTGGCGTCGAGCACCTTCTGCGGGACCCCGAGCCGGAGCAGCTCGGCCTGCAGGACGCTCACCTGGCTCCGGTGCAGCGTTGCCAGCCGCGCGGGCAGCCCGGTGGCCGCGCCCCGGAGGGCGGCGGCCTGGTCGGCCAACGTGGCGGAGTGCCGCCACAGCGCGATGAGGAAGGCCTCACCGGGGATGGGCGCCCGGGTCGGGATCAGGGGCACTCTCGGGGCGTCGTCCTCGAGCCGGATCCCGCACGCAGCCAACGACATCGAGGCCACCGACCCCAGCGTGAGGCCGAGTCCCACGGAGAGGACGCCACGCCGGGTGGGGCGCGGCGGCACGCCGTGGTCGACCGGTGGCATGCGCCGATCATGGCATGCCCAACGGTGCGGGCATGCGGCCCACTCTGGCCGCCGATAGAGTGGCGGGTCAGCACCACGAGAACTTCAGAGAGGACGAGTCAGTGAGCGTCAAGGAACAGATTCGTCCCGCCGTGGAGGCGCCGCTGCGTGACCTCGGGCTGCTGGTCGAGGACGTCGCCGTGACCCCCGCCGGCAAGCGCCGCCTCGTCCGCATCTGGATCGACCGGGTCCTCGAGGACACCGGTGACACGACCTCCGTGACACCGCCGCTCACGCTCGACGAGGTGGCCGACGCCACCCGCGCAGTGAGCGACGCCCTCGACGAGACGGGGGCGATGGGGGAGCAGCCCTACACGCTCGAGGTCGGGTCACCCGGCATCGACCGCCCACTCACCGAGCCCCGCCACTTCCGCCGCAACGTCTCGCGCCTGGTCACGCTCACCCCGGTGGAAGGGGATGCGGTCACGGCCCGCATCACCGCCGCGGGGGACGACGGGGTCACCCTCGAGGTGCCGGCCACCAAGAAGGAGCCGGCCCGGTCCGTCCACGTCGCGTATGCCGACGTGTCGCGGGCCGTGGTGCAGGTCGAGTTCTCGCGGCCGTCCGACCACGGCGAGGGCCACGCCGACGAGCCCGCCGACGATGACCACGAGCACGACGACCACGAGCACGACGACCACGAGCACGACGACCACGAGCACGACGACCACCACGAGCACGAGCACGAGCACGACGACCACGACGACGACGCCGCCGAGGGTGGCGTCGACCCCGCTGAGGAGCACTGACATGGACATCGACCTGGCCGCACTGAGGRCCCTCGAGAGGGAACGCGACATCTCCCTCGACATCCTCATCCCCGCCATCGAGCAGGCCCTCCTCGTCGCCTACCACCGCACCGACGGCGCCTACCGCAACGCGCGCGTCGAGCTCGACCGCAAGTCCGGTCACGTCGTGGTCTGGGCCAAGGAGGAGCTCAAACAGCCCGAGCCGCCGGCGGCGGTGCCGTCCGAGGGCTCCGACGAGGACGCCGACACGCCTCCCGCGCCGACAGAGCGTGCGCCGCGCGAGTACGGCCCCGAGTTCGACGACACCCCGACCGGATTCGGTCGGATCGCCGCTGCCACCGCACGGCAGGTCATCGTGCAGCGGCTGCGCGACCTCGAGGACGACGCCATCATGGGTGACTTCAAGGGTCGCGAGGGCGACGTCGTCGCCGGGGTGATCCAGCAGAGCCCGGACCCCCGCGTCGTCACCGTCGACTTCGGCACCGTCGAGGGCATCCTGCCGCTGGCCGAGCAGGTGCCCGGCGAGCGCTACGTCCACGGCGAGCGGCTCCGCTGCTTCGTCGTCTCGGTGCGTCGCGGTCCCAAGGGCCCCCAGATCGGGCTCTCCCGCACCCACCCCAACCTGGTGCGCAAGCTCTTCGCCCTGGAGGTGCCCGAGATCGCCGACGGCTCGGTCGAGATCGCGGCGCTGGCGCGCGAGGCCGGGCACCGCACCAAGATCGCGGTCCACTCCAAGGTGGCCGGGCTCAACGCCAAGGGCGCCTGCATCGGCCCGATGGGTGCTCGGGTGCGGGCCGTCATGACCGAGCTGCACGGCGAGAAGATCGACATCGTCGACTACTCCGACGACCCCCGCACCTTCGTGGCTGCCGCGTTGTCGCCCTCGCGGGTGCAGTCGGTGACGATCGTCGACCCGACGCTGCGGTCGGCCCGGGTCGTCGTGCCCGACTACCAGCTCTCGCTGGCCATCGGCAAGGAGGGCCAGAACGCCCGTCTGGCCGCCAAGTTGACCGGGTGGCGGATCGACATCCGACCGGACACCGCCCCCGTCGACAGCCCGCGCGACACGCCTGCCGAGGCCCCGGCCGCCAGTGCTGGTGACGCCGCCGAGCGGCAGTAGGGGCTAGACTGGTGGCGACCGACCGGACTGGACTCCGGCCAGCGGCATCGAGCACGACCATCCACACACCGCACGGGCAACCGACCCGGACGTGTGTGGGGTGCCGCAGGACGGATAGCCGGTCGGCACTCCTGCGAGTGGTCGCGGAGACGGATGAGGCCGGAGTGATCCGGCTGAGCCCCGACCCGCGGCGTCGCCTGCCGGGGCGCGGCGCTTGGCTGCACCCCACGGGCGACTGTCTCGAGCAGGCCCTGCGCCGTCGGGCGTTCGGTCGCGCGCTGCGTGTCAGCGCCGGCCCGGATCCGGTAGCGCTCGCGGCATACGTCGAGGGCCTGGACCAGACCACGAGCTGACCCGCCCCTCACCCAGAGGGGACCGTCCGGTTCCACAGGCGCCGCCCGTGGAACCTGCTATGTCCATCGAACCGAGATTGGGTTTGACGCTGATGAGCATCCGATGAGAACTCAGCAATGAGCTCCAACCAGCTTTAACGACGGTCCGCGCCTGTCACCTGACTGCGGACCCAGGAACAGGAGAAACGTGGCCAAGGTCCGTGTAAGCGCGCTCGCCAAAGAGCTCGGAACCGACAGCAAGACGCTGATCGCCCACCTCAACAGCATCGGCGAGTACGTCAAGACCGCCAGCTCGACCATTGAGGCACCCGTCGTCCGCAAGGCGACAGAGACTTTCCCGGAGGACCTGAAGAAGGCCCCCGCCAAGAAGGCAGCTGCCAAGCCTGCCGGTCCGTCCGCCCCGGCGGCCCCGACCGCAGCGAAGACCGCTGAGCCCACCGCACCCGCGGCGGCCCCTGCTGCCGCCCCCTCGGCTCCTGCTGCTCCGGCGGCTGAGCCCACCCCGGCTCCGGCTCCAGCCGCCGCCGCTCCGGCCGCGCCCGCCGCAGCTGCACCCGCGGCCCCGGCCGCCMCCGAAGCCCCCGCCGCCCGGGCGGACGTCCAGTCCGCGCGCGACGGTGGACAGCAGGGTCCCGGCGTGCCGGCGTCCCCGCGTCCGGGCAACGCGCCGCGTCCCGGTGGTCCGGCGCCTCGTCCCGGCGCGCCGCGTCCGGGCAACAACCCGTTCGCGCCCAGCCAGGGCATGCGCACCGGTCGTGATGGAGGCCCCGCGGCTCGCGAAGGCGCCCCGTCGGGTCGAGGCGAGGGTGCCCCCCGTGAGGGTGGCGGCCGTGAGGGAGCCCGTCCGGGCAACAACCCGTTCGCGCCCAGCCAGGGCATGCCTCGTCCCCAGAGCCGTCCCGGTGCTGCCGGCCCGCGCCCCGGTGGCACGGCCGGCCCGGGTGGGCCCCGCCCCGGCGGGCCCCGTCCCAGCCCCGGCATGATGCCCGACCGCAGTGCGGTCGGTCGTCCCGGTGAGCGTCCCGCCCGTGGTGGCGCCCGTGGGCCCGGTGGCCCCGGCGGTGCCGGTGGCGGTCGCGGTCCGGGTGGTCCCGGTGGCCCCGCCGGTGGCGGCGGCTTCGCCGGTCGTCCCGGCGGCGGTGGCTTCCGTGGTGGTGCCGGTCGCGGCTCGACCGCGGGTGCGTTCGGCCGCGGTGGTGGCCGTCCGGTGCGTGGACGCAAGTCCAAGCGCGCGAAGCGCCAGGAGTTCGAGCAGATGCAGGCTCCGTCGCTGGGTGGCGTCACCGTCCCCCGCGGTGACGGCAAGACCACGATCCGCGTCCGTCGCGGCTCGTCGCTGACCGACTTCGCCGACAAGATCAACGCCAACCCGGCTTCGCTGGTGACCGTGTTGTTCCACCTCGGTGAGATGGCCACCGCGACGCAGTCCCTCGACGAGGACACCTTCAAGGTGCTCGGCGCCGAGCTCGGCTACGACATCCAGGTCGTCTCCCCCGAGGAGGAGGAGAAGGAGCTGTTCGACGCCTTCAACATCGACCTGGAGACGGGCATCGAGGGCGAGGACGACGAGGACCTGGAGGCGCGTCCGCCGGTCGTGACCGTCATGGGTCACGTCGACCACGGTAAGACGCGACTGCTCGACGCGATCCGCAACGAGGACGTCGCCGGTGGCGAGTCCGGTGGCATCACCCAGCACATCGGTGCCTACCAGGTGCACAAGATGCACGAGGGCGTGGACCGTCCGATCACCTTCATCGACACCCCGGGTCACGAGGCGTTCACCGCCATGCGTGCCCGTGGCGCCAAGGTGACCGACATCGCGATCCTCGTGGTCGCGGCCGACGACGGCGTCATGCCGCAGACCATCGAGGCGCTCAACCACGCCCAGGCTGCGGACGTGCCGATCGTCGTGGCGGTCAACAAGATCGACGTCGAGGGTGCGAACCCGTCCAAGGTGCGCCAGCAGCTGACCGAGTACAACCTCGTGGCCGAGGAGTACGGCGGCGAGACGATGTTCGTCGACGTGTCGGCCAAGGCCGGCCAGAACATCGACGCGCTGCTCGAGGCCGTCCTGCTCACTGCCGACGCCGCGCTCGACCTGCGCGCCAACGCCGACCGCGACGCCCGCGGTGTCGCGATCGAGGCCAACCTCGACCGTGGCCGTGGCGCCACGGCCACGGTGCTGGTGCAGGCCGGCACGCTGCATGTCGGTGACGCGATCGTCACGGGTTCGGCCTACGGCCGCGTCCGCGCGATGCTCGACGAGCACGGCAACAACCTCACCGAGGCGGGTCCGTCCCGGCCGGTGCAGGTGCTGGGCCTGTCCTCGGTGCCGCGCGCCGGTGACACCTTCGTGGTGGCCCCGGACGACCGCACGGCCCGCCAGATCGCCGAGCGCCGCGAGGCGGCGGACCGTCAGGCCTCGCTGGCCAAGGCCCGCAAGCGCATCTCGCTCGAGGACCTCACCGAGGCCCTCGCAGCAGGCAAGGTCGAGACCCTCAACCTCATCCTCAAGGGTGACGTGTCGGGTTCCGTCGAAGCCCTCGAGGACGCGCTGCTGCAGATCGACGTCGGCGACGAGGTCGACCTGCGGATCATCGACCGTGGTGTCGGTGCGATCACGATGAACAACATCAACCTGGCCATGGCGTCCAGTGCGGTGATCATCGGGTTCAACGTCCGCGCAGAGGGCCAGAACGCCGACTACGCCGAGCGCGAGGGCGTCGAGATCCGCTACTACTCGGTGATCTACCAGGCCATCGAGGAGATCGAGGCGGCCCTGAAGGGCATGCTCAAGCCGGAGTTCGAGGAGGTGGAGCTCGGCACCGCCGAGATCCGCGAGATCTTCCGCTCCAGCAAGTTCGGCAACATCGCCGGATCGATCGTCCGCAGTGGCGAGATCAAGCGCGGCACCCGGGCGCGGATCACCCGCAACGGTGTGGTCGTGGCGGAGAACATCGAGATCGCCGGTCTGCGCCGGTTCAAGGACGACGTCACCGAGGTCCGCGAGGGCTTCGAGTGCGGCATCAACCTGGGGTCGTTCAACGACCTCCAGATCGGTGACCTCATCGCGACGTCCGAGATGCGGGAGAAGCCGCGCGACTGACGGTATGCCGTGTGGGCCGGGGGTGGCGGTACGTCACCCCCGGCCGCACCGGCCCCTGACCACCCCCAGACCAGCAAGGAGTCCTCGCATGGCTGACGCCGGACGGGCCCGCAAGATCGCCGACCGCATCAAGACCCTGATCGCCGCGAACGTCGAGTCGATCGTCAAGGACCCCGACCTGGGCTTCATCACCATCACCGACGTGCGCGTGACCGGCGACCTGCAACACGCGTCGGTCTTCTACACCGTGTTCGGTGACGAGGCGCAGCGCGCGAAGACGGCCGCGCTCCTCGAGCAGAACAAGGGTCGGCTCCGCTCGTTCGTCGGCGGGCAGATCCAGATCCGGCTCACGCCGAGCCTGGACTTCTTCGCCGACGCCATCCCGGAGACGGCCGCCCACCTCGAGGACCTCCTCCGCGAGGCCAAGGAGCGCGACGAGGCCGTCGCCGCTGCGGCGGCCGGGGCGACGTACGCGGGAGAGGCTGACCCCTACCGCAAGCCAGAGGCCGACGACGATGAGCTCGATGCCCTCCCGGAGGGCGACGACGGTCTCGGCCAGGGCGACTCGCGGGACTCCGGCGCGGATGCCCGCGCCTGACGGCCTGCTCGTCGTCGACAAGCCGTCCGGCTGGACCAGCCACGACGTGGTGGGTCGGGCCCGGAGGATCTGTGGCACCCGCAAGGTGGGTCACGCGGGCACCCTCGACCCGATGGCCACGGGGGTGCTCGTGCTCGGGATCGGTCGGGCGACCCGGCTGCTCACCTTCCTCGTCGGCTGCGACAAGGACTACACCGCCACGATCCGGCTGGGGCAGACCACCATCACGGACGACGCCGAGGGCGAGGTCACCGCGACGGTGGCTGCGGACGGCGTCACGCCGGGCGCCCTGTACGCCGCGGTGCGCGAGCTGACCGGTGACCTCCAGCAGGTGCCGAGCTCGGTGTCCGCGATCAAGGTCAAGGGCGAGCGCTCCTACCACCGGGTGCGCGCCGGCGAGGAGGTCGACCTTCCGCCCCGCCCCGTGACGGTCAGTCGGTTCGACGTCCTCGCGACGCGCGCGGGTGACGTGGACGGCATACCCGTGCTCGACGTGGACGTCGAGGTGACGGTGAGCTCCGGCACCTACGTGCGCGCGCTGGCCCGCGACCTCGGCGCCGAGCTCGACGTGGGGGGCCACCTCACGGCGCTGCGCCGCACGCGGGTCGGCGCGTTCACGCTCGACCGAGCCCACGGACTGGCGGAGCTCGGCGAGCTCGGCGACCCCGAGCAGGTCCCGGTGACACCCCTCGCCGACGCAGCCCGTGCCCAGTTCGCCGTGCGCGAGCTGACCGCCGAGGAGGCCACCGCCGTGGGCTACGGCCAGCGCGTGGAGTCCGTCCAGGAGGGTCGCACCGAGCCCGTCGCCGCCTTCGCACCGGACGGTCGGCTGGTCGCGGTGCTCGATGAGTCCGGTCACAAAGCCAAGGCGCACGTCGTGTTCGCGCCGGCCGGTTCGTAGAGTGTCCTCCGTGCACCGCTGGACCGACCCCGCCGCGACCCCCTCGAGCCTGCGCCCCTGCGTCGCCACCTTCGGCAACTTCGACGGCGTCCACCTCGGCCACCGCGCCGTGCTGGCGCGGCTCACGGCCGAGGCGACCCAGCGCGGCCTGCCGAGTGTCGCCGTCACCTTCGACCCCCACCCGGCCACGATCTTCCACCCCGACACCCTCGAGCAGATCTCACCCGGGCGACTGCGCGACGAGCTGCTCGCGGAGACCGGCATCGACGGGCTGCTGGTGCTCGACTTCACCGAGGAGTTCGCCCAGCAGACCGCCGAGGAGTTCATCGTCCACACCTTCGTCGAGACCCTCGGGGTGCGGGCGATCGTCGTCGGCGAGGACGCCCGGGGGTTCGGCCGCGGCTACACCGGTGACGTCGGCACCCTGGCCGCCCTCGGAGAGGTGCACGGGTTCGACGTGATCGTCCTCGAGGACCTCGGCAACGGCGAGCGGTGGTCGTCCTCGGCGGTGCGTCGCCACCTCGCCGCCGGCGAGATCGCCGAGGCCTCGGCGATCCTCGGTCGCCCCCACCGCATGACCGGCACCGTCGTGCACGGTGCCCACCGTGGGCGCGAGCTCGGCTACCCGACCGCGAACCTCGCCCCCGACTCGCTGGGCCTGGTTCCCGCCGACGGTGTGTATGCCGGGTGGCTCACGCGGGTGTCCAAGGCGGACGAGGACCCTGAGCGGACCCTTCCGGCGGCCATCTCGGTCGGCACCAACCCGACGTTCGACGGCACCCTGCGGACCGTCGAGGCGTACGTCCTGGACCGCACCGACCTTGACCTCTACGACGAGGAGGTCACCGTCGAGTTCGTCCACCGGATCCGGCCGACCCTGCGCTTCGACTCGATCGAGGAGCTGTTGGCGGCGATGGCCGGAGACATCGACACGTGCCGACAGGTTCTGGCCACGATCGTCCCGTCCTGACCCGGTCCCGCCACGGCGGGTGGTGGGCCAGGGCGAGCGGGGGAGCCGCGCTGTGGGCGCGCAGCGACTGGGGCCTGGTCGTGGCCGCGCTCGGTCTGTCGCTGCTCGGTGCCCTCCTCGTCTACTCCGCCACCCGCCACCAGAGCGGCACCGCCTTCCTGGCCAGGCACCTCTTCAACACCGCCGTCGGGGTGACCCTCGCCGCAGCCGTCACCCGCACGGGCTACCAGTGGCTTCGTGCCGCGGCGCCGTTGCTCTACCTCGTGTCGGTGGCGGGCCTGGTGGTGGTACTGACGCCGGTCGGCTCGACGGTCAACGGCTCGCACTCGTGGATCCTCGTGCCGGGTGGGTTCTCGGTGCAGCCCTCGGAGTTCGCCAAGGCCGCGCTGTGCCTCGGGTTGGCGATCATCCTCGGGGAGCGGATCGACCGGCAGGCGCAGCCCGACGGCCGTGACCTCCTGCTCGCGGTGGTGGTGGCGGCCGTGCCGATCGGGCTGGTCATGCTCCAGCCAGACCTCGGCTCCGCCCTCGTGCTCGGCGCGCTCGCGTTCGGTGTCGTGGCCGTGGCCGGCACCCCCAAGCGCTGGCTGGCCGCGGCGGTGGCCGTCGTGGCCGCGGGCGTGGTGGTGGCCCTCACCACGCCCGTGCTCAGCGACTACCAGCGCGACCGCCTCACGGCGTTCGCGAACCCGCAGGCCGACCCCCAGGGCATCGGCTACCAGACCCGCCAGGTGCGGATCGCGATCGGGTCGGGAGGCTGGCAGGGACAGGGGCTGTTCGAGGGCCGGCAGACCCAGGGCGGGTTCATCCCGTTCCAGCAGACCGACTTCGTCTTCTCGGTGGCGGGGGAGGAGCTCGGCTTCCTGGGTGCTGCCGGCCTGCTGCTCCTGCTGGGGTTCGTGGTGCTGCGGGCGGTCCTCGTGGCGGCGCGCGCCCAGGACGCGTTCGGGCGGCTCATCGCCTCCGGGGTGGCGGTCTGGTTCCTGTTCCAGGTCTTCGAGAACGTGGGTATGAACCTCGGGATCATGCCGGTCACGGGGCTGCCGCTGCCGTTCCTGTCGTACGGCGGTTCGTCGATGTTCGCGTGCTGGCTGGCGGTCGGGCTGGTCAACAACGTCCACCTCACCCCGCGTCGACGCTGAGGGCCAACCATTTGGCCACAATCGGGGTCGTTCATCCCCGCTGCCCCGTCGTGCATGGCACTATCCCGGGCAACCCCTGCACCGAGCCGAGGACGGTCAATGTCGACTCAAGCCCCCCTTTCCACCGCTCAGAACGAACGCGTCAACGACGCGGTCCTCGAGCAACGCCCTGCGACGGTTGCGCACCTGTTCCGCGACCGCGTGGCGAAGACGCCGAACGCCGAGGCCTTCCGCTTCGCCGAGGACGACTCGTGGTCCTCGGTCACGTGGACCCAGGTCCGCGAGCGCGCGTACCGCCTCGCCGCCGGGCTCGTCGCCCTCGGCGTCCACCCCGAGGACCGCGTGGCCATCGCCTCCTCGACGCGGTACGAGTGGGCCCTGACCGACCTCGCGGTGATGTGCGCGGGGGGCGCCACCACGACGATCTACCCCACGACCATCGCCCCCGACGTCGCCTACATCCTCGCGAACTCCGGCAGCGTCGTCGTCTTCGCCGAGGACGACGACCAGATCGCCAAGCTGTGGGAGCGGCGGATCGACCTGCCCGAGATCACCCGCGTGGTGACCTTCGACGGCACGTCCGACGGCGAGTGGGTGATCAGCCTCGACGAGCTCGAGCAGATGGGTGTGGAGCTCCTCACCACCAACTCGTCGGTGGTCGACGACCGGATCGACTCGCTCACCAAGGACCAGCTCGCGACGATCATCTACACGTCGGGCACGACCGGCCGCCCCAAGGGGGTCCGGCTCAGCCACGACGCGTGGACCTACGAGGCGGCCGCGGTCGACTCGATCGGGATCCTCAACTCCAGCGACCTGCAGTACCTCTGGCTGCCACTCGCGCACGTCTTCGGCAAGGTGCTGCTGACGCTGCCCCTCCAGGTTGGCTTCCCGACCGCCATCGACGGACGCGTCGACAAGATCGTCGACAACCTGGCCGTCGTGCAGCCGACCTTCATGGGCGCGGCCCCACGCATCTTCGAGAAGGCCTACGGCCGGATCACGATGATGATGGCGGCCGAGGGTGGGCTGAAGGAGAAGCTGTTCCTCTGGTCGGTGTCCGTCGGTCGCGAGGTCGCCGAGATGCGGGCCCGGGGCGAGGAGCCCACGGGCCTGCTCGCCAAGAAGCTCGCCCTGGCCGACAAGCTGGTGCTGCACAAGGTGCGTCAGCGGTTCGGGGGCCGGATCCGCTTCTTCATCTCCGGGTCCGCGGCCCTCAACAAGGACATCGCCAACTGGTTCGACTCGATCGGCCTGACGATCCTCGAGGGCTACGGCCTGACCGAGACCAGCGCAGCGTCGTTCGTGAACCGCCCGTCGAGCAACGCGATCGGCACCGTGGGCTGGGCGCTTCCCGGCACCGAGGTCAAGATCGCCGAGGACGGCGAGGTGCTGCTCCGCGGCCCCGGCGTGATGCAGGGCTACCACGACAAGCCCCAGGAGACCGCCGAGACCAAGGACGTCGACGGCTGGCTGCACACCGGTGACATCGGCACGCTCGACGACAGGGGCTACCTCAAGATCACCGACCGCAAGAAGGACTTCTTCAAGACCTCGGGCGGCAAGTACGTCGCCCCGTCGCTCATCGAGTCGACCTTCAAGGGGCTGTGCCCCTACGTCAGCCAGTTCATGGTCTATGGCGCCGACCACAACTTCGTCACGGCCCTGGTCACCCTCGACCCCGACGCGATCAAGGAGTGGGCCGACCTGCACGGGGTCACCGGCAGCTACCGGGACATCGTCACCTCCCCGGAGGCGCGCGACATGGTCCAGGTCTACGTCGACAACCTCAACGTCAACCTCAACCGCTGGGAGCAGATCAAGAAGTTCACGATCCTCGACCACGACCTGACGATCGAGGACGGAGACCTGACCCCGAGCCTCAAGCTGCGCCGCAAGGCGGTCAGCGAGAAGTACCAGGAGACGCTCGACGCCCACTACACGGGCTAGGCACTAGCCAGCACGACCCGGGGCTGCGGGCTTTACCGGCGGGTCGGCGACGAGGGGCACGAAGCGGTACCAGCCGTGCTCCTCGACCGCCGGCCCGCCGTCGTCGGTCCGCACCCGCAACATCCGGCCCGCCACCGGGATGACGAGCACCCCCTGCGGGGCGAGCTGGGCGACCAGCTCGGCGGGCAGCGTTGTCGCCTGCGCAGACACCAGGATGCGCTGGTACGGCCCACCGGCGGCCCACCCGAGGGTGCCCGGGGCGGCGAGCTCGACGTGGGCCCACGGCATACCGGTGGCGGCGAGGTTCGCCGCTCCGAAGGCGACCAGGTCGGGCACCCGCTCGACCCCGGTGACCGTGCCGCTCGGCCCGGTCAGCTGCGCGAGCAGGGCGGTGGTCCACGCCGAGCCCGCACCGACGTCGAGGACGTGGTCGCCGGGCTGGACGTCGAGCAGCTCGAGCATCTGGCGCACCGTCGTCGGCTGGCTGTTGGTCTGCCCGTGACCGATCGACAGGGGAACGTCCCGGTCGGCGTGGGCACGCTGGTCCGGCGGCAGGAAGGCGGCACGAGGCACCGCCTCCATGGCCGCGGCGACGCGTTCGGCCGGGCTCGGCACGGCTCCAGTATGCGGCCGACGGGTGGGTCAGCGGGCAGACCCAGCGCGTTGGCCCGACGCGTGGTGGCTCGACGGCGCCGGGTCGGGGCCGCCCCCGACCCAGTGCGCGGACACCGCGAGGGTCAGCAGCAGGCCGAAGACGGCGATGATCCGGACCGAGGAGGCGCGCATGGGGCCGCAGGCTAAGGACCCTGGCTGGGAGTTCGCTGGGTGTGCCGCCCCGCTTCGGAGCCGGCTCGTTTTCGGCGCTCGGCCGTGCCGCCGTTACCCTTGGACCACCATGACTTCCACCCCCGGCACCTCCGTCTTCCCGCTGCTCGAGCCGTTGCTCGAACAGGTCAGCAAGCCCATCCAGTACGTCGGGGGCGAGCTCAACTCCACGGTGAAGGACTGGAACTGTGGCGGCCACGGCCCCCAGGGGGAGGAGCTCACCACCCGGTGGGCCCTGATGTACCCCGACGCCTACGAGGTGGGCGTGCCCAACCAGGGCGTCATGATCCTCTACGAAGTGCTCAACGAGCGCCCCGATGCGCTCGCCGAGCGCACCTACGCGGTCTGGCCCGACCTCGAGGCGCTGATGCGGGAGTCGGGCGTGCCGCAGTTCACCGTCGACGCCCACCGCTCCATCCGCGACTTCGACGTGCTCGGCCTGTCGTTCTCCACCGAGCTCGGCTACACCAACATGCTCACCGCCCTCGACCTCGCCGGCATCCCGCTGCACGCGGTCGACCGCACCGACGACGACCCGATCGTGGTCGCCGGTGGCCACGCCGCGTTCAACCCCGAGCCCGTCGCCGACTTCGTCGACGCCGCGATCGTGGGCGACGGCGAGGAGGCCGTGCTGGCCGTCACCGACCACATCGGCGCCTGGAAGGCCGAGGGTATGCCGGGTGGCCGGCGTGAGCTGCTCCTGCGCCTGGCGCGCACCGGCGGTGTCTACGTGCCCTCGCTCTACGACGTGACCTACCTGCCGGACGGACGCATCCAGCGGGTCGCACCCAAGCCCGACGCGCAAGGGGTGCCGTGGCGCGTCTCGAAGCACACCGTCATGGACCTCGACGCGTGGCCGTACCCGAAGCAGCCGCTGGTGCCGTTGGCCGAGTCGGTGCACGAGCGGATGTCGGTGGAGATCTTCCGCGGCTGCACCCGGGGGTGCCGGTTCTGCCAGGCCGGCATGATCACGCGCCCGGTCCGCGAGCGCTCCATCACCGGGATCGGTGAGATGGTCGAGCGGGGTCTGGCCGCCACAGGTTTCGAGGAGGTCGGGCTGCTGTCGCTGTCGTCGGCGGACCACTCCGAGATCGCCGAGATCGCCAAGGGACTGGCCGACCGCTACGACGGCACGCAGACCGGGCTGTCGCTGCCGTCCACCCGCGTCGACGCCTTCAACATCGACCTCGCCAACGAGCTGACCCGCAACGGCCGGCGCTCCGGCCTGACCTTCGCCCCCGAGGGCGGCAGCGAGCGGATCCGCAAGGTCATCAACAAGATGGTGACCGAGGAAGACCTCATCAAGACCGTGGCGGCCGCCTACGGAGCCGGGTGGCGCCAGGTCAAGCTCTACTTCATGTGCGGCCTGCCGACCGAGACCGACGAGGACGTGCTCCAGATCGCCGAGCTCGCCAAGAAGGTCATCGAGACGGGGCGGCAGGTCTCGGGCCGTCGCGACATCCGATGCACCGTTTCCATCGGTGGGTTCGTCCCCAAGCCGCACACGCCGTTCCAGTGGTGCGCGCAACTCGGTGACGAGGAGACCGACGCGCGACTGGCGAAGCTGCGCGAGGCGATCCGGTCCGACCGCCGCTACGGCAGCTCGATCGGTTTCCGCTACCACGACGGCAAGCCCGGCATCGTCGAGGGGCTCCTGTCGCGCGGGGACCGGCGCGTCGGCCGGGTCATCGAGCAGGTCTGGCGGGACGGTGGCCGGTTCGACGGGTGGAGCGAGCACTTCTCCTTCGAGCGGTGGATGACCGCCGCCGACACCGCGCTGGCCGAGCTCCCGGTCGACGTCGCCTGGTACACCACGCGCGAGCGCGGTGAGACCGAGGTGCTGCCCTGGGACCACATCGACTCCGGCCTCGACAAGGAGTGGCTGTGGGCCGACTGGCAGGACGCGCTCGACGAGACCGAGGTCGACGACTGCCGCTGGACGCCCTGCTTCGACTGCGGCGTCTGCCCGCAGATGGGCACCGACATCGAGATCGGGCCGACGGGCAAGACGCTCCTGCCCTTGACGGTCATGGGCTCGGGACGCGCGGCGATGGCCGAGACGCACGCCCACTGACCCTCCTTCGCTCGACGAGCATGAGCCCACCCGGCAGGCGCCGGGTGGGTTCATGACCTCGCTGACCTCGACAGGTCAGGGGACGACCACGACGTCGCCGACCATGCCCATGTCGTCGTGGATGGCGCAGATGTAGTGGAACGTACCCACCGTGGTGAAGGTGACGTCGAACGGGGCGCCGGGAGCGAGCACGCCACTGTTGAGGTCCCCACCGGCGAAGTGGGTCGGGTCACCGGAGGGCGCCAGGATCGCCAGTCCCGGAGGCTCCTGGCCGAAGGTCACCGTGTGCGGGGCGCCGGGGCCACCGACGTAGAACGACACCGTGTGTCCCACGTGCACCACGAGCCGGTCACGGACGAACCGGGAGACCCCGAAGCCCTCGCCGTCGACACCGACCAGCACGCGCGAGCCGGTCGTGGCGTGGGCCTGCTTGGCTTCGCGCCAGGCGTCGCGTCCGCGGTTGAGGATCGTGTTCGCCTGCTGCGTTCCCGCCTGGTCGTAGTCGCCCTGGGTGTAGGGGTAGGCGGTACCAGCCGCGCGGACGTGCACGGTGCCCATCATCATCTGGCCGTGCAGGAGGCAGTAGTACGTGAAGTCACCGGCGGTCGGGAAGGTCAGGTCGTAGCTGGTCGCCGGGTTCTGGAAGACGAAGATCGGCTGCGTGGCGAGGATCCCCGAGTTGGTGTAGGCGGTGCCGTTCTGGACCGAGGCTCCAGCCATCGCGGTCTGGGACGGGTCGAACGGGTTGAACTCGGGCAATGTCGTGCCGGGCGCGAGGAAGGTGACCGTGTGCGGCTCCGCGCTGTTCGACGTCCAGTGGACGGTGTCACCGGCATCGACCCAGACCTCCTTCGGCAGGAAGGCCATCGCGGTCACGGCCATGTCGGGTGTCTCGGCGCCGACCCGCACGTGCCACGTGGTGGGTCCCGAGACCGCGGCCGAGGCACTGGAGCCCAGGGCGAGGGGGATGGTGAGGGCGGTGACGGAGATGACGGCCAGAACGAGGCGTCGCAGGATTGACTTCCCAGACATGGGTGCTCCTCAGGGCGCGGTTCACGGTCGCGGACGCGACCGCGTCGGATTGCTCGTGGACCCCTTCAGCGCGTGCACTCCAGTGCAAGGGTGCTCGCCCAATCTGCTTGGCAGGTCATGCCTTTGGACGATTTCCGGGCTCTCATCCTCGCGATCCGTCCGGGATGACGGCTTTGTCGACGGGGGCGTGGCGCGGGCTGTGCCGATCACGGCGACCATCCGCAGCAGGATCCTCGCCCATTGACGGGCTCCCCTGGGGCTGTCATGGTCCGTAGATGTACGCACTCGGGAGGGGCCGGGGTCTGGGTCGGGTGGTGGGGGTTGCCACCGCGCTCATGCTCGTCGCTGTGTCACCGACGGCGGTCTCGGCGGCGGAACCGGAGGTGACCGTCGGGTCGGTCACGCTGTCCCGCACGGCTGTGGCCGTGTCGGGGGTCAACACGGTGCGGGTCGACGTGCAGATCACCGCCCATGTGCCGCTCGCGGCCGCGATCGAGACCAGATTGGCCGTCTACCTCGAGCGGCAGGGCCCGGGAGGGTCCGTGGACCACCTCGTGGCCGGCAACCTGCTCCGCACGGCCGGCACTGGTGCCGACGGAGTGTGGTCCGGGCCCCTCTGGGTGCCGTCCACGGCCAACGGCCCGTTCAAGGTCACGGCGGCATCCCTCTGGTACAACGACCAGGGCGCTCAGGGGATGGTGGTGCCCACCCCGTATGCCGGCCCCGCGCTGCAGGTCACCGGTGTGCACCAGCCGAGGATCTCGGCGACCTCGTCGCCCAACCCGGTCCCGAAGGGCTCGGGTTACGCGCTGGTCGGGCGGGTCCTGGACAGCGCGACCGGGCAGCCCTACGCGAGCACCGTGCGCGTCGAGATCGGTGTCGACAACCAGTGCGTCGAGCCTGGAGCCGTCGCGATCCGCACGAACACGAGCGGCTACTTCGCCAGGCAGCTGGCGCCCGCTGCCTTCGGCATCCTCAACTGTGCCCTCATCCGTACGGGGGACGTGACCGTCGTGGGGGTGTCCTTCGTCGCCCGAGGGCCCGGCGACCTGACTGCGGCGCCGACGACCGCCGCTGCGCGGGCGGGTAGCACCGTGCTCGTCGAGGGAAGAGCGCGCAACGCGGCCTTGTGCCCGGTGGTCCTGCAACGCCTGCGGGGGGCCACCCAGTGGCGTGGGGCCAGCCTCGCCCGCGTACGGGCCAGCGGCCGGTTGACCTTGCCCGCCACCCTGGGCGCCCCGGGGTCCTACACCTACCGGGTCCATCTTCCGCGCTGCAATGTCATGGCGGATGCGACCACGGCGCGCTTCGCCATTCGCGCGACCTGACCAGCTGAGCCTGGCGGCGTCGCCGCCGGATCTCCCCGCGGTGCACGGTTCCGCCCGCGACGCACCGATGGGCCCGGCCGCCCTGTCCGACCGGACCCATCAGCACCTCATGCGGTCACGGGCTCGAGATCGTCCCGCCGTTGGCGACGGTCAGGCTCGACGTCTCGTGGCAGCTTGCGGGGATGTCGCGCTGCCCTGCGTTGGTGCTGTCGTAGCTGACCCGCCACGAGAACGACCCGGAAGCCGTCTGCGCCGGGGCATTGCCCGACAGCACGGTCTGGGGCGAGGCTCCGGCGACGTTCTTCGTCGTCGAGAAGGCGCTCGCTCCGGTGCAGGTGCCGTTGGTGAAGAACTCGAACGAGACCACGCCGGCCATGGCGCCGCCAGCAGTGGCGGACACGGTCACCGAGTCACTCGGCACCCAGGTCTGCGCACTCGTCAGCGACGAGGGCACGGTCGTCACGACGACGTCCTCGTTGGTGTCGTCACACGCGGTGTTGTGCGACGTGGCGCTGTTGTTCGGGAGGTTCCCGCTGTAGGAGGCCACCCAGTGGTAGGTCCCAGCTGCGAGCGGGACGAACGCCGGGGTCGGGGTCGGGTACGACCCGTTCCCGGAGACGGTCACGGCGGCCGAGGTGTAGGCCAGCGTGGTGCAGTTGTCCGGTCCGTACAGGGTGAACGTGATCGTGCCACCCGCGGCAGCACCACCGGCTCCGGTCGTGTTGATGACCGGGCTGGCCGGCTGGGTGGCCAACCCGCCGATCGTGGCGCTGTCACTGATCGAACCACCGAGGACGACGCTGGCACTGGCCGTCGTCGCGAGGGACGGCGTCACCGGGTTGACGGTGAAGCACTCGCTCGCACGGGAGTCGCTCGAGCCCGGGATGCCGTTGGCAGAGTCACCGCTGAAGACCGCCCGCCAGCAGTACCGACCTGCTGAGGTGACGTATGCCGTCGGCGAGTTCACCGTCACCGGGTAGGCCGTGCCGCTCAGGTTGGTCGAGCCCACCGAGGTGCCGCCAGTCGTGCACAGTCCGGGGGAGTCGACCTTGCAGAGCGAGAACGCGACGGAGCCGGCCGGGGTGGCCGTGCCGCCGGTGAGGCCCACGACGGCGGAGTCACGCACTGACACCACTCCGGTGCCGATGGACAGGCCACCAGCCGGGATGGTGCCACCCGCGCCGGTCTGCGGCGTGGTGACGGTGGTGGAGGTGCAGTTGGTGATCGGCGGCGCGTTCTTGAGGATGGTGTCCTTGTAGTCGGCCGTGTCCGAGTTGCCGGTCACGGTGCTCGGGATCGTGTTGGCGAACACCTTGCAGGCCGTGCTGCCCCCGAAGATCGTCGCGGTCAGGTCGACCGCCGCTTCTCCGCGGAACCCGTCCGCACTGTAGGCGGCCTGCGACACCGTGGCGTCGAGCAGCGACGGTGCGCCCAGGGTCAGGTTCGGGGCGGTGCCGGACCACGTCCGCAGGTACAGGTCCTTGCTCCCACCTTGCTGGTCCCAGAGGATCATGAAGTCGCCGGCCGTGCGGTTGGCCCAGGGGTTGCAGTTCGCGATCAGCTGGGCGTCGGTGGCCGTGTCGTACGCACACCCGGCAGGAGCGGCGTTCTGCATGAACTCGTAGGCGATGAAGCCGCTGCCGGTGTTGTTGTCGCGCTCCCACGCGAAGTAGAGCCAGTCGTGGTTGGGGGCAGCCGTGTCCCGCTCGGTGTCCAGCCAGGCGCGGCGCAGGTCGACCTGCGCGTTGGGGTTCGTCAGGTCCAGGGTCGGCAGCGCGTCGTTGTGGATGACGCCGATCTTGGTCGTGCTCGAGTTGAGCGGACCGAGCTCCTTCACGTTGCCGAACAGGTCGGGGAGCTCGGTGGTGTTGGCATCGGGGACGACGCCGTCGATGGTGAACGGACCGTCGGCGGCATAGGCCACCTGCGGCAGCGCCACCGCTCCCGCGACGACCAGCCCTGCGATGGCCAAAGCGGCCTTGAGCCGCGACCTCCGAGTCATCAAGACCCCGCCCGATGGGGCGGTCATGCGTCGTGTCATGACGTCCTCCACTTCACTGTGACCCGGCCCGGAGTCGGGACCGGGAAGAGCAGCGCGCCGGCGCGGTGGACCGCGGCTCCGTCGTCGGGGGAGCTCCCGTGGATGAGAGGCCGAGGCGGTGGGGTCGTCGGGCACGTCGTCGTGTGTCCCGGTCTCACGCTAGGACGGCGCGACCTCGTGCGAGACCGTCATAAGGCGCAGGAGGAAAGGCCCAAAGTGGTTGATTCACAACGAGATTGCGCGGCTAGCCCAACCCAGGACCGCAGGATCGGCGCCCGCGCCGACCGCGCTCGCGGAGGGGGAGTGAGCGGAACCACCTCTCGGCGCCCTCTGGGACATYCCCTCAAACCGGTGACATTTGTCATCGGGCGCGGACGACCCCGCGGGGTCGAATGAAACGGCTCCACCCTGGACGGCCGAGACCCGGCCGCCCGGGCCACCCCGTCCCGGAGGTTCCATGTCCCGTCTCTCGAGAACCGCCTGCGCCGCCCTCGGCGCAGCAGCCCTGGTCACCGCAGCAACAGCCGGCTCGGCGCTGGCCGCCCCCGCCGGGGCCCACGCCCTGCCCGGCAGCGTCCCGTCCTGGGCCGTCCCGAAGAACCGCACCGCGTCCACCGACGCCACGCAACAGGTCACGTTCCGCGTCTACCTCAACTACCGGGGAGGCGACGCGGCCGCGGCCTACGCGACCTCTGTCTCGACGCCCGGCAGCGCCAACTACACGAAGTTCCTGACCCCGGCGCAGTTCCGTGCCCGGTTCTCGCCCGCCCAGGCCGATGTCGACAGCGTGTCGTCGTGGCTGAAGAGCCAGGGCTTCACCGTCGGGGCGACCCCGGCCAACCGGAAGTACGTCGAGGCGACGGGCACCCTCGCCCAGGCGGCTGCGGCCTTCGACACCTCGTTCGCCGAGTACCGCACCGAGGGAAAGACCGTGCGCGGCAACACCACCGCCCTCAAGGCGCCGTCCAGCCTCACGGCCGTCGAAGGCGTGGTCGGGCTCGACGAGTCGCAGACGCTGGCCCACCAGGACAAGGTCACGCCCGGCCCGGCGCTGTTCCGCAACGCCCAGCCGATGAGCGACTACTGGGGCCAGAAGACGGTCCAGAACACGCCCACTCCTGACGGCACCCCGCTGCCGTCCTCACCGAGCGCCTTCGCGCCCAAGGGGTATGCCGGGGCGCAGCTCCAGGGCCTCTACGGCATGACCGGGGCGATCGGCTCGGGCAACGACGGGCGCGGGGTGACCGTCGGCGTCATCGACGCCTACGCGTCGCCGACGATCCTCCAGGACGCCAACACCTACTCGGCGGCGCACGGACTGCCCTCGCTCAGTGGTCACTTCACCCAGGTCGTGGCCCCGGGCACCTACAACCGCCCGGAGAACCCGAGGCAGGACCCGCAGGGCTGGGCCGGTGAGGAGACCCTCGACGTCGAGGCGGTCCACACGATGGCTCCGGGTGCGGACATCACCTACATCGGCGCACCGAACAACTACCGCGACCTCGACGCGATCATGAACAAGGTGGTCGACCAGCACCTGGCCGACATCGTCACCAACTCCTACGGTTACGGCGGTGAGGCGCTCCCGACCGGGACGATCAAGCCGTCGCTGGACACCCAGATCCAGGCCGCCGCCGAGGGCATCACGCTGTTCTTCTCGTCGGGTGACAACGGCGACGAGACCGGTGGCGTCGCGGGCGCGACCCCGACGCCGGACTGGCCGGCTTCGAGCCCCTACGTCACGGCGGTCGGTGGCACCAGCGCTGGTGTGTCGCAGTCGAACGGTCGGGTCTTCGAGCTCGGGTGGGAGACGACCAAGGGCACGCTGAACAAGGCCACGACCACCTGGAACACCCCCTTCTTCCTCTACGGCAGTGGCGGTGGCACCTCGCGACTGTTCGCCCAGCCGTCCTACCAGGCGGGTGTCGTGCCCGGCCCCATCTCCCAGACCTACGGCGGCGGCGCGATGCGCGCGGTGCCGGATGTCGCGGCGCTGGGCGACCCCAACACGGGCATGCTCGTGGGTGAGACCCAGACCTTCCCGGACGGCTCGCAGCAGTACTCGGAGTACCGGATCGGCGGCACCTCGCTGTCCTCGCCGCTCTACGCGGGCATGTTCGCCCTCGCGGAGCAGAAGGCCGGGCACRCCTACGGCCTGGCCAACCCGGTGCTCTACGGGGCCCGGAGCTCGAGCATCGACATCACCAAGACCGACCTCGCCGCCTACCCGGGCGACGTCAGGACCGACTACGTCAACGGCGTCGACGCCTCAGCGGGCTACGTCTACAGCGAGCGGACCTTCGACAGCGATGCCGCCCTGACCATCCACGTCCGCCCTGGGTATGACGACGTCACCGGCGTCGGGGTGCCCAACGGGCAGGCGTGGTTGACCGCGGTCGCCTCCTCCTGACCGCCGGACACCGGCGGGCGGTTCCCCTCACCCGCCCGCCGGTGCCGACTCTCAGGGAACTCACATCAAACGAGTGACATTTGTCATCGGAGGATGACCCGGCCGCGGTATCCAATATGAGTGGCCGCGGTCGCCTCCTCCAGACCGCCGGGCAMCGGTGGGCGAGTCCCCTTCACCCGCACACCAGTGCCACCCCCAGCCGCTCGTGCGGAGAGGGCTGGGTATGCCGCCCGCTCGCCCAGGCTTCTCGCCTCGGCTGAGCGGGCGGCATACGTTTGTCGGCAGGTGGCATGGGTCGGGTGGTGACACCGATGCCGTCACGCGCGGCCGCCGGATCGTGCTGGGCTGCGTGGGGGTGGACGTCAGGCATCGACGCCGCGGGGACGCGGCGCGGATGCCCGAGGTGGTGCGGTGGTGCGCCGGGGGTCCTAGCCCATCCCGCTCGCGAACCACGGCTGGTGCAGGTCGAGGTACCGCATGTCGCGGACCTGGGCCATCTCCGACTCGAACTCGCGGCGACGGTCCTCGGGCATCTCCTTCTGCTCGCCCATCCGTGCCTCGGCCTCGCTGCGGAACGCGATGGTCTCGGTGAAGAACCCGTCCTCGTCGATCGCGATGGTGCCGCCGATGATCTCCGGCCGCTGTTCCTGGAGCATGTCCATCGGCTGGTCCATGAACCGCCGGAACCGCTCGGGGTCGCTCAGCCGGCCCTGCATGACCTGCACGAAGCCAGCGTCGTCCGACCCGCCGTTGAGGAACATCTGGGCGTTGTCGCAGTCGTGGAACATGACCTCGCCGTCGAAGCACTCCTGCATCCTGGTGAACCACTCACCCTGCTCGGGCCGGGTGGAGTTCCTGGCTGCGGCCTCTCGGCTCTCGAACCTGACGACGCCGACGAACTCGTTGTCGTCGGTGATGCCGTAGGTCCCGCCCAGCCAGCCCTCGGCCGTCGGTCCGAGCTGCTCGCGCCACTCGTCGGTCAACCGGTGCATTCGTTCCGCGTCCCGGCACTTTCCCTGGATGATCTGGATGAACACCTCATACCCTCCGCTTCTCTGGCAGGGGCCGCTTCCCAGCGAAGTGGTCCAACTCCCGAAGTTACGCCCGGCGCGAGGCGTCGTCACCAGACAATCCGGGCCGTGCGCCGAGCGGTCGGAGGCACGTCGGGCCCGACCCTCCGGGGCAGTCGGGAGGGGCGGGGGCGCTCAGGCGAACAGGGCGCCGACGACCTCGCGGAAGGTGCGCGTGTGCAGGTCGACGTCCTCGCGTGAGGTCTCCGGACACATCAGGGCCATGTTGTGGAACGGCGTCATGAGGATGCCGCGGTTGGCCATGGCGAGGTGCAGGTAGGCGTCCAGCTCGTCATCCGCCGCAGCGGCTGACTCCTCGCCGGTGCGCGGAGCAGGCCGCGCGAAGCGGTACTCCGCCCGCGCACCCAGCCGGCTGATCGACCACGGAACGTCGAGCTCGTCGAAGGTCTGCTGGACCCCGTCGGTGAAGGCGCTCGCGAGCTCCGTCATGTGGTCGAAGGCCTCACGGGTCAGGACCTCACCGAGCGTGGCGCGCATGGCCGCGGTCGAGAGGGCGTTGCCGGCCAGGGTGCCCCCGACGCCGCCCACGTCGACGATGTCGGCGTCGCCCGCGTCGGTGTGCCGCGTGACGGCGCGCGCGACCTCGTGCGACAAACCGTAGGCACCGCAAGGGATCCCGCCGCCGATCGACTTGCCGATGACCAGGACGTCCGGCTCGAGGCCCCACGCGGTCGTCGCGCCGCCCCACCCCGCAGAGAAGGTGTGGGTCTCGTCGATCATCAGCAGGGAGCCGTGCTTCGTGGCCAGCTCGCGGACGCCCTCGAGGAACCCCGGTTCGGGCAGGACGATCCCGATGTTGGTGAGGGCTGGCTCGGTCAGCACCGCCGCCACGTCGCCGTGGGCCAGGGCCGCCTCGACCGACGCGAGGTCGTTCCAGGTCGCGACGCGCGTGGTGAGGTCGAGGTCGACCGGGGGCGCGACGTTGCCGGGGCGGCTCTGGGCCTTGCCGTCCGGGCCGGGCAGCGCGAACGCCTCGTCGACGGAACCGTGGTAGCAGTAGGCGAAGACGAGCACCTTGGGACGGCCGGTGGCGAGCCGCGCCAGCCGGATCGCCCAGCGGTTCGCGTCGGTGGCCGACAACGTGAAGCTCCACAACGGCATACCGAACCGGCGCTCCAGCTCGGCACCCACCCACTGGGCGTCCGCCGTGGGGAGCATGGTCGTGATCCCACCCAGCTCGCCAGCCCGTCGCTGCACCGCGGCGACGGTCGCCGCGGGGGAGTGGCCCGCCATGGCACCGGTGTCGCCGAGGGCGAAGTCGACGTAGGTGTGCCCGTCGACGTCGGTCACCCGGTTGCCCGACGCGTGGTCGAGGTAGAGCGGGAAGCCGCCGGACCACATGTTCATCCACGTCATCGGCACCCGCCCGAAGAGGTTGGCGGCCTCGGCGAAGAGGGCGCGGCTGCGGGGGTGGTGCTCGGTGTATGCCGCCTGCTCGGCGTCGAGGAGCGTGGCCAGTCGGGCGCGGTCGAGGTCTGCCATGGGGACAGGCTAGGACCGGGCCGGGGCGGGTTTCAGTCGACTGCGGATTCCGAAGGTGCGGGTCAGCGTCAGCCCTTGACGTAGGAGAGCTTCTCGCAGATGAGCCCGTCGCGGAACCGGAGGACATCCACCCCCCGGATGTGTCCCGGTGCGCCCTCGGAGTCGGTCCAGCTGTACGACCACCGCACGACCGCCCGGTCGCCCGCGACGAACTGCTCCTCGGTGGAGAAGAGGGGGTCGGTGGTCTCCGCGAACATCGTCGTCCACACCGCGCGGACGTCGTCGGCTCCCTCGTGGCGGACCCCGTCCGGCGCCGGACCGGTGGCCTCGAACACGCAGTCCGGTGTCATCTCGAGCAGCGCCGCATCCATGTCGCCGGCCCGGAAGGCGCGCAGGAAACGCGCGGTGCACGCGTGGTTGCGGCCCCACTCCGAGTCGCGCCCGAACGTGGCCAGCAGGTCACCCTGGGCGCCGCCGTGCGAGATCGCCCGCGCCGCCACGGCTCCGGCGCCACGGTAGGCCTCCTCACGATCGGCGAACCAGCTCGCCACACCCGCCACCAGCGCGGGGTCCAGTCGCCGGTCGGTGCCGATGGCTGCCGAGAGGTCCCAGGAGTGCACGAGGTGGTCAGCCGCGAGCTGCCAGACGTACTCGGCCACGTCGGTGTCGCCGAACGAGAGGGCCACCGTGCCTCCTCGGGGCAACCGCTCGACGACAGACGTGGTGGCCACCTTGGCGGCGTCGATCGAGCGCGCGATCGGCGCGTCGGCGAGCAGGTCGCCGTCAAGGCTGGAGCCGACCTCCTCGATCGTGCGGCCCGCCATGAGTGCCTCGGTCCAGAGGTCCTCCGACGTCACGTGGTTCACCAGGTCCCGCACGGTCCACTCTGTGCAGGGTGTGGGGGAGTCCCACTGGTCGTCGCGGACTGCGACGACCACGTCGGCCCAGTGCTCGACCGTGCGGTGGTACAGCGTGTTGAGGTCCATCAGATCGCTCCGCTCTGCAGTGCCGCTCTGGTGGTTCGCACCCACCAGTCGAGGTCCGCCCTCTCCCGGGCCCGGATCGCCGGGTCCGGGTGCTCGACAGCGTCGAGCGCCTTGTTCCACCCCAGCCAGACCATCGCTGACAGCAGCCCGAGGTGCATGGTCCGGTCGTCGCACGCCTGGCCGGCCGCCGACTGGTACCAGCCGATCAGCTGCTCCCTCGTCGCCTCGACGACCGAGGAGCAGCCCGCAACGAAGCGCGCGACGTCGAGGGCGCCCGGCCCGTCCGTCGCCATCGCCCAGTCGAGGAGGACGAGGTCATCGCGGTCGAACGCCATGTTCACCGTGGCCAGGTCGCCGTGGGCCAACGTCGAGGGCGAGCTCCGCAGGGCCGTGACGAGCGGGGCGGGGTCGTCCAGGAGGGCGAGGACGGGGTCCGCGACGTCGGTCGGCACGGCGTCAGCGAACAGCTCCCACCCCCGCAACGCGAGGCGCATGAGCTCGACGTCGACCTCGGCCTCGCGGATGCGACGGGGCGTGAACAGCGACACGACGAGGTCGAGCGGGGCGAGGCCGGCCGGTGCCTGGCCGAGGAAGGCGCGGTGCAGTGCGGCGACTGCGGTCATCGTGCGCCGGGCCTGGTCAGCCGAGAGCCGGTCGTCCCAGCTGAGGACGCGGTCTCCCAGGTCACGCAGGACCAGGACGGTGCTGTCACCCTCGACCCACCCGTCGACCACGGCGTGGGCGACCCCGCGAGGCAGCCGGTCGAACGCCCCGTCGCGCCACAGGACGTACTCGCTGGACGGTCCTCCACCGGTCATGGCCAGGGTCACGTCGTGCTGGGGATCGACCCGCTTGACGACGAGCGCACGCCCGTCCCGGAGTCGGACCCGCTCGAGTTCCGCTCCGGACTTGCCCACGTGGTCGGAGACCACCGAGCGCTCCACGACGTCGCGCAGGACGTCGCCCGCTGCCACGAGTTCACCGTGGCACTTCTCGCGACGGCCCGCCATGGCCCGTTGGAGCCAGTCGCGGGAGAGGTGCCTAGGCTTTCCCCATGGCCCGACAGCGAGTTCCCGAAGGACCACCCCCGGCCCTGGCGGTGCAGAAGCTGCGAGTCCGGTACGCGAAGCGTGGTCGGCTGCGCTTCTCCTCGACCAGGGACTTCCAGCGCGCGCTCGAGCGGGCCCTGCGCCGGGCAGGGGTGCCGATGGCCTTCTCCGCCGGGTTCCACCCGCACCCCAAGATCAGCTACGCGAACGCCGCGCCGACCGGCACGGCGAGCGAGGCCGAGTACTTCGAGATCTCGGTGACCGAGCGGGTCGACCCCGAGTCGGTGCGACGCGCCCTCGACGAGGCGCTGCCCGAGGGACTGGATGTGCTCGAGGTGGTCGAGGCCGCCCCGGGCGCCCTCGCCGACCGGTTGCAGGGCAGCGACTGGGTCCTGGACTTCCCCTGGGTGAGCGCCGAGCAGCTGCWGGCGGCCGCCGACCAGCTGCTGGCGCTCGAGCGGGTCGAGGTGACCCGGACCTTCAAGACCGGTCCCAAGACTTTCGACGTGAGATCCGCCGTCGTGTCGATGACCACTGAACCGTCGCCGCGGCCCGACTGTGCGATACTTCGGGTGGTTGTACGGCACACCACACCGGCCGTACGCCCCGACGACGTCCTGACCGCGCTGCGAGCAGCCACGGAGCTGGCGCCACCGACACCACCCCTGGTGACCCGACTGGCGCAAGGCCCGCTGCGACCCGCAACCGCTGGGGTGGCTGATCCACTGGCTGCCGACGAGGACGACGACGGCGTCTGACTTGGTGCCGCGCGACCTGCGCGAGCCTCGACAGGCGTAGCCCAACCGACTTCCGTGTCGACGGCACCCGCCGCCGACGCGAGCAACACCGCGCACCACGTGGCCGAGGGGAGAGTCCGATCCGGACTCTCGGTGTGGCCTTCGCCCGTGGGTGACGGAAGGACGCCACGGATGGCCTCCACGGAAGACCTGTTCACCCCCGACTCCTCGTCGCAGGAGTCTCCCGCCGAGAGTTCCGAAGCCGCTCAGGGACCGGTCGGCACGGGCGGCGCAGCCTCGACGGCGCCCGCGCCAGCCCGCAAGCGGGCCGCTCGGCGCGCGACCAAGAAGACCTCCGCTCCGGCAGCCGCCGTCGAGGCGAACGAGCCTGCGAGCTCCGATCCCCTGACCGCTGAGCCCCTGAACGCTGAGGCCCTGAACGCTGAGGCCCTCAATTCTGGGGCCGGGACCACCGAGCCCGCCTCTGACGCATCGGCCGAGGCCGACGCGTCCGCGTCCGCGCCGAAGACGGCCAAGAAGGCCGCGGCCAAGAAGACCACCGCCAAGAAGGCCGCCGCGAAGAAGACCACCGCGAAGAGGGCCACCGCCAAGAAGGCGACCAAGGCCGTCCCGGCGGACGAGTCCGCGCAGGCGGAGCCCACTGCAGAGGAGGCCGCCGCCGCGCTCCTGGGCGCCCCGGCCGTTGCCGACGTCTCCGCGGACTCCGACGAGACCGCCCAGGTCGAAGAGGCCCAGGAAGACGACGACGAGGTCGAGCTGGACGCCGACGGTCAGCCCACCGCGGGCACCGTGCCGAGCTTCGGCGTGCTCTTCCAGGCCCCCGACCCGGCCGCTGCCCGCCCCACTCGTCGCCGCGCCGCGACCAAGGCCGCTGGCCCGCCGCAGGTGGCCGCCGTGCCCACCCGCGAGTCCGCGGGGTCGGCTGACGACGGCGGCGCCACTGGCGCGGACGCCGCCACCGAC